>JABFXP010000519.1 GCA_013361685.1 Catenulispora sp.
GCGTGCTCATCCAGTTCGGCATCCGACCGTGCTGCGCGTTCGGCGCAGGCCCGTACCCGGTCCGCGGCATGGGGTGGGAGGGCGGCGCGTTCGGCCAGCCAGGTCGCCAGGTCCGGTAGGAGGCGGCGGAGGACGTCGGCGGTTTCGGTGTCGTAGAGGTCGCCGATGCTGCGGGAGGTCAGGGCGATCCGGTGTGGTGAGCAGGTGTGGGCGAGGCCGGGGATTTCATCGCTGATCCAGATGAAGGCGAGTTCGTCGTAGACCTGGTCATCGGTGAGCGGTTCCCCATCGCTCGGGAAGTCGTCGGGCACTACCTTCTGGCCCGGGCGATGCTTGGCCCGCCAGTTTGCGAACTCGGCGATCCAGGGGTCGTTCACGGTTTCGGGGCCTTGGGGCGCCGGGCCGGTGCCGGTGGTGTCGCCTCGGAGTTCTGATACGCGGAGTTCGTGCGCCAGGCGGCGGCACCGGTGGAATTCGGCATATTGCGACTCGGATTCGCCTCCGAGGTCGAGCTCGCCGGCCAGCGGGAGAATCCTGTCTGCCAGGTCGGCGTCGGAGATCGGTTCGAGGTGGCTTCGGGCTGCCGCGTCCGGTCCGACCGCCTCCTGCCACGCCGAGAACGCTTGGGCCGAGGTGGGGAAATAGCCGGCGCCGACGGTGTACGCCTCGCCGCTGCATGCATCGATGTCCCACAGGTACCACCGGTCGGGGCCCTCGGGGGCGGTGAACGGCGCAGTAATGCCGAAGCGCGTTCCGAATACGTCCCGGCACCACAATGCGGGCCCGGTGGGCGTGGTGACCATCGAGGCGTCAGGGAACTGCACGACGGAGTTCCGCACATCCTCGACGGCGCCGATCGGGATCCGGGCGTCCGGATAGGGGACGATCCTGGCCACCGCCAGTAGCAGGCGCCATCTGCTCTGCTGCTCTTCCGGATCGTCGACGCCTGCGATGGCTCTGACCGCCTCCAACGCGATTTCCTCAGCGAAGGCGTCCATGAGCTGGCCCGGGCTGTACGTGTCCTGGTCCAAGACCAGCACCTCGCCTGATGCAAGCTGCGCGGCGTGCCGGGCGTTTTGGGCGGTGAGCGCACGGCCCAGCCGGCGACACAACTCGTCCTCAAGCCAGGACACCGGCATATCCGCAGCCACCAACTCCGCGATGACTGGCTCAGCATCGGCCTTCGCGTTGTCCATGGCTTCCTGGTCGATCTCCTCCTCCGGAAACCCCGTGAACGAGTTCGCCCATGACCATTCGGACCTGGCGAGCGCCCGCTCCTGCGCCGCTTCCTCCTCGGCACGCCGAACGGCCGGGTTCCCCGAACGACTCGCTTTGGCGTGAGAGTGAGCGTGCTTCTTCTTGCGGGGCTTGGGCTTGGGCACGGTCCTAGTGTAGGGACGCGTCGCTGTCGGGTCGGCGAATCCAACCAGGCTGAGGGCGACCGAATTGTCCGCGGTGTTCAAGTAGCACAAGATCAGCTCCACGAATCACCACAAAGCAGGGCCATGCCATATGGGAGCATCGGGGATCGTCGGTTCAGCTCGCGTGGTCGCTCAGGCTCCCGCCTTTTCGGGGTCAGGTGCCGCCAGCGACCAGAACACGTCCACCTCGAAGTCGCCGGTCGACGGGTCGGGGTCGCCGTAGACCTCCCAGTGGGCGCCGGCCAGCCGGTACCCGTTCGCCTCGCTCCACTCGCGCACCGCCTGATGAGTGTCGCCGATCTTGCTGATCGGGCCGGGGTGGGTCGCCGTGGCGACAAGCCCGCCAGGCAGGGTTGAGGCGATCACATGACCGACGGGCTTGAATGTGCTGCTTACTTGGACGCCGACTTCGACGTTGGGAACGTCGTCCTTGTAGAGCATGATGTTGTGACCCTGCTTGTAGAGTCCCGTCGGAGGGTCGCCCCGAAGAAAGCCCCACACCTCGTCCAGCATCGGCCCCCACATGGTCGGGAATGTCGACCATGTCGCCGCCGCAGCGACCACCGCAGTCAGCGTCGGCTCGACTCGAGCACCGACGTAGCGCAAGATCAGTTCCATCGAAGATATGAATAGCTGGAACCCTGGTCGGGACGTTTTCCCGGACCAGGGTTCTTCGCGTTATGGGACTGACTCGGGCCGCGTGCCCGTCACGTGCTCGAACCGTTTGGATTGGCGTCCGGTCAGGCGGTGTCCAGGCTCGGCAGTTCAGTACTCGCATCGCGGCAACGCAGCTCGCGGCGGACTCGATCGCTCAAAGCGTCGGCGATGGTGTGCTGGCGATCACCGAGAAGGGATCATGTGATTGCCGTTGGGCCCGAGGCCATGGTGCTCAGGATGTGGCGCGTTGGAACGGCCAGGCGAGTGCGGCGTGGAAGCCACGCGGGTCGGGGTACGCGGTCGGATCGATCAGTCCCATCTGATCCGGGATGCGGTGGGGGTTGTAGGCGAAGGTCCGGAAGAGGATGTCCCAGACCGGGACGACCGATCCGTAGTTGGCGGGCGCCTCTGCGGCGTGGTGGTAACGGTGGGTCTCTGCGCCGATCAGCAGGTAGTTCACCCATCCGGTCCGAATGTCGCTGTTGACGTGGCTCACCGTCTGCTGCAAACCCAGCACGGCGATCGCGATGAACGCCGCATCCGGTCCGATGCCGGTGAACTTGAAGACGACCAGCGAGATGACGAACCGTGAGACCAGCAGGTCCAGGGGGTGGAAGACCTGGTGCATCAGCACGTAGAGCTGTGATGGAGAGTGGTGGAGGCCGTGGACGCGCCACATCCGCGAGAACGTGTGCGCTGCACGGTGGTACGCGTACCAGAGCAGGTCGAGCGCGAGGAGCGCGAAGACTGCCTGGGCGATCAGCGGCATCCGCCCCAACGGACCGAAGCCGTCATCGCGCACGGTCGCTGCGGCGATCAGCGACACCGCGGTCGTGGCGATCTGTTCGACGACGACGGCGAGTCCGATGAAAGGCAGGTCGCGCTGGAGAAGGCTCTGCTTCGTCATGGCCCAGCGATCCAGCAGGGGGTTGATCCGCTCGACAGCGAAGACGATCACGATGGTCACCGCCGTGAGCAGGCCGATCACGGCGTTCCGATCGAGGTTCCGGGCCAGGGCTGCCCAGAGCCCCGCGCCGGTTATCAGGACTAGGGTCGGATAGGTTCCGTAGGTGAGAAGCGGCTTGGCCGGCTTGTCCAGTTCCATGTCGCCATGCTCGAACTCTTGAGAAGGACACCGCTGCCCCGTGGACGCGAACCACTTGCCTTTGAACGCAGACCCGATCAGCGCACAGGTCAAGCGGTTCGCCGAGGAACACGATGTGGTCGCGGCATCCGTTGACGAGGCGTGGGAGGCGTTGAGGTGTGCGGGGCTGCCGCATCCCGGCCTCGTGTTCGCGTCCTGGACGGAGACGACGGTCCTCGGCGGGCTGCTCGCGCCGATCATCATCAACTGCCCCGACGTCGCCGCGATGCTCGACGATCTCGAGCGGTTCCACCCGTTGGTCGACCGGGACCGGATCGTCGTGGCGCGGCAGCCGTCCGGGGTGACGGTCTCGTTGCGGTCGCCGGACGGCCGGTCCTCGCACCCGGACACCGTGGACGCGTGTTTCGCGATACTGACCCGGGCGATCCACCGTCTGACCGACGGGCTGGCGGTTCCATCGCTGGTCACGCTCGCCAGACCCGATCCGGGCGACCGGGGCGTCTTCGAGGAGGTCTTCGGCCGGGTGGCGTTCGCCCAACCCGGCGACTCATGCCGATTCGGCGATGCCGCGCTGCGTGCTCGACTCGTCCATGCGGACCCGGTCGTCAGGTCGATGCTGCGACCGTACGCCGAACGTCGCGTCGCCGATCGGCGAATGCCGTGGGCCGCCGCGGCCTCGGAACTGCTCGCCGATGACGTCTCGGGACTGGCCGAGGTGGCGAAGGCGCTGGCTGTCAGCCCTCGTACCTTGCAGTCGCGGCTGGAAGAGGAAGGCACTTCGTTCGCGGCCTTGGCCGACGCGGTTCGCCGCGAGCGTGCCCTGGCCATGCTCGCCCAGCCCGGACTGCCGGTGACCGCGATCGCGCGCCGACTGGGCTTCGCCACACCTTCGGCGTTCACCAGGGCATTCCGGCGATGGACCGGCGTGCCTCCATCGGAGTATCGGCAGGCTGAACGGCGCTGACGATCGAGTACCGTCGCTCTGGTCGGCCTGCATCGCGGTCAGAGCCTTTCCGACAGGTCAGGGTGTTCAAATACCGCAAGATCAGCTCCACCACAATAAACGCGTGACGACCACGAGGTAGCCACACTGCTACTGAGCGACCATCAGATCGGCACAGCCACGTAGGGTGTTGCGATGACTCAGGATGGCGACCCGGACGATGCCACACTCATCGCAGCGTTGGATGTCGAGCGATCTGATGCCTGGCGTGCGCTCATGGAGCTCGATGAGGATTTTCGGAATCGGCCGCACGCGCCTGATGATTGCGTCTGGCAGGAGCGGTATCCCCAGTACGGCGCGCGGGTCGAGACGGCGCGTCGGCTGTTGGTGGAACTCGGCGCCGTCACGCCCCTGTATCACTGGATGCAACGGAAGCCTCCCGTCCTTGGCGCCGATGGCACGGTGAGCCCGGCCGACGCTGTTCGCCTCGCTACGACAGTCATCCGGTCGGAGCGGTTCGGAGACGGGAACATCGCGGGGGCTCTGACCGCCGGAATATTGCAGGCTACGGTCGCCGCGCTGGCGGGCTGGTACCGGGAGCAGGCTGGCTGACGGGGTGTATCCCTAGCCTTTCGCGTCTGTGCCTGGCAATCGGCTCAGTCGCGCAAGACGTCATAGGTGAGCGCAGCTGTTCCCAGGCTCGTGGTCGCGGAGCTGATGAGCGTGAGCCGCCGCGGGTCGGGCAGTTCGCGGAAGAGGCGCTTGCCTGTGCCCAGGAGTAGCGGGTGGACGAACAGGCGGAGTTGGTCGACGAGGTCATGGTGCATCAGCTGTTGGACCAGTTGGCCGCTGCCCAGCACGACGATGTCGCCGTCGCCGTCGCCGTCTGCCTTCAGCTTGGCGACCGCTTCGGTGAGTTCGCCGTGGAGGGCCTGCGTCTGCTGCCAGCTGAAGGTACTCATCGTTGCTGTCGCGACGTACTTCGGTGTCGTGTTCAGCTGCACCGCCATCGGGTTCGTTTCCGGTTGGGTGGGCCAGAAAGCCGCCATCTTCTCGTAGGTCCGCCGGCCGAACAGGAACGCCGACGTGTTGTTCGGCTGCTCCGCTACGGCCTCGTGGATGGCGGCGGCGTAGGGAGCGCCCCAGCCTCCGTGAGTGAATCCGCCGTCGGTGTCCTCGTCGGGGGAGCCGAGTCCTTGCATGACTCCGTCGACGCTCAGGAACTCGACGATCACGAGGTTGCGCATGATGTTCTCCTTGATCGGGTGGTCACGAGTGTGGCGACCGGGTCGCGGTGCTGGCTTGAACGAAATTGACCGGGGAGAATGCCCGCGTGGAACCCGCGCATCGCATCGAGGTCGTCCGGCACCGGACCCACCCTGCGTTGCGCGGTCTCGTGGCCGGCGTGGTCGGGATGTCCGAGCTGTCGGCCGTTCCGGTGTGCCGTCGTCAGCCCGCCGGGAGTTTGGTTCCGCTCGTCCTGTCCTTCGGCGACCGGCTTGAGATCGAAGGCGTCGCGTACGGATCGTTTCTCGCGGGCCTGTCGACCGGCTGCGCCACGACGCGGTTCGAGCGCCGGCAGGACTGCGTGCAGGTGTATCTGACGCCGATCGCGCTCAGCGGACTGCTCGGGGTGCCGGGACGCGAGGTCGCGGGGCAGGTGCTGACCGTTGACGACCTGCTGCCGTCATGGGGTCGCACCTTCTCCGACAAGCTCGCCTCTGCACGGTCGTGGAGTGAGCGGTTCGCTCTGGTCGAGCGGTCGTTGCTGGAGTTCCCGCGGCGAAGGAACCCGGCGCCCGAATGGGTGGTGGGGATGTGCCGCGAGATCGCGACGAGCGGGGGCACCATCCGTATCAGCAGCCTTGTATCCGCGTCGGGATGGAGCCACCGCTACGTCGCCCGGACGTTCAGCGAACACATAGGGCTCACGCCGAAACAACTGGCGGGGGTGATCCGATTCGAGCGGGCGTCGATGAACTTCGGACGACGCCCGCTCGCCGAGATCGCAGCCGTGCACGGCTACGCCGACCAGAGCCATCTGACGCGCGACGTGATCAGATACGCCGGCGAGACGCCCACCCAGCTGACCGCGGCCATGCGCCCCACGGCTCAAACAGCGCTCGGCATCGAGCCCGGCGACTCGTGACAGCGGCGGCAGAACATCAACTGTTCAGTTCAGCCGCGCGAACGTCCTCTATATCTTTCGTGACCATCTGCGGGTTCCGCAGCAGTATTCCGTGAATCCACCCCTGCCAGGCCGACGACGCCAGCGCCTCCTGCGCCGCCTCTTCCACGGTCAAGGACTTCGACTCGTCAAGCTCACGGGTCACGATGATCGCCGTGCCGAACCGCGCGTTGTTCCGTAGGAGAACCTTGTGCACCTTCTCGGGGCCGCCTCCGGAACGTGCCAAACGGCACCGTTCGATCAGCGGCGCGAGCCACCGGACCCGTTGCTGGTACTCGCTGGGAAGGACGCCCGCCACCAGGAATGTCGGCTCGATCGCGGTCAGCAGCCGCTGACGCATGTCGTTGTCGTCGACGTCGAAGTCCGGGTAGTCGAGTTCGAATCCGGACCAGTCGATGTCTTCGATCTCGGAGCGTATCGAGCGCATCGTGACCGGCCGGCCGACGTATTCGCCGCCGTCCGCGCAGAACGCGTCACGCAGCAGCTCGAACGACAGCGGCGTGGACTCGGCGAGCAGTACCGCGTCGTAGAGATCCTTGCCCTGCGGATACGCGTCGGAGACCAGCCACAGCAGCTTCCAGGCCAGCGACAGTTCACGGGTCGCGGCCAGCACCACGGCCGGCGTCCCGCCGTCGGCCGCGATCTCCACGGGCTCAGGGGGCGCCGGGAGCTTCTCTCCGAAAACGAAGTCGAGCTGGATGCTGCCGTCCGGGCAGCCCTCGGCGCTCCAGGGCAGCACGAGCCGCCGCCCCGGAACCCGGTCGTAGGTCCAGATCTCATCGCTGAGAGCCGCCGAGGCGTGGATCTTGACGACTCCGCCACCGCGGGCAGCCTCTTCCGCGCCGCTGGCGATCTCGTCGAACAACCGCTCCGTCCGGGGATCGGGCAGTGTCCAGCCGGCCGCGTCCACCACGAAGTCGAGGTCGCCGGGCTCGCGAGCGGCGTCGCCGAACCACGTCTTGAGCAGGATGCTGCCGCGCAGGACGAGGGCGTCCACGAACTCGCTCCCGGCCACGGCGGCCAGGGCCGCCGCCATCGCCGCCCGCCGCGCCGCGTACCACCGCTCGCCTTGCCCGGCCTCCGCGAACTGGGGATCGCTCGCCCGCAAGGCGACATCGTGATGCTTCATCGACGGATCGAAGACGAGACGCTGGGAGACCCCTTCCGCGGCGACGGTGGTGATCGTCGCCGGATATTGGTTGCCCACGCGGATGGGGTCAGTCAGCGGGGTGCTCGGCACCTCAGGGTTCTGCCCCACGTGCCACCAGCCGCGACCCAGCGAATCCCAGGTGGTGGGGGGATCCTCCGGGCTCGACGGCGACGTCTCAGGGGACGAATCGGCGTCGCTTGCGTTTGCTTCGTCTCCGAGCTTGTTCCGCAGCCATTTCACGGCTTGTCCCCCTTCGCTTCAATCCAACCCGCGTCGACGGCCGGCGCGCTGTCGTGCACCACGTACTCGCGCTCCACCGATGCGATCTCCAGACCTGCATCAGCCAGGGCGGCAGTGAGAAGCCCCAGCCGCTCGCCCGCCTCGTCGCGTCCCACCAGACGGCATCGTTGCGTGACGAACCGTTCGACACATCCGTCGCTCCGGCTACGCCGAGCGTTACGTGACACATGTGCGTCGTGCGCCACCGCGAGGGCGACGAGCGCTGCTTCGTCGGCTCCCGGCTCCAGGACCAGTTTCACGTGATGCTCGAAGTAGAACTCGGCGGGAAGCGCATCTGCCTCGACAGCCGTCGCGGGCACGCCGTCGGCGTGCGGCGAGGCCTCGATCTTCATGCGGACCACGTCGAAGTCCGCCTCCCCAAGCCCCGCGACCAGCATGTCCGCAGCGCGGCTGACACTGCCGAGCGTCCCGGCAGTGCGGGCGGTGAGCATCGGCTGCGAGGCCATGACGCCGCGCGCCAGCACGATGTGCGAGAACTTCACGCCGCGCGCATCGGCCCATGCGCTCAGAGCCGCGTGTTCGGCGGGCGTGGCGGCGGCGACGGTGACGTGGATTTCGAAGTCCCCCCGAAAATGGTCGGTCCAGTCCTTCGGCGGGGCTATCCCGGGCTGGTTCACGGGGTGATGCTCTCATGCGATGACGCTGGCCTCGCACCAGTTTTCGGCGCCCGTGATCATCGTCGCGGGCCCGGTAGCCGAACGCGCGCGAACCCTCAGGCCGCCTCGCGACCGGACTCGGCCACGAGCCGCGTCTGGCACTGCTCGCACGTCATCGTCTCAAGGTCCTTCAGCGACTCGACCTTCCAGTGCTCGACCGGCGCCTCCAACTGGCGATCGCACAGCGTGTGAAGCCTTTCAGGGTCCTTCTCATCGTCCAGCCGGACGATGTGCCAACTCTCGTCGGCCGTGGTGTCCACGTCGGGCCGATGGTCCCGCGCCAGCTCATAGATGTATCGACTCATGCCCGCATGGTTCCGTGGTCCCGCAGCCGATGCCGCGCAACAGCACGCCATTCGGGCGACCACCGACGGAGCCCGTCCTCGAAGACCCGTTCGAGCATCGCGAGCGACCCCGCCAGCCGGAATACTCCAATGGAATGAACGTCCTTTCCGCGCGCCGTCCCACCGAACCGACCAGGTCGAAAGGGCCACCGACGTTTCAGATCTGCTCGCCGCCGCCCCCGAAACCGTTCCACGGGCCCGAAAGAATGCATTGTTTCTGGACCGATGTGATCGTTGGACCACGGACCAAGCCCGGCCACCCGGCCGGCTCCGTTACCAAGGAGGCAGCGATGCCTACCAAATTCGTACTCCGCAAACGCGGCACCAAGTACAGCTTCGACATGATCGCCGGCAACGGTGCAGCCATCGCCAAGTCCATCGGCTATGCCAGTAAACGCACCGCGCTGAACGCGATCAAATCGATCCAGACAGCGGTGAAGTCCATCGAGGACGCCACTGAGAAGCCGAGGCCCGTCAAGCGCACGGCCCAGAAGCAGACGGCCAAGCGCCGCACCGTCACCACCCCGGCGGCCAAGCGCCGTACCGCCACGACCACAGCGGCCCAGCGCCGTACGGTCGCGACGCCGGCGGCGAAGCGCCGCACGGTGACGACGTCGGCAGCGAAGCGCCGTACGGTCGCGACGCCGGCGGCCAAGCGCCGCACGGCTGTCACCGCGACCACCAAGAAGCCCGCTGTCCGCCGGACCGCGGCGCAGAGCCCCGCCCAGCGCCTGCAGCTCAAGCCGCTGGCCAAGAAGCCGACTTCGAGGACCACCGCGGCCAAGCGGACCACCCAGTCGCGCACTACGGCAGCGGCCGGTCGCCGCTCCACGGCCAGGCCGATCAGGGCGACCACGGCGCACGCCAAGCCCGCCCGGGCCAAGGTGCTCGCGCGTGCGCGGTGACCCGGCCCTCGCGTAGTTCTGCTGGAACACGCTGAATGCCGCCGGACTTCGGTCCGGCGGCATTCACTGGTTCGCCGTCCGCGCGGGGCTGCCTCGCAGAGGTCGGTGGCAGAGGCTCCAGCACAGCTAAAGCGAGCCCTCGCCTTCTCCGTGGATCTTGACGGCCACCTTGCCGCGAGCATGGCCCTGCTCCTGATAGCGGATCGCGTCCGGCAACTCGTCGAACGCGTACGTCCGGTCGATGACCGGGATGACCGCACCGGCCTCGATCAGGCTCGTCAGCGCGGTCAGCAACTCAGCTTTCTGCGAACAGCCCACGATGTCGGTCCCCACGACCCGTTCCGGCCCCAGCGGTGCCGCCGCGACGGACGCGATCACGTGGGTCATCGGTTGGCACCAGCGGCCGGGCGGACCGCCCACGATCACGAGCGTCCCCTCGGGGTTCAGGCCGCGGCGCCAGGCCCGGGTGGTGGTGCGGCCGGCGAGGTCGAGGGCCAGATCGTGGCGTCCGCTGCGGGTGCAGTCCGTGGTGGCGTAGTCGAGGACGCGGGCGGCGCCGAGCTTGCGGGCGAGGGCTTGGTTCCGGCTTCCGCAGACGGCGGTGACACGCGCGCCCATCGCTACGGCGATCTGGACCGCGAAGCTGCCGACGCCGCCGGTCGCGCCGGTGATGATGACCTCCTGGCCGCTCTGGAGCCGGCCGTCGTCGCGGAGGGCCAGCAACGCGGTCATCGCCGCCATCGGTACCGTCGCGGCTTGCTCGTGGCTGAGGTTGCTCGGCATCGGTGACAACATGTCCTGCGATACGCACGCATACTCCGCGAAGCCGCCTTGCTCCAGCAGCGCGTACACGTCGTCTCCGGGGGCGAAGCGCGTCACCGCACTGCCGACCGCTTCGACGCGGCCCGCCAGATCGCAACCCGCGCTCGTCAGCCGAGGGCGGAACAGGCCCAGGCCGCCGGGCACGAGGCGCGCGAGGATCGGCTCGCCCCTGAGGTGATGCCAGTCGTACGGGTTGACCGAGGTGGCGTGGACGCGGACCAGCACCTGGTCCGCTGTCGGCGTCGGCACCTCGACGTCCACCTGTTCCAGGACTTCCGGCCCCCCGAACCTGTGGCGGATGAATGCTCGCACAGTCCCTCCCCTCCTTACGCCGTAAGGTTCCCTTACGTTGTAAGGTAGCCTTACGGCGTAAGGACGTCAATCGGTCGGGCGGCGCGCCGCGGGCAGGGCAGTACGATCTCGACGAGAGCACGGGTACCAAAGACGGGTGACGCCGAGATGACCACCGAAGCCGAGCAGGAATCCAGGCCCCGTACGCCGCTGACCCGCGACCGGGTGCTGCGCGCCGCCGCCGCGCTGGCCGACCGGCTCGGCATCGAGGCCGTCACCATGCGCGGCCTCGCCGAGGAGTTCGGGGTGGAGGCGATGTCGCTGTACCACCACGTCCACAACAAGGAGGACGTGCTCAACGGCGTGGTCGAGGTCGTCATGGGCGAGATCAACGAGGCGGTCCGCGAGATCGCGCCGCCGACGGAGCCGGCCGAGTGGAAAGCGGTGCTGCGGACCAGGATCCTGGCCGCCCGCGAGGTCTTCCTCCGGCATCCGTGGGCCCCGGCCGTGTTCCAGACCCGCACCGACACACCGCTGTCAGTGCTCGACTATTACGACTCCGTGCTCGCCCTCATGAAGACCGGCGGCTTCACCTACCAGCAGTCGCACCATGCGCTCCACGCTCTGGGCAGCCGCGCTCTGGGGTTCAACCAGGAGCTTTTCACGCCGCCGAATGCCGACGCGGCCCCCGACCCGGCCGCATTCCAACTCATGGCCGACCGGCTTCCTCATCTCGCCGCCATGTTGCTCGATGCGGTGCACGATGATCCGGACAGCACGCTCGGTTGGTGTGACGACCAGACTGAGTTCGAGTTCGGACTCGATCTGCTGTTGGACGGTTTGGAACGGCTGATCGCCGCCTGAAGGCTGCCGGCTTCGGCGCTGAACGCCCGAATGCGACAGCCCGCCGGGCCAGCACGACGGCCTGGGAGAACGCGCCGCCGCTTTCGCCGCTCAGATCGCCGAGACCTGCGCGGCATGTATGCGGGTGGGCACTCCGCTGCCTGGCTGGCGCCGCGCGCGTGAAAGTTGCATGACTCCCCGGAGGCCCAGGCGGTCGGCTCCATGCCTGTGACGTGCGTGTTTCCGGGCGCCACAGGCCGGCGTCATGATCCGTCGGCGGCCGCCTGATTGCTCAATCTCTCCGCCAAGCCTTAAGTAAACGCGACCGATCCCCATCGCAACTGGAGTCTTGATGAAGGGAATCAGAGCTCTCCTCGCCTTTCTCGCGGCCGGAACACTGGCCGTGACGATGGCGACGACTGCCCTTGGTGCGCAATCGGAAGCTGTCCGCGGCGCGGACTCGGCTTCCGGGGCGACGGCTGCGGCTGCGGCCGGCAGTGGATACTGGCACACGAGTGGGCGGGAAATCCTCGACGCGAACAACCAGGCGGTGCGGATCGCCGGTGTCAACTGGTTCGGTTTCGAGACGAACAACTATGTGACGCATGGTCTTTGGTCGCGGGACTACAAGAGCATGATGGACCAGATGAAGTCGTTGGGATACAACACGATTCGACTTCCTTATAGCGATGACATCTTCAAGGCGGGGACGTCGCCGAACAGCATCAACTTCTACCAGATGAACACTGATCTGCAGGGGTTGACCTCGCTGCAGGTGATGGACAAGATCGTCAACTATGCCGGGTCCATCGGGCTGCGGGTGATTCTGGATCGGCACCGGCCGGATTCGAGCGGCCAGTCGGCGCTGTGGTACACGGCGTCGGTGCCGGAGACGACCTGGATCACCGACCTCAAGGCGCTGGCCACGCGCTATCAGGGCAACACGGCTGTGGTGGGGATCGATCTGCACAACGAGCCGCACGATCCGGCGTGCTGGGGGTGCGGCGACACCACGATCGACTGGCGGTTGGCGGCTGAGCGGGCCGGAAACGCGGTGCTCGGCGTGAATCCGCATCTGCTGATCTTCGTGGAGGGTATCCAGACCTTCAATGGCAGTTCGTATTGGTGGGGCGGGAACCTGCAGGGGGCTGCGACCTATCCGGTGCGGCTGAACGTGCCGAACCAGCTGGTCTATTCGGCGCACGACTACGCGACCAGCGTGGCGAGTCAGCCGTGGTTCACCGATCCTTCCTTCCCGTCGAACATGCCCGGGATCTGGGGCAAGAACTGGGGCTACCTGTTCGACTCCAACACCGCGCCGGTGTGGGTCGGCGAGTTCGGGACCACTCTGACCGCGACGACCGACCAGGTGTGGCTCAAGAGTCTGGTTCAGTACCTGCGGCCGACGGCTTCCGCCGGCGCGGATTCCTACCAGTGGACGTTCTGGTCGTGGAACCCCGACTCCGGTGACACCGGCGGGATCCTCCAGGGCGACTGGCAGACGGTCGACACCGTGAAGGACGGCTACTTGGCCTCGATCAAGGCACCCGGCTTCTCGGGCGGCGGCGGGGGTGGCGGGGACACCACGCCGCCGACCGCGCCGACCCAGGTCGCCGTGACCGGGACGACGTCGACCTCGGCGACGCTGTCGTGGACCGCCGCGACCGACGACGTGGGCGTAGCCGGGTACAACGTCTACCGTGGCGGAACCCTGGCCGGCACGACCACCACCACGTCCTTCACCGACACCGGCCTGACGCCGTCGACCGCCTACAGCTACACGGTCAAGGCCTTCGACGCCGCCGGGAACACGTCGTCGGCCTCGGCCGCGGTGACCGCGACCACTCAGGGCACTGTGTCCAACGCCGGCTGCACGGCCACCTACGCGGTGCAGAGCTCGTGGAGCAACGGCTTCACGGCCTTGGTCACGGTCACGAACACCGGTACCGCGGCGACGCACAACTGGCAGGTGGGCTGGACCTGGGCCGGCAACCAGCAGGTCACCAACTCCTGGAACGCGACCGAGACCCGCTCGGGGCAGAGCGAGACCTTCACCGCCCAGAGCTTCAACGCCGCCATCCCCGCCGGAGGCAACACGTCCTTCGGACTCCAGGCGAGCTTCACCGGCAGCAACACGACGCCGGTTCCAGTCTGCACAGCCAGCTGAACAGAGGGGAGCAGGGCGCCCGGCACCTCCAGCCGGGCGCCCTGCCGTGTCCGGTCACCGTGTCGACGTCGGTCACCGTGTCGTCGTCGGTCGCCCCGCCGGCGTGGTCGCCCTGCGGTCCTGGCTCACCCGGCCGTCGCAGATCCCTGACGAACCGCCCGCAGCGCCGCGTACAGCTCGGCCGAACCCACCGCGTCGGTGGTGTGCCGTCCGGTCAGCTCACCGATGCGGTTGAGGCGGTAGAGCACCGTGTTGCGGTGGCAGTGCAGCAGCTCCGCGGCCTTGGTCGTCGAGCCGCCGGCTGAGAACCACGTGTCCAGGGTGTCCAGCAGCGTCGCCTGCTCCGGCGGCGGCAGGGCCTCCAGCGCCGCGAACACCGAGCGGGCCATGTCGGCTGCGGCGTCGGGTGCTGACGCCACCAGCAGCGCTATCGGTGCGGTGCCGTAGGCGTGGGCACCGTGCGCGCCGGTCGGCAGGCAGCGGGTCGCCACCTGGGCCTCACGCCAGGCGCGGGTGGCGTCCGCCGGGGAGCGGAAGGGCCGGCTGACGCCGATGCGGGTGGTCGCTATGGAGGTCAGCAGGTCTGTGGCGGCGGGCATGGTTCGCTCGTGCGGGAGGCGGAGCAGGCCCACGGCGGCCCCGGACAGGCGGGTCCATTCCGAGGCGGCGCCGAGGGTGCGGAGTTTCGCGGCGGTGCCCGCGGGCAGGCCGTCGTCCTGGTCGGGCTCGGCGTTGACCACGACGAGCGGGCCGCCGCCCTCCAGTCGCAGCACCCTGACTATCTCGGCGGCGCGGGGTGCGGAGGTGGTGCTGCCGTCGAGCAGGGTGGTGAGCATCGCCGAGCGGGCCGCCGTGTCGCGCAGGGTCTGGTCCTCGACGGTGGCGCGGTAGGCCTCGGCGGCGGCGCTGGAGTGGTCGTCGATGATCTGCCAGATGTCGGAGGCCAGGTAGAGGAGTTCGGTGGCGCGGCCCTCGCCGGTGGCGGCGGCGAGGAGGCGGTCCCAGATGAAGCGGCCGCCCAGGCGGTAGGCGTGCAGGAGCGCGGGCAGCGGGATGCCCAGCTCGGCCTTGAGGCGCCCGGCTTCGCGGGCCGCGTCCAGGGAGACCGGGTTCTCCTGGAGGGCCAGCAGGAGCGTGCGCAGGTTGTCGCGGACCACGGTGCGCACGCGTTCGTGGGTGGTCTGCTCCTGGTCGCCGTAGCCGCGCTCGGCTTCGAAGATCTGGTCCGTGAGCTCGTCGGCCAGCGGATCGACGGCACCGAGCAGCTGGGCCACCAGGTTGACCGCCGACCGGGGGTCCATCCGGGGGGCCGTTCGGACGCCTGGTCCAGGTGGGGCGTCCGACTTCAGGTCCATGGTGTGATGATAACCGGTGGTTGGGGGTCTGTCTTGTGCATCCGCACAAAACGATCGCGGGAACCCGCACCCGCCGCCCATGGCGTCGGCCGCTTACCTTGCGCAAGCATCTCCACCAACACGGGATTAGTTGCCTGTAGGTTAAGGCGCACGCACAACGAGGAAGTGGCCCTCATGAGCACTGCGACCCTGCCCGCCGCGGAAGCGGCGACGATCGATCAAGCCCTCGCCGAACTGACCGCCGGCGTCCAGGCGTGGAAGGCCTGTGGGCTGCGACAACGCAGGGACCTGATCCAGCGGGTGCACGAGGCGGCCGGCGCCCACGCCGAGGCCTGGGTGAGCGCGGCGGCGGTCTACAAGCGCCTGCCCGACGGCAGCCAGCTGCGCGGCGAGGAGTGGACCAGCGGCCCCTACGCGGTCCTGACCGCCACCGCGGTCCTGGCCGAGAGCATCGCGGCGCTCGAAGCCGGGCGCAGTCCGGTCGACGGCTACCGGTTCGGCACGGCGCCGGGCGGACGCGTCACCGTCAAGGTCCTCCCGCACGGCGTCTACGACCGGCTGCTGCTCAGCGGGTTCACCGCGGAGGTGTGGATGCCGCCGGGCGTGACCGAGGCGGCGGTGCGGGAGCAGGCCGGTCTGGCCCTGCGCGATCCGGCCGGTCCCGGCGGCGTCGGCGTGGTGCTCGGCGCCGGCAACATCACCTCGATCCCGGTGCTGGACGTGCTGTATGAGCTCTACGCCAACAACCGAGTCGTTCTGCTGAAGCTGAACCCGATCACCGACGTGCTGTTCGACGTCTTCTCGAACGTGCTGGCCCCGCTGATCGAGCTCGGCGCCGTCCGGATCGTGCGCGGCGGTGCGGACGTCGGCGCCTACCTGGTGCACCACGACCGCGTCGACCACGTCCACATGACCGGCAGCGCCCTGACTCACGACGCCATCGTCTGGGGCACCGGCGAGGCCGCCCTCGCCCGCAAGGCCGCGGGCACCCCGCTGCTCACCAAGCCGATCACCAGCGAGCTCGGCGGGGTCTCGCCGACCATCGTGGTCCCGGGCCGGTGGTCCGACGCCGACCTGCGCTTCCAGGCCGAGCACGTGGTCACGCAGAAGCTGCACAACGGCGGCTACAACTGCATCGCCTCCCAGATCGTGGTGATCAGCGCCGACTGGCCGCAGAAGGAAGCGTTCCTGAAGTACCTGCGCGAAGCCCTCGGGAAAGCGCCCGCGCGGCCCGCCTACTACCCCGGGAGCGACAACCGCGTCGCGCAGGCGTGCCAGGCCTATCCGGACGCCGAACAGATCCGTTCCAGGGTCCTGATCCCGGTACCCGGCGACCCGGACGACACCGCCCCGGAGCCGGCGCTCACCACCGAGTATTTCGGCCCGGTCCTGGGCGTCATGGAGCTGCGCGGCGACGCGCGCGCCTTCCTCGGCACCGCCGTCCGCACCGCGAACGACCGCTTCGCCGGCACGCTCGGCGTCAACCTCATCGCGCACCCGCGCACCATCTCCGGGCTCGGCGCCGCCTTCGACCAGGCGGTCGCCGACCTGCGGTACGGCACCGTCACGATCAACGCCTGGACCGGCGTGGGCTACCTCACCGCCGCCGCGACGTGGGGTGCCTTCCCCGGCCACACCCTCGACGACGTCCAGAGCGGGATCGGCGTGGTCCACAACGCGGTGCTGCTCGCTGCTCCGGAGCGCACCGTGCTGCGCGGCCCGTTCCGGCCGGCGCCCCGCGCGCTGCTGCACGGCGAGCCCAGCATGTCGCCCAAGCCGCCGTGGTTCGTCACCAACAAGACCGCGGCGACCACCGGCCGGCGGCTCGTCGGCTTCGCCGCCAAGCCCCGCTGGTCGGCGCTGCCCGGCGTTTTCATCTCCGCGTTGCGCGGCTGACCGGGACCGAAGAGGATCAACCATGCTGAATCTTGCGACGCTGCTGGAGACCACCGCGAGGGATCTGCCGGACCGGGACGCCCTGGTGCTCGGCGATCTGCGCCTGACCTACGCGCAGGTCGAGGCGGCGGCGAACCAGGTGGCCGGGGCGCTGGCCGCCGGCGGCGTCGGCCCCGGCGACCGGGTGGCGCTCAGCTGCCCCAACCTGCCGTTCTTCCCGATCGTCTACTTCGGGGCGCTGAAGGCCGGGGCGACGATCGTCCCGCTGAACGTGCTGCTCACCGAGCGGGAGATCGCCTACCACCTCGAGGATTCCGGGGCGGTCGCCTACTTCTGTTTCGAGGGCACGCCGGCGTTGCCGATGGGCAAGGCGGGACAGGCGGCGTTCGAGGCGGTGCCCGGCTGCCAGCTCTTCGTGCTCATCACGGCGGGCGCCGACGAGCCCGGTCCGGGCGTGACCACGCTCGCGGAGTTCACCGCCGGGCAGCCTCCGGTGTTCGACACCGTGCAGACGCAGGAGACTGACACGGCGGTCATCCTCTACACCAGCGGCACGACCGGCCGTCCCAAGGGCGCGGAGCTGACGCACAGCAACATGGTGCAGAACGCGATGATGGTGAGCCGGATGTTCGGCGTCCACGAGGACGACGTCCATCTGGTCACGCTCCCGTTGTTCCACTCCTTCGGGCAGACCGTGCAGCAGAACTACGGTCTGTCGAGCGGCGCCACCTTGGTGCTGATGCCGCGCTTCGACCCGGACGCCGCCTTCGGGTTGATGGAACGGGAGGGCGTCACCTTCTTCGCCGGTGTTCCGACCATGTACTGGGCCCTGCTGCACAGCGAGAAGGCCGACACGTTCGACCTGCATCAGATCGCTGCGAATCTGCGGCTGTGCGTCTCGGGCGGCTCCGCGTTGCCGATGGAGGTTCTGAAGCAGTTCGAGGAACGCTTCGACGTGCCGATCCTCGAAGGCTACGGGCTGTCCGAGACCAGCCCGGTCGCCACGTTCAGCCGCCTGGACCGGCCGCGCAAGCCGGGCTCGATCGGGCTGCCGTGCTGGGGCGTGGAGGTGGACGTGGTCCGTCCGGACGGGACGCGCTGCGACACCGACGAACCCGGCGAGGTCGTGATCCGGGGGCACAACGTCATGAAGGGCTACCTGGGCCGCCCCGAGGCCACCGCCGAGGCCGTGGACGCCAACGGGTGGTTCCACTCCGGGGACGTCGGGCGCCGCGACGCCGACGGGTACCTCTACATCGTGGACCGCACCAAGGACATGATCATCCGTGGCGGGTTCAACGTGTATCCGCGGGAGGTCGAGGAGGTGCTGATGACGCACCCGGCGGTCAGCCTCGCGGCCGTCGTCGGCGTCCCGCACGCCAGCCACGGTGAGGAGGTGAAGGCGTTCGTGATCAGGAATCCGGACTCTGACATCACCGAGGACGAGCTTGTAGCCTGGGCCAAGGAGATGATGGCGGCCTACAAGTACCCGCGCATCGTGGAGTTCCGGGATCAGCTGCCGATGACCGCGACCGGGAAGATTCTGAAGCGAGAGCTGGTGGAGCGGTGACGAGCGCGGGATACACCGGAGTCGCGGACTGGGAACGGCTGCCGGTGCGGCGCGTGGCGACGAACGGCGTCGAGCTGAGCGTCGTCGACCACGGCGAGGGGCCGGCGGTGGTGCTCTGCCACGGCTTCCCGGAGCTGGCGTTCTCGTGGCGGCACCAGGTGTATCCGCTGGCGGAGGCCGGTTTCCGGGTGCTGGTCCCCGACATGCGCGGGTACGGAGACAGCTCGCGGCCGGCGGATCCCGACGGCTATGACGCCCTCACGCTCGCCGCCGACCTCGTCGGTCTGCTGGACGCGCTCGGCCTGGCCGACGCGGTGTTCGTCGGCCACGACTGGGGCGCCTCGGTGGTGTGGAACCTGGCCCTGGCGCATCCGGACCGGGTCCGGGCCGTCGCCGGGCTGAGCGTGCCGATCACGCCGCGCTCGCCGGCGCCGCCGATCCCGATCCTGCGCAAGCGCCTCGGCGACGGCTTCTACATGGTGTGGTTCCAGGAGCCCGGCGTCGCCGAAGCGGTGCTGGAGGCCGACGTCCGCAGAACCCTGCTTTCCGACGGCATCGACGTCGCCGCCTGGCAGTCCGCGACGCAAGACGCGCTGCCGCCGCGCCCTTTCATGACGGAGGAGGAACTCGGCGTCTTCGTCGCGGCCTTCGAACGCACCGGGTTCACCGGCGGTCTGAACTACTACCGCGCGATGGACCGCACCTGGGAGCGCACCGAGCCGCTGGCCGGCCGGACGATCGACTGCCCGTCGATGTTCCTGACCGGATCCGACGACCCGGTCACGATGTTCCTGAGCGCCGACCGTCTCGGCGACGTGCTGACCGACTTGCGGCAGAACGTGCGGCTGGAGGGCGCCGGTCATTGGATCCAGCAGGAGCGCCCCGATGAAGTCACCGGGGCGCTGCTGAGGTTCCTGCGCTCGCTGTGAGCCGTTCGCAGAGGGTTGCGTTATGAAGCGGCTTCCAGCTTCGCCAGCTCCCGCGTGACGGCGTCCTCGTGCGCCCGCGCGTCCTCGCGGGCCCGCCGCGGGCTCCAGCGCCCGCGCATGACGGCGGCGAACGGCAGGAACACGATCTGCCCGGCCAACGTCACCCACCACCACGTCTGCCACTGGTGCGGGCCGTCCTTGGCCGCCTTGGCGACGTCGGTGCCGTATGCCTTCAGCACGGCCAGATCGGGCTGCGCCCGCTGCACGGTGAGCAGCCCGGGCGCGCCGACGTCGGCCACCGCCCGGCCCAGCACGTCCGCCGGGATGGCGGTCGGCGGGTACTTGGCCAGCTCGGCGAACGTCGCCGGGTGCGCGTTGACGATCGCCAGCGCGGGACCGGCCTTCGCGCTCGCGGCGGCCACCTCGGCGCCGTGGTCGACGATCGGCGTCACGGAGGTCACCACCACCGGGACGAACGCCGCGGACACCGCCACCACGATCCGCAGGATCCAGCCCCACACCGCCAGGCCGGTGGCCGTGGCCGCGGGGTTGCGCTCCTCGACGGTCTCGGTGAACGCGGCCATCCACGGCGCGTAGGTCACGCCGGCGAGCGCGCCGCCGATCAGGAACACCGTGGCGAACGTGTAGTAGTCGGTGCGGGGATGCGTGGCGAGCTCGGCGAATATCGCCGTCGTGACGATGGTGCCGAGGCAGCCGACGATCATCAGGGGTTTGCGGACCTTCAGGCGGTCGGACACCAGACCGGCCACGAGCAGCCCGATGGCGTTCGAGGCCCAGTACCAGTTGGCCACCGCGTTGGCGCGCTGCTCGCTGTATCCGTAGACCGCCGAGAAGTAGATGACCAGGTTGCCGACCAGCGCGTAGTACAGGAGCAGATAGATGCTGACGGCGAACGCCGGACCGGCCACGCGCGGATGCAGCATCTGGCGCCAGTGGCCGGCCAGCGCCTGCTCGGGATCGATGCCGCGGGCGCGGGCTTCGACGAGCGCGCGGTCGCGCATGCTGACCATGATCTGGTCGCGCAGTTGCGGGGAGAGCTCACGCAGGGCGAACAGCGCGATGACGAAGACGATCAGGGCGCTGACGGCCGAGTAGTGGAGTTCGTCCTGCCAGGTCGAGCTGTCCAGCGTGTGGCTGGTGACCGTGGTGACCACCAGGCTGCCGGCCACCGGCCCGATGGCCCAGGCGCCCATCGCCGTCGCGCGGCCCAACTGCGGGGAGAAGTCGCGGATCAGGGCCGGGGTCGCCACCAGGATGATGCCCTCGACGAAGGACAGCGCGGCGAACAGCGTCAGGAACGCGCCCTTGCTCGAGGTGCTCGGCAGCACCGCGACCAGCACGCCGGCCACGAGCAGGCCGTAGACGACGAGGTTGGCGCGGCCCCAGCGGTCGGCGAGGCCGGCGATCAGGGAGGACCCGGCGCCGACGGCGTTGCCGATCACCGACATCCAGATGAAGTAGGTGAACGTCATGTGGTAGCGGGTCATGATCGACGTCGCGACCGCGTATTGGATGTAGAGCAGGTAGTACAGGACGATCGTGGTGAGGACGACGATCGCCAGGTAGGCGTAGCGGCGCGCGGTTTGCGGGTAGGACGCCAGATCGCGGCGCCAGAACCGGGTCAGGACGGATGGGGCGGCGTCCACGGTGATGCTGGGGGATGACACAGATGACTCCTTTGTCGGGGTGGAGAAACCGGTCTTCCTGAACTGATATGGGGTTGTGCCGAGGTGGGGTTGCTCGATCCGGAGGTGAGCTGTGCGGGGGTGATCACAGGACGGCCGCCCGCAGTTCCTTCTTCAAGATCTTTCCGGTCGGGCCGATCGGCAGAGAGCTGAGAATGCGGATTTCGCGGGGGTATTTGTAAGCGGCCAGTCGTTCGCGGCAGAACGCGATGACGTCTTCTTCGGTCGTCTGCACGTCGGCCTTCAGGGCGACGCACGCCACGACTTCCTCGCCGAGCCGTTCGTCGGGGCGTCCTATGACCGCGGCCTCGGCGATCGCGGGATGCGTGTAGAGGACTTCCTCGACCTCGCGCGGGTAGACGTTGAAACCGCCGCGGATGACCAGGTCCTTCTTGCGGTCGACGATGTAGAAGTAGCCGTCTTCGTCGGCGTAGCCGAGGTCGCCGGTGTGGAACCAGCCGTCGCGCACCACCTCGGCGGTCGCCTCCGGGTTGTTCCAGTAGCCCTTCATCATGTTGTGGCCGCGGATGACGATCTCGCCGACGTGCTCCGGGCCCGGCGGCAGCGGACGGTCGTGGTCGTCGACGACGCGGGTCTGGACGCCCCAGACCGGTTTGCCGATGGAGCCGACCCGGCGGTGCTCGGCGCTGATGTTGAACGTCGTGGTGCTGGCCGACTCCGACAGGCCGTAGCCCTCGAGGATCACGGTGCCGGGGAACTTCTGCTCGAAGGCCCGGATCACCTCGCCGGGGATCGCGGCGCCGCCGGAGCAGCCGACACGCAGGGCGGTGAGGTCGTGCTGCGTGGTGTCGGCGTGCAGGAGCGCGAAGAACATGGTCGGGACGCCGGAGAAGACGGTGCAGCGGTGGCGGGCCATCGCGTCCAGGACCGGGCCGGTCTCGAAGCGGGGGACCAGGGCCATGGTGCCGCCGAAGCGGACGACGGTGTTCAGGACGCTGGACAGGCCGAAGACGTGGAACAGCGGGAGGACCGCGAGGATGACGTCGTCGGGGCGGATGCCGAAGAGTTCGCCGGAGACGGTGCAGTTCATGTAGAGCTGGAAGTGGGTGAGCTCGGCGCCTTTGGGGCGGCCGGTGGTGCCGCTCGTGTAGAGGACGACGGCGGTGTCGTCGGCGTTGGTGGGGGCTATGTCGTCGAGGGCGGGGGTGGTGGTCTGGTCGGCGGCGGCGAGGAGGTCGGTGAAGGGGAGTGTGCCGGCCGGCGTTTCGGTGGTGCCGGGGAAGCTCACGGCGTAGACGGTCACCTTGTTCGTGGTCTGCGTCGCTTCGACTGCTTGGATCGCTTCGCCGGCAAGCGGTGCGAACGTCACCAGGGTCCCGGCGCCTGAATCCTCGAGGTGGTAGGCGATCTCGCGCGCTTTCAGCAGCGGGTTCAGCGGGACCATGATCAGCCCGGCCTTGAGGATGCCGAAGTAGCAGAACAGGAACTCGGGGAGGTTCGGCAGCTGGACGGCGACGCGGTCGCCGCGTTCCAGCCCGAGGGCCAGCAGTGCCGAGGCCACCTGGCTGGACGCCTCGTCGACCTGCTCGTAGGTGAACGTCGACTGAAAGCTGTGGCACAGCGGCTTGCCCGGTTCCGCGTACCGCGCTTCGCGGAGGATCGTCGCGAGATTGAAAGTCAATGGACGCTCCAGTTTCCCGGTCACAGACCGACCGCCCGGTATGTTTGGCCTTAGTATCGTCTGGAATCCCGGGGTGTCAATGGGGGCGGAGCAAGACCCTGACGAGGAGCGACATGACGGAGCAGGACCGGGGACGGGTACCCCGCGGCGAGGCGCGGGACCGGATCGTCGCCGCGGCCACGGAGCTGTTCGGCCGACAGGGATACGAGGCCACCACGACCCGGCAGATCGTGGAGGCGGCGCAGGTCACCAAGGGGGCGATGTACCACTGGTTCAGCTCCAAGGAGGAACTGCTGACCAGCATCTACCGCGAACTGCTCGCCGAGCAGACGGCTCGCCTGGAGGCGATAGCCGCCGGCCCGGGCCCGGCGGACATACGGCTGCACCACGCGGTCACCGACCTGTTCGGCCACATGGACGAACACGCCGAACCCCTCACGGTCTGGGCCCGCTCCATGCACCTGGTGGCCGGCGACCACGCCGCGGCGGTCCGCGCCGAACGCCGCCGCTACCAGCACCTCTTCCAGGACCTGGTCGAGGAGGGCCAGAAGACCGGCGTCTTCCGGAACGACGTCTTGGCCACGGTGGTGACGAACACGTTCCTGAGCGGGATCGTGCAGATCTACCGCTGGTTCAGCCCCGATGGCCCGTTGACGCGGCGCGAACTCGGGGAGCAGATGGTGGCTTTGTTCTTGGACGGGGTGCGGGTCTCCGGAAGAGAATGAAACCCCTGATGTCGTTTGTGAGTGAGGCGCCGTGAGGCGTCAACCACAGGGCGACCGACGAGCCCGACGTCCCCCCAGCGTCGTACCCCGGCGGTCAACCGCAGTACGGTGACCCGGCGCGGCTTCGGCGTTACGCTGCGGCGATGCGGACTGTTCCGGCGGGGTTGGGGCGGGGGATCTTGAAGGCGGTGCGGGCTGGGCGGCGCATGTATCGGGCCTGGCCGTGGGCGGTCGATGTGGTGCTCGCGGTGGCGATGGTCGGTATCAGCGTCGTGTGGCTCAAGCAGTATCCGTATGACGCGAGTGGGCAGCATGTCTACAGCGCCTCGGATGTGCATCGCGTGCCGTACCACCCGGTTGACTTCGTCGGTTATGCGTTGACGGTCGCCGGCTGCGTCGGGCTTGCGGTGCGGCGGTGGCGGACGGAGGCCGTGTTCGTCGGAACCTGCGTGCCGGTTGTGGTTTACACCGCCATGGATTACCCGCCGACGACGCTTGCGTGGAGTCCGCTGCTGGTCTTCTACACGCTCTGCACGCGGACTGTGCCGCTGCGGGCCGTGCCCTTCGCCTTGGTGCTGCTCGCGGTGTGGTTGCAGTACAGCCTCAAGCTGGAGGTTCTCAGCGTGCTGCTCGCCGTTGTGCAGACGCTGGCCGTCATCGTGATCACGTGGAGTTTCGGGGACCAGGCGCGGCGGCTCGCGGAGCGGAACGGGCGGTTGGCCTCGCTGACCGAGCAGCTGCGGCGGGAGCAGGCGTTGCGGGCCGGGCGGGCGGTGGCGACGGAGCGGGTGCGGATCGCGCGGGAGCTGCACGATGTGGTGGCGCATCACATGTCGGTGATCTCAGTGCAGGTGGGATTGGCGCGGTACGTGCTCGCCAGCGACGCGGCCACTGCGGGGCAGGCGATGGACACGATCTCGGATGCCACGCATGAGGCCATGCGGGAGATGCGGCGGATGCTGTCGTTGTTGCGGCCGGTGCCGGAGAACGGCCGGCGGGACGGGCGGGGGCGGCCGCCGTCGGTGGAGCCGGCGGCGGGTCTGGCCGGGCTGGACGCCCTGCTGGACCGGGTGCGGGCCGGGGGGATCGAGGTGGAGCTCCGCGTCGTGGGGGAGCCGGTGGTGCTGGCGCCCGGCCCTGATCTGTGCTGTTATCGCGTCGCGCAGGAGTCGCTGACCAACGTCATGAAGCATGCCGTGGGGGCGGCCGCCGTGGTGGAACTGACCTATCGGAACCGTTCCGTCACCCTGCGCGTCATGGACGACGGCGGGCGTGTACGCTCCCTGATGGACAGCGACGACGCCGGACCGAAGCCCCCGGAGCTCGCCGGGACCGGGAACGGCCTGGTCGGTATGCGGGAACGAGCGAGGATCTACGGCGGGACGCTGACGGCAGGGCGCCGCGCGGCCGGCGGGTTCGAGGTGGTGCTGACGCTGCCCGCCGAGGACGTGCCGGACGACTTGGAGGCCTGAGCCGCGGCGCCCCCGGTCCCACGCCCGCCCGCCTGGCGGAAGGGGGCCGCACCGTGTGGCGAGTGCTCGTGGTGGACGACCAGGTGTTGATCCGGGCCGGACTGGCCGCGCTGATGCGCGCGGCGCCCGGCGTGGAGGTGGTCGGCGAGGCCGGCGACGGCGAGCAGGCCTTGGAGATCCTGGCCGAGCACGAGACCCACGTGGTGCTCATGGACCTGCGGATGTCGGGCATGGGCGGCATCGCGGCGACCGAACAGATCGTCGCCGCGCGGGAGGCCGCCGGGCGGCAGTATCCCCGAGTCCTGATCCTCACCACCTTCGACCTCGACGACTACGTGTACGCCGCGCTGAAGGCCGGGGCCAGCGGCTTCGTGCTGAAGGACACCCCGCCGGACCGGCTGCTGGCGGCCATCACCGTGGTGGCCCACGGCGACATGCTGTTCTCGCCGAGCATCTCCGAGCGCCTGGTCGAGGCCTACACGCTGCGGGGCGAGGCGGCCGTGGGCCCGGCGCCGGACCTGGCGGCGCTGACCGCGCGCGAGGTCGAGGTGCTGCGGCTGGTCGGCAAGGGGATGACGAACCCTGAGATCGCCGAGCACCTGGTGGTCGGCGAGACGACGGTGAAGACCCACCT
>JABFXP010000606.1 GCA_013361685.1 Catenulispora sp.
GCCAGGCCGGTCGCGAAGCCGACGCCGAACAGGCGGCCGCCTACCAGCAGCAACAAGCCGCGGCGCAGCCGGCCCAGGCCGCCCCGCCCGCGCAGTCGGCCGCGGCTCCGGCCGCCTCCGGCGACGACAGCATCGCCGAACTGGAACGCCTCGCCGCGCTCAAGCAACAAGGCGTTCTCACCGACGCCGAGTTCGCCGCCGCGAAGGCGAAGGTCCTCGGCCTGTAGAGCGCACACCACAGACGCGAGTGGTCCGGCCCGGACCACTCGCGTCGTCGCGTCGACCCGCAGTGCTCAGTGCCGCACTGCCTCAGTGCCGCTGTCTCAGTGCCGCACTGCCGCCGACACCCTCGCCGTCACCGTCCCCGACAGCTTCCGGGTACTCCGCGCGGTCCCGGACGACTGCCCGTGCGCCGGCACCTTCTTGACGTTGACCACCACCACGTCCAGCAGGCCGCCGTCCGAGCCGTCGAAGATCACCGACACCGTGTAATCGTGCTCGGCGTCCGTGTCGTTCTTCACCGTCAGCTGCGACATCGCGTGCCCGTCGGAGTCCAGGGAGGCCGGCCCCGCCGTCACGTCGCCGTTCGCCTGGACCCCGTCGCTGATCTCTGACAACGCCGACGTCGCCGCCGACTGCGCCTTCGACACGGCGCTCGACACCTCCCCGCCGCTCCCGGTCGGCGGCGGCTCGGGCCCGGAGCCGGTCGCGGACGGCGAGCTGCGGCACCCGGCCAGCAACGTCACCGACAGCGCGCCCGCCACCGTGGCGGCGAGGGCGGAACGACGCATCGTCATGGGAAGCCCCTCACTGTTCTCGCCCATCGCGGGCCCGGGGCCGTTACCCACGGCGGTGTGAAGCATCCGTCCCGCTGTGTAAACCGGTGTGGCGGCGGGCTTGGCGGCCGGGCCGCGCAGCGTGCTCGCGCCGACGGATTCCGCGGCCGGCGCCGGCGTCCGACTTCTGGTTAAGGACCTTTCGCAGACTCTTGACGGACCGGTCAGGGCTTCAGTAGCGTACGCCCCGATCTCGTTAGGAAACTTTCCTAATTGCTTGAATGTACGGCCACCGCACCGCCGATCCCGTGTCATCAGCCGAGCCCACCGAGGAGTCGGGCATGAGATCTCCCCAGGCGATCCGCCCCCACCGAACCCGGGCGCGCGCGCTCGGGACCGCCGGAATCGCTGTCGCAGTACTCTCCGGAGCCACCCAACTGGCGGCGGCCGGCACTCCCACGCCGACCGCCGCCCACCCCGTCGTCCGTACCGTCGATCACGCCGCACACGGCCTGGCCGCCGCCGTCCAGACGGCGGCCGCCGACCCGGCGACCGGGTCCACCGCCGTCCAGAACCTCGGCGCCGGCACCGGCTGGAAGGTCCTCACCTCCGCCACCGCCACCCAGACCGGCGCCCAGATCTCCACGCCCGGGTTCAACACCGGCGCCTGGCTGTCCGTCGCCAACGACGGCGGCGGCGCCCCCGGCACCGAAATCAACGCCCTGCTGCAGAACGGCACCTGCCCGAACGTCTATGTGTCCACGAACATGAAGAGTTGCTTCGGCCAGATGACGACGGTCGGGGCGGACACGATCGCGCAGTTCTCCGTCCCGTGGTGGTACCGGACCGACTTCGCCGCGCCGGCCGCCGGCCGCTCCGCGCGGCTGGTCCTGAACGGCGTGGTCGGCACAGCCGACGTCTGGGTCAACGGCTCGCAGGTGGCCGCGGCCTCCGCCGTCAGCGGCGACTACGTCAAGAACGTCTTCGACATCACCTCCAAGCTGGTCTCCGGGACCAACTCGCTGGCCATCGAGGTGCACCCGAACGACCCCACCAAGATGCTCACCCTGGACAACGTCGACTGGAGCCAGATCCCGCCGGACAACAACACCGGCATCCAGTTCCCGGTGCAGCTCGAGACCGGCGGCCCGCTGATCGTCGAGGACGCGCACGTCAACCAGAGCACCGCCGGCGACCTGTCCAGCAGCGCCCTGACCGTCAAGGCCGCGGTGGTCAACGTCACCGGCTCCGCGCAGACCGGCGCCGTCACCGCGACCGTCACCCCGCCCGGCGGCGGTTCGCCGGTCTCCGTGACGCAGAACGTCACCGTCGCCGCCAACGCCACCTCGACGGTCACCTTCACGCCCGCGAGCTACCCGGCGCTGACCCTGGCGTCTCCGCAGATCTGGTGGCCGTACCAGATGGGCGCGCAGCCGCTCTACACGCTGAGCACCTCGGTGTCGCAGAACTCGACGACTCTGAACACGAGTACTGAGACCTTCGGCATCCGTACCGTCTCCTCGACGCTGATCGGCGCCGGCACCGCCGCGCCGTCCGGGGTCCGGCAGTTCGGCATCAACGGCCGTCCGCTGGTGATTCGGGGCGGCGGCTGGGATCCCGATCTGTTCCTGCGCTACGACCCGGCCGACACCGCGCAGCAGATCGCGCTGATGAAGGCGATGGGCCTGAACACCATCCGGCTCGAGGGGCACTTCATGCCGGCTGACTGGTACCAGCAGGTCGACGCCGCGGGCATCCTGGTGAACACCGGCTACCAGTGCTGCGACTTCTGGGAAGGCAGCTCGGCCAGCGCCAACTACCAGAACACCGCTAAGACCCAGGGCGCGATCTGGCGCAACCACCCGAGCGTCTTCAGCTTCCAGTGGAGCGACAACGCCCCGAGCTCCACGCAGGAGACCCAGGCGCTGAACGGCTTCGCCGCGGCCGACTTCCCCGGTCCGTTCATCTCCTCCGCCGAGTACAACTCCAGCACGCAGCTCGGCGTTTCGGGGGAGAAGGAGGGTCCTTATGACTGGGTGCCGTCGAACTACTGGTACGACACCTCGCACTACCCCTCCGGCGACTCCACGCTGACCAACGCCGGCGGCGCCTGGGGCTTCGACTCCGAGCAGAGCGCGGGTGACACGGTCCCGACGATGGACTCGATCAACCGCTTCCTGTCGTCCTCCGACCAGTCCGCGCTGTGGCAGAACACTGGCGCCAACCAGTACCACGCCAACTACGAGGGCACCAGCCACAGCGGCTACGCCTTCGGCACGCTCTACAACCTGGACCAGGCCGTCAGCAAGCGGTACGGCTCCTGGTCGAGCCTGGCGCAGTACGTGCAGGAGGCCCAAGCCCAGAACTACGAGGACACCCGCTCGCAGTTCGAGGCCTACATCGCGCACTCCACCAACAGCACGCAGCCGTCCACCGGCACCATCTACTGGCAGATGAACAAGGGCTGGCCCACGCTGCTGTGGTCGCTCTACAACAACGACTACGACCAGGCCGGCGCCTACTTCGGCGCACAGCAGGCGAACCGTCCACTCCACGCCCTGTTCACCCTGGACAACCACACCGTCACGGTCGACAACCTCACCGGCCAGACGCAGTCCGGCGTGACCGTCGAATCAAAGGTCTACAACACTTCGGGCACCCTGCTCGACGATCAGACCTCCGGTTCCCTGTCCCTGGCCTCGCAGAAGGTGCAGAACAAGGTCCTCACGCCCAAGCTGCCCACCACCTCGGGCACGGTCTACTTCGTCGAGCTGCTGCTCAAGCAGAACGGCACCCTGGTCGACCGCAACGTCTACTGGGACTCGACCACCCCCGACGCGGTCAACTGGAGCTCGACCATCCCCTCCGGCGGCGGCAACCCGCAGGCGACGATGAGCTCCTACGCCAACCTGACCGCCTTGCAGAGCCTGCCGAAGGCCACGGTCTCGGCGACTGCCTCGACCGCCGACCATGCCGGCCCGAACGGCGCCGACAAGCAGGTCACGGTCACCGTCACCAACACCGCCTCGACGCCGACCGTCGGTTTCCTGCTGCGCGCGGACCTGCGGCGCGGCACGGCCTCCGGCGGCGAGCTGTCCGGCGACAACGAGGTCGCCTCGACGGTGTGGGGTGACAACGACGTCACGCTGTGGCCGGGCGAGTCCGAGACGCTGACGGCCACGTACAAGTCCGCCGACCTGCTAGGCGCCACTCCGGTCGTGAGCCTGTACGGCTGGAACGCCTCGAAGATCGACGTCGTGGCGGGCACCGGGACCGGCACGCCGAACGACTTCTCGATCGCCGACGCGCCGGTCTCCGGCACGGTGACGCAGGGTTCTTCGACGTCGGCGACCGTCTCCACCTCTGTGGTCTCCGGCAGTGCCGAATCCGTTGCGCTGACCGCTTCCGGGCTCCCGTCCGGCGCCACCGCGACCTTCAGCCCGGCCTCGGTCGCCGCGGGCGGTTCCTCGACGCTGACCATCGCCACGGCGGCCACCACCCCGGCCGGCACCTACCCGATCACCATCACCGGCACCGCGCCGTCCGCGACCCACACCGTCGGCTATTCGCTGACGGTCACCACCTCGGGTGGCACGACCTGCACTCCGGCGCAGTTGTTGCAGAACCCTGGGTTCGAGTCGGGGGCGACGGTGTGGGCGCAGACCTCGACGCTGGGGTTCACGCCGATCACGACTGCGACGTCGGCTGAGCCTGCGCATTCGGGTTCGTGGATCGCGTTCTTCAACGGCAATGGTTCGGCGGACACCGACACCGCTGCGCAGAGTGTGACGATTCCTGCGGGGTGTTCGGCGACGTTGACGTACTGGTTGCACATCGACACCACGGAGAACACGACGACGTCGAAGCCGGACACGTTCAAGGTGCAGGTGCTGGACGCTGCCGGGACGTGGACGACGCTGGCCACGTACTCGAACTTGAACCCGAACTCGGGCTATGCGCAGAAGTCCTTCGACCTGTCCTCGTTCGCCGGTCAGACGATCAAGGTGAAGTTCACCGGCGCCGAGACCGACGCCAACGGCGGCACCACCACCTTCGTCATCGACGACACCGCCATCCAGACCAGCTGAACCGCCACCTGCTCCCACCCCACCCCCACCACCGGAAAGGAACGAGCACTGTGAAGCGCTCCGCAAAGCGCGTGCTCAGCCTGGCCACCGGAGTCGGCACCATAGCCGGCTGCATGGCCCTGCTCACCACCCCACCCGCCCAGGCGGCCGGGCCGGCGCACGCCTTCCCGTCGCACCAGACCTACAAGGTCGGCGTCATGCCGTCGGCGTCGCAGTCCACCCGCGACGCCGCCGTGGAGAAGCAGTACGACTCCTGGAAGGCCAACTACCTGGTCCACGGCTGCGCCAGCAACGAGTACTACGTCTCCACCAAGGGCGACGGCGACGCCACCAACAACGGCCCGGTCTCCGAGGGCCAGGGCTACGGCATGAACATCGTGCCGCTGATGGCCGGGTACGACGCCAACGCGCAGACCGAGTTCAACGGCCTGTGGCAGCTGGTCAAGGACCACGAAGACCAGTACGGCATGATGCAGTGGCAGCTGGACGGCAAGACCTGCACCTACTACAGCGGCGGCACCCCCGACGGCGCCACGGACGGCGACCTGGACATCGGCTACGGCCTGATCCTGGCCGACCGGCAGTGGGGCGGCTACCAGGCCGACGCACTGAAGTGGCTGGCCAACTTCTACGCCCACAACGTGGCGCCGGACGGTCACCTCAAATGCGAGGACGACGGCCCGAACACCGACACCCGGCCCTCGGACCACATGATCGACCACCTGCGGGCGTTCGCCGCCTACGACACCGCGCACGACTGGAACAAGGTCATCTCGCGCACCGAGGCTGTCGACTCCTCGCTGGTGAACAACTACTCCTCGGCCTACGGCCTGCTGCCGGACTTCGTCGTGGGCGCCAACGCCACACCGTCCCCGGCGCCGGCGAACTACCAGGAGAACCAGCCGGACAACATCGTCGGCTACAACTCGATCCGCGTGCCGTGGCACATGGGCACCGACGCGCTGCTCAACGGCGGCAGTACGGCGGCGTTCGAGCTGAGCGACGCCACGAAGTGGTCGGCGTGCGCGAAGAAGGTCTCCGGCGGCGACCCGAGCAAGGTCTACCCGCACCTGAACCTGAACTGCACCGCGCACAGCACCTCGGACGTCGCCGAGGAAGCCGGCGACTCGATCGGCCCGTCGGCCATGGCCGCGGGGGACCAGGCGTGGACCGACAAGATCTGGAGTTTCCTGCAGACCAACCCGTACGGTGACGGGTACTACGGCGAGTCCATCAAGACCCTGGTCATGATCGTGATGGCGGGCGACTACTGGACCCCGGCCGGGTCGAGCACGCCGCCGCCCACCAACGACTTCTCGATCTCGTCGTCCCCGGCATCGGGTTCGGTGACTCAGGGTTCTTCGGCAACCACGACCATCAGCACCGCGGTCACGTCGGGCTCGGCGGAGTCGGTCGCGCTGAGCGCGTCCGGCCTGCCGTCCGGTGCCAGCGTGGCTTTCAGCCCGGCTTCGGTGAACTCCGGCGCCTCTTCGACGCTCACGATCGCCACGGCGGCCACCACCCCGGCCGGTACCTATCCGGTCACCGTCACCGGGACGGCGTCCTCGGGGTCGCACACCGTCACCTACACGCTGACGGTCACCACCTCGGGTGGCACGACCTGCACTCCGGCGCAGTTGTTGCAGAACCCTGGGTTCGAGTCGGGGGCGACGGTGTGGGCGCAGACCTCGACGCTGGGGTTCACGCCGATCACGACTGCGACGTCGGCTGAGCCTGCGCATTCGGGTTCGTGGATCGCGTTCTTCAACGGCAATGGTTCGGCGGACACCGACACCGCTGCGCAGAGTGTGACGATTCCTGCGGGGTGTTCGGCGACGTTGACGTACTGGTTGCACATCGACACCACGGAGAACACGACGACGTCGAAGCCGGACACGTTCAAGGTGCAGGTGCTGGACGCTGCCGGGACGTGGACGACGCTGGCCACGTACTCGAACTTGAACCCGAACTCGGGCTATGCGCAGAAGTCCTTCGACCTGTCCTCGTTCGCCGGTCAGACGATCAAGGTGAAGTTCACCGGCGCCGAGACCGACGCCAACGGCGGCACCACCACCTTCGTCATCGACGACACGGCCCTGACGACTTCCTGACCCCCTGAGCCATCTCTCCGAGGGCAAGCCGGCCCCGACGCCTTGAGGGAAGCGTCGGGGCCGGCGGGTTTCCGTCCTGGAGGGCAGGATCAGTGGCTGACCAGCAGTTCGTGGTCGAGCTCGACGAACTCCACGATCAGATCGGCGAACCGGCCCGCGATCAGCTCGCGATAGACCTCCGAGCCGGTGTGCGCGTCGTAGGCGGCCTGGTCCGCGAAGTGCTCGACGAACAGCAGGTAGTCGGGGTCCGCGGGGTTGCGGTAGACCCGGAAGGACAGCGTGCCGTCCTCCACGGCCGGACCCTTCGGGGCGAAGTCGCGGACCACCGCTTCGGCCTCGGCCTGCATGCCGGGCTTGAGCTTGATGGGGAAGACCTTGGCGAGCATGGTTCGGCTCCTTGGAATCGGTGTCGGAAGACTGTTGCCCCGCCAGGATGCTTCGGCGGCGCCCGCCGTTCCGGCCGGATCCGGACCACCGCCGGATGTCCGGATCCGGCCGGAAACCCATGCCGCACCCGGATAGAGATGAGCCCGTGGACACTCACGGATCGCTCCCCGTCGCCTTGGGCATCGCGCAGCCCGACCTGTTCGCCGACGACCAGCCGAGCGTCGACGAGCGCTTCAGCACCGCACACCGCATCGCCCTCGACGACACCTCGTGGATCGAGCACGTCCCCGGCTGGCTCAGCGGCAGCGACCACTTGCTGCGCGACCTCATCGCCCACGCGGGCTGGGAGCAGCGCGACCGCTGGATGATCAACCGGGTGGTGACCGAACCGCGCCTCACAGCCGAGTTCCCGGATCTGCGCGACGCCCCGGTGCCCATGCTCCACAAAGCCGCCGCAGTCCTGTCCGACCACTACGGCGTGCCCTACGACGGCCTGTGGATCAACCTCTACCGCGACCACCAAGACAGCACCGGCTGGCACGGCGACTGGCCGACCTGCAAACGGGACGTCTGCACGGTCCCGGTCCTCAGCCTCGGCGCCACCCGCAGATTCCTGATCAAACCACGCGACGGCGGCCGCAGCACAGTCCTCACCCCGGCCAGCGGCGACCTGATCGTGATGGGCGGTCGCTGCCAGAAGGATTGGCGCCACTGCGTCCCGAAGCAGACGGCCACCGCCGGCGCGCGCGTCAGCGTGAACTTCTCGAGCCGGTTCCAGGCCACCCGGGAGCCTCGGGGAGCCTCGCGCGGGTGATC
>JABFXP010000120.1 GCA_013361685.1 Catenulispora sp.
CTCACCGGTGGATCCGCCCTTCCCTACGCTGCAAAGGCTCCCCGCTCCCCCGCCGGCGCACCGCGACCAGTTCGGCGGCGATCGACACGGCGGTCTCGGCCGGCGTCACGGCGCCGAGGTCGAGGCCGATCGGGGAGACCAGGCGGGCGATGTCGTGTTCTGCCATGCCCGCGGCGCGCAGGCGGTCGATCCGGTCCGCGCAGGTGCGCCGGGAGCCCATCGCGCCGATGTAGCCGGCCGGCGAGCGGAGTGCGATCTCCAGTGCCGGGATGTCGAACTTCGGGTCGTGGGTCAGGACGCAGATCGCGGTGCGGGCGTCGATCGGCGCGGACGCGAGGTAGCGGTGCGGCCAGGCGACCAGGACTTCGTGGGCGTCGGGGAAGCGTTCGGGCGTGGCGAACATCGCGCGGGCGTCGCACACCGTGACGTGGAAGCCCAGGAACCGTCCCACCGTCGCCAGGGACGCCGCGTAGTCCAGGGCGCCGAGGACGATCAGCCGGGGCGGCGACGACAGGGTGTTGAAGAACACTGATACGAGGTCCGGCGCGGCCGGGTCCGCGTCGGCGAGGTCCGGCCCGGCCCCGGCCGCCGGCACCGGGCACCCGTCCAGGCGATACCGCCGCAGTGCCGACTCGCCCGCGTCCACCAGGGCGTCCGCGTCCCGGGCCACGGCGTCGGCCAGGGCCGCGAATCCGCCGGTCCGCAAGCTGTCGCCGCGGTGCAGCCCGACCAGTTCCGGCGGCCCGCCGACCACCGTCACCACCACCGCGCCCTCGTCCCGGGCCACCGCCTCGCCGACCTTCTCCAGGTGCGCGGTGCCGAGCGTCGAGGGCTCGACGAACACCGTCAGCGTGCCGCCGCACGTCAGCCCGACCGCCTCGGCGTCGGACAGGCCGTACGACACCAGCCGGGGCCGGCCGGTGGCCAGCACCTCGGCCGCGACTTCGATCACCGCGGCCTCGACGCAGCCTCCGGACACGCTGCCGACCACCTCGCCCGGGGTGCCGCCGGGCATCCGGACCGCCATCGCCGCGCCGAGCTCGCGGGGACCGCCGCTGGCGGCGACCACCGTCGCGAGCACGAAGGGGTCCCCGGCGGCGCGCCAGGCCAGGAGGATCGGCAGCAGATCACGCACCGGGGCCGGTCCCCACCTCCACGATCGCCGCGACCGGGCCGCCGCCGTCGGGGCCCTGGTGCGCCGCCGACACCGAGACGAACACCGCCGGGTCGCCGGTCACCGACGCCGCGACGCCGCCGACGCAGGCTTTGATCTGCCGGTGCCAGTGCACGTCGGAGTCGTCGAGCATGGCGTTGCGGCGGCCGCGCACCATGCCGTCGGTGCTGGCCTCGCATTTGAGGAAGACGTTCACCAGCCGGCCGTCCAGGTCCGAGGAGCGGGGCCGCTCCGGCAGGTCCAGGCCGGCCGAGCGGATCGCGTCCCAGATGCCCTCGGCGTCCAGCGCGTCGGTCATCACCGCGTGGCCGATGCGGTAGCGGCCGCCGACGCCGCGCGCGTTGCCGACCACCACGACCTGCGCGCGGTCCAGCTCGACGCCCGAGGAGCAGGACGCCACCGAGGAGTACAGGCTCCGGTCGTGCAGCACCGCCTCGTCCGGCGGCATCGCGATCTCGCCGAGCGCCACCGCGACGCCCAGCGCGGTGCAGCCGTTGGACAGGTCCATCGACTCGTGCGTCTGCTCGGTCCACACCGTCTGCCCGCGGCCCTTGGCCTCGCGGATGGTCTGGATCGTCAGCAGCGGCGTCTTGGTCTGCACGTAGTGGACGTCGGCCGGGTCGTCGATGCCGGCCCGCTTCATCGCCTCGTGCACGGCGTCGGCCACCTTCGCCACCATCGCCGAGCGGCCGATCTCCTCCGGCAGCAGCGGCTCGCTCATCGCGAAGCCGACGGTCAGGCGCGGCTCGTCGCAGGGTTCGGCGTCAGTGGTGGCGAAGATGGTCGCGTGCGGCGACAGCACACCGTCGGTGCCTCCGGACCAGACGATCGGGACCTGCGCCACCTCCTGCTCGCTGCGGGTCCCGAGCCGTACCAGCGTCTCGCGGAACGCGCGGTCGGCGATGATCCGCGTGTAGTCGTTGACGCCGCCGTTCCCCTCTGTCTTGCCGACCACGGCGACCACGCGGTCGGCCTGGACCACCCCCGCGGTGATCAGGTCGGCCAGCCCCGACGCGTCGCTCACATGGTGCAGCGGCACCTTCCGGACTTCGATGGCCTCAGGCACGGTCAGTCTCCTTGTCCACTACGGTTCCGGCTTCCCCGAGAACGGCTTCCCGAATACTGCTCAACGACGTGATGACGGCCCGCGTCCCGCCGCCCTCCACGAACCGGCACGCGGCCTCGGCCTTCGGCGCCATGCTGCCGCCGCCGAACTCCCCGGCCGCCAGGTAGCCGCGCAGCTCGGCGACGCCGACGTGCCGCAGCGCCCGCTCGTCGGCCCGGCCGTAGTGCAGGTACATGTGGTCGACGTCGGTGGCGATGACGAGGTGATCGGCGCCGACCGCCCGGGCCAGCAGCACCGCCGAGAGGTCCTTGTCGATGACGGCCTCGACGCCGCGCACGCCGACGCCCGCGCCCGGCGCGACAGTTCCGCCGCCACGCACGCCGACCCCGACGTCACCCACCGCCGCCCCACTCCCCCGCGCCCGAACCCCCGGCGCGGCAAGCGCTTCCATCCCGGCCCGGGCACCCGTCTCCTCGCGCACCACCGGAATCCCTCCGCCACCGCACGCCACCACCACGAACCCGGCCTCGACCAGCGTCCGGACCGCCCCGGCGTCCAGCACCGCCAGCGGCTCCGGCGAGGCGACGACCCGCCGCCAGCCCCGCGCCCCGCGGTCCTCCCAGGTCTGGCCGTGCGCGATCATCGCAGCGGCCTGATCCGCCGGAAGATAGCGGCCGATCGGCTTCGTCGGGTGTTTGAACCCCGGATCGTGCGCGTCGACCAGCGTGCGCGTCACCACCGCGGCCACCGGCTTCGCGCTGCCCCGCGCGGCCAACGCCGCCTCCAGCGCGCTCACGATCACGAACCCGAGCGTCCCCTGCGTCTGCGCGCCGCACCAGTCCAGCGGCACCGGCGGCACCACGTGCGCGGCCAGTTCGTTCTTCACCAGCAGGTTCCCGACCTGCGGGCCGTTGCCGTGCGTCAGCACCACCTCGACCCCGGCCGCGACCAGGTCGGCGACCGCCGCCGTCGCCCGGCCGACGGCCGCGATCTGGTCCTCCGGACGCGCCCGGCCGTCCGGCGCCGTCATGGCGTTGCCGCCCAGGGCGATCAGAGTCCGCATGGCCGCGTCACAGCCAGTCGCAGTACATCGTCGCGCCGTGCGCCAGCCGGGCGAAGCCCGGCCCGCGGTCGAAGAACGGCTCGGAGCCCCGCAGCCACCGCATCTCCTCCCGCAACGAGCTCGTCACCGTCAGGTTCACCACGCCGTCGGCGGTCATCACGACCCCGTAGTCGCGTTTCGCGCCGGAGAGCGAGACCTTACCCCATCGCAGATCCCTGACGACGTCCTCGATCGGCCGCTCCAGGGGGTCGCCCCAGCCGCCGCCGCCGGTGGTGCGGATCCGGATGACCTCCCCGGCCCGCACCGGCTCGGCGTCGGCCAGCGCGCCGACCTCCCGCTCCAGCGGGCCGCCGGGGTCGATCACCACCTCGAACGGGCGCCCGGCCCGGCCCCCGTTCACGCCCCAGCAGGCCAGGATCGAGCGGTCGGCGATGCTCATGAAGTCCGCGTCCCGCAGCATCCTGATGTGCTTCTCGTAGCCCAGGCCGCCGCGGTAGCGGCCGGGGCCGCCGGAGTCCACGGCCAGCCCCAGCTTCTCCACCCGGAACGGCCAGCGCGCCTCGGCGAACTCCACCGGGATGTTCCGCGAGTCGGGCACGATGTGGATGGTGTCCTCGCCGTCGGCGTAATACCGTCCGCCCGAGCCGCCGCCGAGCACCTCCCGCATCAGATACGGCAGGCCGGCGGCGTCGGTGCCGTGGACCCCGGTGTAGCGGATCGTCTCCTGGTCGGCCGGCATCCGGCCCTCGACGGCCTTGGCCAGCGCGCCGGTCAGCACGCCCAGCAGCCGCAGGATGACGAACGTCCGGGCGTTGGTCGGCGCCGGGAAGACCGGGGTGAGCAGGGTGCCCGGCGGTGGGAAGCGCATCTCGATCAGCGGCACCACGCCCTCGTTGACGTCGAGTTCGGCCATCCGCTCCGGGTCGTCGGCGAGGTTGCGCAGCACCGGCGCCAGCCACTTCTTCAGGAAGTTGCCGTCGGCGTAGTCGCCGCAGTGGTTGATCGGGCCCCGGGCCTGCGGGCCGGTCCCGTCGAAGTCGATGATCAGCCGGCCGCCGTCGTCGGGCAGCTTGGTGAGGGTGATGCGCTGGCGGTGCAGCCGCGGCTCGTCGACGCCGTCGTGCTCGGCGAAGTCCTCCCAGGTGTAGGTGCCGTCCGGGATCTTGGACAGCAGCTCGCGGCGGAAGGTCTCGGTGGTGTGGTCGATGACGGCGTCGAAGCAGTCCTCGACGTCGGCGCGGCCGTACCGGGCGAACAGGTCGGCGAGCCGGCGCGCGCCCATCAGGCAGGCCGAGCACTCGGCGTCCAGGTCGGCGGCCAGCGAGTCCGGCATCCGCGAGTTCCGGGTCATGATCTTCAGCGCGGCCTCGTTCGGCACCCCGGCGTCCCACAGCCGGATCGGCGGCACCATCAGCCCTTCCTCGAACACGCTGCGCGCGCCGGAGGGCATCGAGCCGGGGCAGGCGCCGCCGATGTCGTCGTGGTGGCCGAAGGCCTGGACGAAGGCGACGACGGCGCCGTCGTGGAAGACCGGGACGGTGACGCACAGGTCCGGCAGGTGGCCGATGCCGCCTTCGGAGAGGTAGACGTCGTTGTGGAAGAAGACGTCGCCGGGACGCATCCCGGAGATCGGGTAGTCGCGGACGACCGGGTGCACCAGCGCCGAGTAGGAGCGGCCGGTGAGCTTGCGCAGTCTGGCGTCGTGGATGCCGACCCGGAAGTCGTGGGCGTCGCGGATCATCGGGGAGCGGGAGGTGCGCGCGATCGCCGTCTCGACTTCGCGCTCGACGGAGGTGAGGGTGCCTTCGACGATCTCCAGCAGGACGGGGTTCGTCACGGTGCCTCCGGGGTGAGCAGCAGGTCGCCCCACCGGTCCACGGCGCAGACGAAGCCCGGGTGGACCGGGACGGTCGAGCCGTATTCCTGGATGATCGCGGGGCCGGTGAGGCGGTCTCCGTCCATCAGGGTCGCGCGATCGTAGACCGGGGTGCGGACCGGCTGGTCGTCGAACCAGACGGCGCGCTCGGTCAGCGGCTCCGGCTTGCCCTCGGCCCGGGCCGGGGCGGGGGCGATGGCGGGCCGCCGGATCGGGCCGATCCCGGTGACGCGCAGGTTGACCCACTCCACGGTCTGGCGTTCGTCGCCGCGGAACGAATAGCCGTACCGGCTCTCGTGCGCCGAGTGGAAGGCTTCCACGACGCCGTCGAGATCGTCGCCGAGCACGGGGATCCGGACCTCGTAGGCCTGGCCGAAGTAGCGCAGGTCGGCGCTGCGCCGGAAGACCCGCTCGGCCGCCGGGAAGCCTTCCGCCTCGAGCGCTTCGGCCGCCGTCGTCTCCAGCGCCGTGTAGAGCGCCCGCACCTGGCCGGCGTCGATGCGGTCGTGGCGGCGGACGTGCGTCTGCACGTACTCGTTGCGGACGTCGACGGTGAGCAGCCCGAACGCCGACACGTTCCCGGGGTTCGGCGGCACCAGCACACCGCGCAGGCCGAGGATGTCCACCAGCCGGCAGGCCAGCAGCGCGCCGGAGCCGCCGAAGGCGGTGAGCAGGAAGTCGCGCACGTCGAGGCCGCGTTTCACGGTGACCTGTCGCAGAGCATTGGCTTGGTTCCAGGCCGAGATCTCCAGGATCCCGGCGGCCGCGGCCTCGGCGGACAGGCCGAGCGCGGCCCCGAGACCGGCCAGCCCGGCGTGCGCGGCGTCGCGGTCCAACGGCACCTCGCCGCCGAGCAGGCCGTCGGGGATGCGGCCCAGGACGAGGTGGGCGTCGGTGACCGTCACCTCGGTCCCGCCGCGGCCGTAGCAGATCGGCCCGGGGTCGGCCCCGGCCGAGCGCGGCCCGACCTTGAGCGTGCCCTCGGGGGTCAGCCACGCCACCGAGCCGCCGCCGGCGCCGACGGTGGCGACGTCGATCATCGGGATCTTCGTGGGATAGCCGCCGACGCTGCCTTCGGTGGTCACGGCGGGCTCGCCGTGCTCGACCACGGCGACGTCGGTGGAGGTGCCGCCGCCGTCGAGGGTCAGCACGCGGTCGAAGCCGGCGTGCGTGCAGATCAGCGCGGCGCCGAAGACTCCGGCCGCCGGACCGGACAAGACCGTGGTGACCGGCTGCCGGGCGACTTCCCGCGCGGAGAGCACGCCGCCGTTGGACTTCATGACGTGGAAGGGGATGGGCCCGCGCGGCGCGGCGAGCGCGTCGAGGCGGTCGCGGATGCTGCCGACGTACTTCGCGACGGTGGGCTTCACGGCGGCGTCCACGAGCGTGGTCATCGACCGCTCGTATTCGCGGTACTCCGGGAGCACTTCGCAGGACAGCGACACGACGGCGGCGGGGAACTCGGCTTCGAGGACGGCCCGCATGGCTTGTTCGTGTTCCGGGTTGGTGTAGGAGTGCAGGAAGCACACGCCGATCGAGCGGACGCCCGCGCGCCTGAGGTGCTGGGCGGCGGCCTTGGCGTCGGCCTCGTCGAAGGGGCGGACCTCGGCGCCGTCCGCGTCGAGCCGGCCGCCGACGCCGCGGACCAGGTCGGCGGGGACGATGCGGGGCGGCTTGACCCAGAAGTAGCTGTTGCCGTAGCCGTCCGGGACCGACTGGCGGGCGATCTCCAGCAGGTGTTCGAACCCCGCGGTGGTGACGAACCCGAGGTCGGCGACCTTGCCCTGCAACAGCTGGTTGGTGGCGACGGTGGTGCCGTGGACGACCGCGCCCAGGCCCTCGGGGGTGGCGTCGAGCAGGGTCAGGGCTTTGCGGACGGCGGCGAGGAAGCCCTCGGACGGGTCCGCGGGCGTGGAGGGGACCTTGCCGGCCACGACCCGGCCGTCGGCCTCGTCGACCGCCACGACGTCGGTGAAGGTGCCGCCGGTGTCGATGCCGATCCGGATCATGCACCGCCCCCGAGCCGGAACGGGGTCTCGGCCTCGCCGACGAGTTCCTTCTGATAGGCGCTGAGCATGCGCAGATTGCGGGTGGCGAGGTGGTCGAAGCTCTGCGGCCGGTCCGAGCCGGGGGTCAGGGTGCGCAGGGCGTCGGCCGGATCCAGGCGCGCGGCGGCCCAGCCCTCGTGCGAGGCGGCGCGGGCCACCACCTCGGCGATGGGCGTGACGATCAGCGAGTTGCCGAAGTAGTGCACCCCGGCCGGGTCGGTGCCGGTGGCGTTGGCGCCGATGACGTAGACGTGGTTGTCGTAGGCGCGGGCGCGGGTGGTCAGCTCCCAGATGTCGGCGGAGCGCAGCAGCGCCGACGGCCGGCAGACGATCTCGGCGCCGAGGACCGCCTGGATCCGGAACAGCTCGGGGAAGTCGCCGTCGAAGCAGACGGCCAGCCCGATGCGGCCGAGGTCGGTCTCGACGACCGTGACCTCGTCGCCCGCGGTCACCCACTGCGTCTCGCCGGGGAAGAGATGGGTCTTGCGGTAGACGCCGAGGATGTCGCCGTCCGGGCCGATGAGGACGGCGGAGTTGTGGACGACGCCGCGGTCGGCGCCGCGCTCGTAGGTGCAGTGCACCACGTGCACCCCCAGACGGCGCGCGGCCTCCTGCACCGGCTCGGTGGTCGGCCCGGGGATCGGGCCCATCAGATCCCACAGCTCCTCGGCGCTGATCCCGGGGGTGAAGCCGGTGGTGACCGCCTCGGGCAGGACGAGCAGGTCCGCGCCGGTCGCCCCGACGCAGCGCTCGACGAGCTCGACGGCGCGGTTCAGGTTCTCCGCGACGCTGTTGGCGGTGAGCGGGCCGGGATGGGGCGCGAGCTGGAGGGCGGCGGCGGTCAGCGGGCGCATCAACGCCCCCGCCGGGCCGAACGGCCCATCGCCCAGCCGAGCACCACCCCGCCGAGCGCGGCGACGCCGCCGGCCAGCGCCGCGGCCATGATCGT
>JABFXP010000534.1 GCA_013361685.1 Catenulispora sp.
CGGTGACGGTGGGATTTGAACCCACGGAGGCTTGCACCTCACACGCTTTCGAGGCGTGCTCCTTAGGCCGCTCGGACACGTCACCGTGGAACACCCTACCGGATGGGGCGGGGTGGTCCGTTCACTTTTCGCGGTGGGCGGCGAAGAAGCGGTCGAGGGTGGCGTGGCACTCGGGTTCGAGGACGCCGGGGATGACTTCGGGGCGGTGGTTGAGGCGGGGGTCGCGGAGGGTGTCCCAGAGGGAGCCTGCGGCGCCGGCTTTGGGGTCCCAGGCGCCGAAGACGACGCGGGCGAGGCGGGACAGGACGATGGCGCCCGCGCACATGGTGCAGGGTTCGAGCGTGACGACCAGGGTGCAGCCGGTGAGCCGCCAGTCCTTGCCGGCGGGGGCTGCGGGGGCTGCGGGGGCGACGGGGCCACCAGTAACGCCGGGTTCGGGCAAGCCCGAAGGCGGCTCCAGCACCGACGCAGCAGCACGCCCCTGAAGGGCTCTGGCCGCCGCGCGGATCGCCACGATCTCAGCGTGCGCGGTCGGATCGCCTTCGCATTCGCGCGTGTTATGGCCGACGGCGAGCACCGCACCCGTAGCGTCGAAAATGACCGCGCCAATGGGGACGTCACCATGACCCTCAGCCTTCACGGCTTCGGCCAGGGCCAGCCGCATCCAGGGTTCATACCGGCGAGCAGCGGGCGACGTCATACCTCCAGTCTGACGGATCGACCCGACGACCCACGGAGACCCAGCGACACGCGCAGACGCGGCGACATACGGAACAGCAGCGCCGCGAAGCGAGTGCACAAGAAGCGAACCACCCCACCAAAGTGGCAAAAATCACACCCCAATCGCACCCCAGCCCCTCGCGGAATCCGCCTCCCTCACGCACAGCGCCGCCGCCCACACACAACGTGGGCAGCGGCGCCGAAAGTCGTCGTCAGCTCAGCTGTCAGTAGAAAAACGTCCGCAGCAACTGCTGCTGTCTCAAGCGCGCCATGCGCGCCCGCCGGGGGGCCACGCGCTCGCGCAGCCGCTGGGCTTCGGCCAGGTCGGCGAGGAAGTTCTCGCGACGCCGTCTGCGGTCTCTGGCCTCCCGCGCCGCCTCGCTCTGGGGCGGCGGCTGGTCTGCGGGCATCGGCTGATCACCGCCTTCCGTGGGACCGCCGGTCGCGCCGGGCCGGCGGGTGGTTTGACCTTTTTGAGAGATTACCTTGTCACCGTATGTGCTTGTCTAGTGCTTGTTGGTGCAGCAGTACCGCACGTCCGATACCGTTTGCCCATGCCGACCGTCTCCATTCACGCCGTCGACCATCCGCTCGTGGCGCACAAGCTCACGGTGCTGCGCGATGCCCGCACCGACACCCCCACGTTCCGGTCCCTGGCCGATGAGCTGGTGACCCTGCTCGCCTACGAGGCGACGCGGAACGCGCAGGTCGAGCCGGTGACGGTGGTCACGCCGGTCGCGCAGGCGACGGGCGTCACGTTCAGCGGGCCGCGGCATCTGGTGGTGCCGGTGCTGCGCGCGGGGCTCGGCATGCTGGACGGCATGGTCCGCCTGCTGCCCACCGCCGAGGTCGGCTTCCTGGGCATGGTGCGCAACGAGGACACCCTGCAAGCCTCCACCTACGCCACCCGCCTGCCGGAGGACCTGTCCGGCCGCCAGTGCTACCTGCTGGACCCGATGCTGGCCACCGGCGGCACGCTGATCGCCGCGATCAAGCTGCTGGCCGACCGCGGCGCCGCGTCCGTGACGGCGGTGTGCCTGCTCGCCGCGCCCGAAGGCATCGCTGCCGTGTCGGAGGCCCTGACCGACCTCGCGGTGCCGGTGACGATCGTCACGGCCGCCATCGACGAGCGCCTCAACGAGCACGGCTACATCGTCCCGGGCCTGGGTGACGCCGGAGACCGGCTGTACGGCACCGTGTCGGCGTAGCGAGCCGGTCGGGGACCAACACCCAGCCAGCCAGTCGAAGAGTCCCGCCCGGGAACGCAAAAGAGCGGCGGCCAGGCCTGAGCCGAACCGCCGCCAATCGCTGTCGCAAGCACGACGAACTACTGCGCCTTCAAAGCCGCGAGCACCTTCGACATACTCTCCTTCGCGTCTCCGAACAGCAGCGACGTGTTCGCGGCATACAGCAACTCGTTCTCCACGCCCGCGAACCCCGGCCGCATCGACCGCTTGCAGAACACCACCTGCTGCGCCAGGTCCACGTCCAGAATCGGCATCCCGGAGATCGGCGACCCCGTCGGCTGCCGCGCCGCCGGGTTGACCACGTCGTTCGCCCCGATCACCACCGCGACGTCCGCCGACGCCAACTCCGAGTTCGCCGCCTCCAGCTCCAGCAGCGATTCGTACGGCACGTTCGCCTCGGCCAGCAGCACGTTCATGTGCCCCGGCATGCGCCCGGCGACCGGGTGGATCCCGTACGACACCTGCACGCCCCGCGCCGTCAGCAGGTCCGCGACCTCGCGCACCGTGTGCTGCGCCTGCGCCACAGCCAGCCCGTATCCGGGCACGATCACGACCTTGCGCGCGTAGCCGAGCAGGATCGCGACGTCCTCCGGCGACGACGTCCGCACCGGCCTGGCCGCCCCGTCGCCGCCACCGCCCACCGCGCCCGCCGTGGCGGTGAAGGCCCCGAACAGCGTGCCGGTCAGCGGCCGCCCCATCGCCGCCGCCATCATCCGCGTCAGCAGCGTGCCGGAGGCGCCGACCAGCGTGCCGGCGATCACCAGCAGCGTGTTGCCCAGCACGTAGCCGCTGGCCGCGACCGTCAGGCCGGTGAAGGCGTTCAGCAGCGAGATCACGATCGGCACGTCCGCGCCGCCCACCGGCAGCACGAACAGCACGCCGAACACCAGCGACACCACCGCCAGCAGGGCCAGCAGCGCCGAGCTCGGCCACGGCACCAGGAACACCGCGAACAGCACCCCGGCGCCGGCGAAGCCGAACGTCAGCCAGCGGCCGGCCGGCAGCACCACGGGCCGGGTGGTCATCAGCTCCTGGAGCTTGGCGAAGGTGATCAGCGAGCCGGAGAACGACACGCCGCCGACCAGGATCGTGAAGCCGATCGCCGCCAGGTCCGCGGTCGCGGCGTGCGAGATGTCCTTGCCGGGCCGCAGGAACTCCACCGCCGCGACCAGGGCCGCCGCGCCGCCGCCGACGCCGTTGAACAGCGCCACCAGCTGCGGCATCGCCGTCATCCGGACCCGGCGGGCGGTCGGCAGCCCGATGGCCGTGCCGATCACGATCGCCCCGATGATCAGCCCCAGGTGCTTCAGATGCGGCGTGGTCAGGGCGACGATCACCGCCAGCGTCGCGCCGCTGGCTCCGATCAGCGTGCCCAGCCGGGCGGTGCGCGGCGCCGAGAGTCCCTTCAACGCGAGGATGAAGCAGACTCCTGCGATCAGATAGGCGGTGTCGGCCCAGGCGCCGGTCACTTCGTCTCCCCGCCGGTTGAGGAAGCGCTTGAGGTTTCCGTGCTGGACGGCGCCCGGCGCGGTTTGGCGAACATCCCGAGCATCCGGTCGGTCACCGCGAACCCGCCGACCATGTTCACCGTCGCCATGACGATCGCCAGCAGGCCGATCGCCAGTTGCAGATTGTCGTCGGTGGAGCCGGTGGCGATGATCGCGCCGACCAGGATCACGCCGTGGATGGCGTTCGCCCCCGACATCAGCGGCGTGTGCAGGATCGAGGAGACCTTGGAGATGACCTCGAAGCCCAGGAAGACGGCCAGCACGAACACGGTCAGCCAGGCGGTGGAACTCATCGGAACTCCCCCTTCAGCAGCACGCAGCACGCGGCGGCGATCTCGTCGGCGGCGATCTCCTCCGGTGTTGATAAAAGCACTCCGTCCTGGCACATGGCCAGGATGAAGGCCGACATGTTCGCGCCGTAGAGCCGGGAGGCGTGCGCGGCCAGCTCACTGGGGACGTTGCGGCCGCCGTGGATCAGCACTCCGTGGTGCCGCACGTCCTCACCGGGCCGGGACAGCTCGCAGTTGCCGCCGTTGGGATTGTCGGCGGCCAGGTCGACCAGCACGGAACCGGGCCGCATCTTCTCGACCATGTCGGCGGTCACCAGCAGCGGCGCCGGGCGGCCGGGCACCGCGGCGGTGGTGATCACCGCGTCCGCGGCGGCCACGTAGGGCGTCAATGCCTTACGCTGCCTGGCCTGCGCGTCAGCCGCCTGTTCGCGCGCGTAGCCGCCGCTGGCAGAGGTCTGCGTCTCCAGATCCAGGCTGACGAACTTGGCACCCAGGGACCGGATCTCCTCGGCCGCGGCGTCGCGGACGTCGTAGGCCTCCACCACCGCGCCGAGCCGTTTCGCCGTCGCGATCGCCTGCAGCCCGGCCACGCCGGCACCCAGGACCAGGACGCGGGCCGGGGGCACGGTGCCGGCCGCGGTCATCAGCAGCGGGAAGAAGCGCGGCAGCCGCTCGGCGGCGACCAGAGCGGCTCGGTAGCCCGCCACCATCGCCTGCGATGACAAGGCGTCCATGCCCTGCGCGCGGGTGATGCGGGGCAGCAGTTCCAGCGCGAAGAAGGTGGCGTGCCGGTCCACCAGGACGCCGGCCGGGCCGCGGCCGTCCTTGGGCGAGGCCAGACCGATCACCGCGGTGCCGGGGGTCAGTCGGGCCGCGGTCTGCTGGTCCAGCTGTCCGACAGCGGTCAACAGATCGATGTTTCCTAAGATTTCTTCAGGGGTTTTCCCGATCATGGCGCCGGCCGCGCGGTAAGCGTCATCGTCCTCGTCGGACGCCAGGCCGGCACCGGACTGGACATAGACGCTGTGACCGGCCGCGATCAGGCGCCCGGCGGATTCGGCGGTCAGCGCGACCCGGCGTTCGTAACGAGCTTGCTCGGTCAAGACACCGATCTGCATGCGATCAACCTAGTCTGGGAATGCTCGGTATGTGTGCCCTCTGAGACGGATGTCCACTGAGTCGTTATGTCCGGCGTTGGGTTGGGAGCCGCCAAAACTCCTTGCCCCGGCTAGGCTTTGACTCAGTGGGGATGCTGTTCTGTAGGAGTGACCCGGGAGCACTTCGCATGATGCTGAGACCGGTCGCGCGGCAACACGACCGTCCAGATGAAGGGGATCTGACGTGAAACTCAAGCCGGCCGTGCAGTGGGGCATCGTGCTCTTCCTGATCTACTTCGTCGTCCAGAACCCGTCCGGGGCTGGCAACCTGGTTCAGGGCGCCCTGAACTGGGTGGCGAGCGTCGGCAAGACGCTGGGCGACACCTTCCACAACCTCGTCGCCAGCTGAGCGCCGAGGCGGTGGCCTGACGTGTCCGACTCCTCACCCGCCCTCTACGGCCGCATGCTGCTGCGGCCCGAGCTCGAGGAACGTGCTAAACGGTTCCTGGTGCCGGGCGAGCGGCTGGTCATAGTCGTGCGGCACCATCTGGCAGCGATCATCATCCCGGTCCTGATCACCGTGGCGGCGGTGATAGCGGCGATGGGCATCGACATCTTCTCCACTCCCGACGCCGGGCAACTGCGCCTGGGCGCGTGGGCGGTGGCCGGCCTGGCGTTCCTGTACATGGCGTGGCATCTCGCCGTGTGGAACGGCGACCTGCTGATCGTGACGAACAAACGCATCCTGCACACCCACGGTGTGATCACCCGAGCCTACGACGCGCTGCCGCTGGGCAAGGTGAACGACATGCGGGTGGAGCGGGACCTGCTGGGCCGGATCCTGGGCTACGGCCGGTTCAACGCCAAGGCGGTCGGCGACGCACCGCTGGGCCGGCGCGGCCTGGACTACATCTCGCACGTCGAGGAGACCTGGCTCGAGATCAGCAACCTGCTATACGGCCCCGGGGCCAAGAGCGGCCCCAAGGAGCCGCAGGAGGTCCGCCTGGTCGGGGCGGTGCTGCCGGACATGCACGGCGAACCGGTCGAAGTCGTGATGCCTCCGGTATCGGTGAAGAGTCCGGCTGATGACGACAAGGCACACCCGGTGAACGCGGTCATGCTCCCCGTGCAGACTTTCCGCACAGGCCAGGGCGAGCAGTCATTTGAGACGGACGTCACAACGTCCGGCAACAAACGTCGCAGGGTTCGTTTTCTGCGCTAATCGGACATCTGCTTCTCCGGCCCAGGTCGCGCCCTCCGGGTGTGTGCCTGGGCCGTCTCATGTCCTCACAGCCGGTCCCGGATCACTCCCGAAGGGTGGCCGGATCCTGAGCGTTCGCTGAACGAAAACTGGACCGCTCGCTTGTTCGGTACGCCGGGGTTGGCTAGCGTCCAGAACCGCTTCGCCGCTTTTTTACGGACCAGGACAGGTTCCGGGGCGTCGGGGCACCGCCGAATCCGCGCACCACGCGGAGCCGGGGAACCAGGTTCGTCGGCGCGGCCGGTCGCAAGCAGCGACCCGGCGGCGCCAGGGGTGAATCGGTCGGCGTCGGCGTGCCCCACCCCGGGGTGCGCGCGGGCGCCGCCGTAGGGCTACTTCTTCGGCCCGAATCCGTCAGCTAACCCGGTAGGCGGACGAGAAGGAGTTGGAGCCCAGAAGCTCGCATGACTGTCACAGCCCGACATCGTCGTCCGCGTGCCACCCGCTACTCGAAGCTCGCCGTCGGAGCCGCCGCGGCCGGGACCATGGTCCTGGTGCCGAGCGTGGCGAAGGCCGACCCGCAGCCCACCATCGACCAGGTGAAGACCCAGCTCGACACGCTGTACCAGAAGGCCGCCGACGCCAACGAGGCGTACAACGCCGCCAAGGACGCCGAGGACAAGCTCCAGCAGCAGGTCGACGGCATCAACCGCGAGATGAGCGCCGAGCAGGCGTCGATGACCCAGACGCAGACCCGCCTCGGAGGTCTGGCCGCCGCCCAGTACCGCAGCGCGAACATCGACCCCACACTCCAGCTGATGCTGCAGGCCGACCCCTCGAACATGCTGAACATGTCAGCGACCGTGGGCCGCGTCGCCGAGAACAGCTCCGACACCCTGAAGCTGCTGGCCCAGCAGAAGGCGGACCTCGCGGCCAAGGCCAAGGAAGCCGCCGACAAGATGGCGCTCCTGGACAGCAACACCAAGGACGCCGAAGCCAAGAAGAAGCAGTTCGACACCGACGTGGCCAAGGCCCAGGCACTGCTGAACTCGCTCCAGGCCCAGCAGCGAGCGGCGCTGGAAGCCGAGCGGGCCCGCGAGCAGGCGGCAGCCGTGGAGGCGGCCAAGGCGGCCTCAGCAGCCGCGGCGAAGCAGACGGCTTCGTCCAGCACCTCCAGCTCCTCGGGCTCCTCGGGCTCCTCCGGCTCGACCTCCGGCGGCTCAGGCTCCACCACGGTGACGACCCCCGCAGCATCCGGCCGCGCGGCAGCAGCCATCGCCTTCGCCAAGTCCCAACTCGGCAAGCCGTACATCTTCGGCGCGACCGGCCCCGGAGGCTACGACTGCTCCGGCCTGACCCAAGCCGCCTGGAAGGCCGCCGGCGTCAGCATCCCCCGCACCGCCACCGCCCAGATGCAGGGCCTGCACGCCGTCTCAGCCTCCGCCGCCCAACCCGGCGACCTGGTCTTCTTCTACGGCGACTCCAGCTACGTGAACCACGTCGGCATGTACCTCGGCGGCGGCCTGGTCATCCACGCCCCCCGCCCAGGCAGCACCGTGTCCATAGCCGCGGTGAGCACCATGCCGGTGGTCTCCTACGCCCGCCCGGCGTAACCGAAAAGCCCATTCGAGCAGGTCCCGGCCACCCCACGACCGGGACCACACCCCCACCACACCGGCTAGACACCCGACGTACCCGTCCGTAGCCGACAGGAGTGGAACAGCTCCGCACTTTTGCGTAGTGATGCTCACAGCTCGATTCGGCCCCGCGACTGTTAAGCTCAGGGGCACAGACGTCTACCAGAAGGGAGGTGGCCACGTGAAGAAACTGCTTCTGCTCGTTGTGGCTGCCATCGGCGGTCTGCTGGTCTACCGGCAGGTCCAGTCCGACAAGTCGGAGCAGGACCTCTGGACCGAGGCGACCGACCCGGTTCCCTCGGCCTGAGAACCGCTCATCCGGCTTCCTCGGCAGCTAGAGCCGAGGCACGGTCCGCCTTCCGTAAAACGGGAAGGCGGACCGCTCTACGGGGCCATGGCGCAATTGGTAGCGCACCTGCTTTGCAAGCAGGGGGTTAGGGGTTCGAGTCCCCTTGGCTCCACG
>JABFXP010000732.1 GCA_013361685.1 Catenulispora sp.
GTCATAAGCGCCGCTAAAGCCGGATCCGCACCCCATATCGCTCGAGCCAGCTATTCAAGTGAAGCAGGTACGACAGGCCGATGGCCGGGGTGAACGAGGTGATGGGCCCGGGCAACTGATCCAGGTCCGAGGTCACGGCCGTGCGCACGCGGTCGGGGTCCAGCAGGCCGAACACCGGGGCGGTGGGGTCGGAGAGCAGCTCGAGGACGAGAGAGAGCATGGCTTCCTGGTACTGGTCGCCACGACTGACCGGGTAGGCGCTCTTCGGCCGGTTGACGACCTCGGCCGGGAGCAGGTCGGCGCAGGCCTGGCGCAGCAAGGCCTTCACCGTTCCGCCGTGTGCCTTCAGCGCCGGCGGAACGTTGTAGAGGTAGTCGGCCAGGCGGTGGTCGGCGAACGGGACGCGGACCTCGAGACCGAGGGCACTGCTCATGCGGTCCTGGCGGTCCAGCAGGCCGGGAAGCCAGCGGGTGACTCCCAGGTGGAAGACCTCACGCTGGCGGCGGCGGGCCGCGTCCTCGCCGGGCAGATATGAGACCTCTGCCAGAGCCTCGTGGTAGCGGTCTGCTTCATAGCGCTGAGGCTCTATCGCGCGGCGTATGTCCTCGTGCAGAAGGACTTCAGGCTGGCGACGCGCGTGCAGCCAGGGGAACGACGTGTGTCCGACGCTGCCGGGATCGTTCTGCCACAGGTAGCCGCCGAACATCTCGTCGGCGGCCTCGCCGGAGAGCACCACCTTGCAGTGGTCCCGGACCGACTGGAACAGCAGGTACATCGTGGTGTCGAGGTCGCCCCAGCCGGGCAGGTCGCGGGCGGCGAGACCGACGTCCCGGTGCTCGAGCAGCGCGTCCACGGTCACCGCCGTGACGACGTGCTTGAGCCCGAGCCGTTCGGCCACCAGCGCCGCGAACGGCTCGTCGGCGGTCGGCCGCCAGGCGTCGGAGCCGGGGCGCCCCGAGGACGGCGGGCTGACGGAGAAGGCCACGAACTCGGCGGTCAGCTCCCGCGCGGCCAAGGCGGTGAGGGCGCTGGAGTCGATCCCGCCGGACAGCAGCGCGCCGACCGGGACGTCCGCCACGACTTCGTGGCGCACGATGTCGTCGAGCAGGGAGCGGACGTGACGGGTGCTCTCGTCGAAGTCCCGCGCGTCCTCACCGGCCTCAAGCCGCCAATACGGCGTCTCTCGCAGGCCCCTGTCATCGGCGACGACGACACAGCCGGGCCGCACTTCCCGCACGCCCCGAAAGATCCCGTGCCCGGGCGTCCGCGCCCGTGGCACCGCCATCAGCTCGGCCAGCCCCTCCGCGTCCAGCTCCGCCGGCAGGCCGGGATGGGCCAGCAGGGCCTTCGGTTCCGAACCGAACACCACGCCCTCGCCGATCCGCGCATAGTAGAGCGGCTTGATGCCGACCCGGTCCCGGACCAGGACAAGCCGCCGCTCCCCCGCGTCCCAGATCGCGAACGCGTACATCCCGATCAGCCGCGACGCCAGCTCGGTACCCCACTGCAAGTACGCCGTCAGCAGCACTTCGGTATCCGAGCGCGTTCGGAACGACCAGCCGTACCCGGCCAGCTCGGCCCGCAGCTCCTTGAAGTTGTAGATCTCGCCGCTGAAGACGATCGCGACCTGCCGGCCGTCGCGGTCGATCCGCATCATCGGCTGCCGGCCGCCGGCTATGTCGATGACGGCCAGCCGGCTGTGCCCGAGCACGGCATGCGGGCCGAGCCAGACCTCCTGCGCGTCCGGCCCGCGCGGCGCCAGCGTCCGCGTCATCCCCCGGATGATCTCAGTCCCCTGAACCAGGCTCTGCGTCCAGTCCACCCAGCCCGCGATGCCGCACACTGTCAGGTCCTCCTGGTCTTCGCGTCGAGGTACTTCAGCGAGAAGGGCAGCGCGCGGTCCAAATACTCCAGGTCATGCGACCCGCCCCGTTCGTGGAACTCCACGTCGATCCCTCGCCGGCGCAGCCGGTGCACCGTGCGGCGGTTCATGTCGACGATGCGTGGATAGTCCCCCGAGCCCACGTCCGCGTAAACCGACAGCCGAGTGTCGAGACACGCGTCGATCAAAGAAGCGATGTCATAGCGACGCCGGACCGCGCTCCCCGGCGGCCCCCACACCCTCTCGTGCGCCGCCACCGACGGGATCATGAAGTCACGCTCATCCCGCAGCCCCGCATAGGGATCGCCGACCCGAGAAGGCGCTTCGAACGCCCCGGCATGGCTCAGTACCGCGCCGAACAGCTCGGGATACCGCAACGCCTGCATCAGGGCACTGGCTCCACCCATCGAGAACCCGCCGATCGCCCGTACCCCGCGCCGCAGATGAACCGCGTAGTTCTCATCGACGAACGGGACGAGCTCCTGCACGAGATAGTCCTCGTACCGGAGCCCCCGATCGTCGTTGACGAACCACCGCCGCCCGCTCTCCGGCAGCACCACCACCAGATCGAGCCCGCGCAGGTGCTCGACCAGCCTGGTACGGCTCAGCCACGTCGCGCGACTCCCTCCGAATCCGTGCAGGAGGATCAGCACGGCGGCCTTCCTCCCGCCGGAGGTGCAGGTATGCGGCACCAGCACGTCAGCCCGCTTGGCGCAGCCCAACGCCGCGCTCGGCCACTCCCACGTCTCAAGCGTGTGCGTGGCCAACTCGTCCTTCCGCACCAGGCTTCTCATGGCTGCGCGGCCAACGTCAGCGACCGGCGGTCGATCTTGCCGGTCGAGGTGTACAGCAGTCCCGGCACGACCTCGAACTGCTCGGGCACCATGTATGTGGGCAGATACTCCCGGCAGTGCCGGCGCAGTCCCCGCTCGTCGGGCGAGTCAGAACCCGCCGCCGTCACGAACGCCGCGATCCGCGCGGTCCCCGCCGCGTCGTGCGCGACGACGCACACCGCCTCCGCGATCTCCGGCCGGAGTTCGAGGACCGCCTCGATCTCCCCGAGTTCGATGCGATGGCCCTTGACCTTGACCATGGTGTCCTTGCGGCTGACGTAGACCAGCCGACCGTCATCCTGGCGCCGGACGATGTCACCGGTCCGGTAGAACCGCCCACGATCGGTCTCGATCATGCTCCCGGCGGTCTTGGCCGGATCGTTCCAATAGCCGTGCATGACCGACGTGCCGCCAATGCACAGTTCGCCAGTGACCTCCCCGACATCCGGCAGCACCACGCCGTCCCCCTCGGTCAGCACCGACGTGGCGTAGGGGCACGGCAGTCCGATCGGCGGCGCCGCCGGAGCACCCTCGGCAAGATCATCTGCCGCGACACGGTGGAACGTGCACACGTTCGTTTCGGTCGGGCCGTAGAGGTTGTAAAGCGCTCCGCTCTCGGGCAGCACCTCACGCAGAGCCCTGAGGTGCCGCACTGGATACTCCTCACCGGCGAAAGCAATCAGACGCAGCCGGGTGCCGGCCAACTCGCCGCCGCCGGCGGCGTCAGCCATCCGCCGCAACGCACTCGGCACGGAGTACCACACCGACACGTTCTGCTCGACGACGAACCGCACCAGCCCCGACCCGAGCCCGGTCCAGCTGTCCGGCACCAAGGCGACCGAACCGCCGCACGCCACCGCACCGAAGATGTCCAGAATCGACAGGTCGAAGTGCAGCGGCGCATGGCTGGACAGCACGTCCTCGGACGTCAGCTCGAACTCCGCCGCAGCCCAGTCGACGAAGGCGCGGGCGTTCGCGTGTGTGAGGACGACGCCCTTGGGGGTCCCGGTCGAACCCGATGTGTACAGGATGTAGGCGACATCGTCAGCCGAGGTGGGAACCTGGACCCGAGCGGCACCCGCGTACCGGCTCAGCGCGTCCTCCCACTCCGCGCCGACACAGAGGATGGAAAGCCGGTCCACAAGCTCCGGCGCACACGCCCGCAGGCTCTCCACCCGCTCCGGCGTCGTGATCAGCCACGACGCCTCGCAGTCGGCCAGCACGGCGGCGGCCCGCCGCGCCGGACCGGTCGGATCGATCGGCACATACGCCGCACCGCTGCGCAGCACCGCGTAGATGGCCGCGACCGCCTCCACCGACTTGTTCAGCCAGATCCCGACCCGTCCCAGAGCCTCCGAACGCCCGGCCACGAGCGCGCTCGCCACGCAGTTGCTGATCTCGTCCAGTTCGCCGTACCCCACCCGGCGCTGCCGCTCGGCGACGGCGGTCGCCCGCGGATCACGGCGCACGGCGGCGTCCAGGAGGGCGGTCAGAGTTCCGCCGATGTCTTCGAGTTCTGTCACGGGTTCACCTCAGGTCTACTTCAGTCCGAGCTTTCCGGCGATGACCTCGCGCTGCATGTCCGACGTGCCGGAAGAGATCCTGGTCCCGAGGGCGTCCCGCAGCCGCTGCTCGATCCCGGCCTCCTCGGTGTATCCGAGAGCGCCGAAGATCTGCATCGCGTCGTCGAACGTCGCCACGGCGGCCTCGCTCACGTGCAGTTTCACCAGTTCCGGGAGGATCGACGGCGCCTCTCGCGGCCCGCGCGGACGCGCCAGCTCCGCGGCGGCGGAGCGGAGCAGCCCGCGAGAGGTCTCCAGCCGGTGCCGCATCTCCACGATCCGGTGGGAGACCGACTGGAACGAGCCGATCCGCCGGCCGAACTGCCGCCGGGAGCGCGCCCGCTCGATGCACTCCTCGATCTGCCGTTCCATGGCTCCCACCAGCGGCGCCAATATCAGGGTCCTTTCCCAGGCCATCACGGTGCCGAAGATCTCCGAGCCCTGTTTCACGGCTCCCAGCACGCCTTCCGGGCCCACGGCGCACTCCTCGAGCACCACCTGACCCCACGGGCACGACTCCAGTCCCGCCTTCCGCAATTCCGGCTCCACCCGCAGCCCGGGGTTGTCGCGCTCCACCAGGAACGCGGTCACCCCGGTGAACCCCAAGGCGGGGTTCACCGTCGCGTACACCACGAAGACGTCGGCCTCGGGAGCGTTGGTGACGAAGCGCTTGCGACCGTTCAGGACGTATCCCTCGGCCTCCCGGCGGGCCACGGCAGCCATGGCAAGCGCGTCGGAACCGGACTCGGCCTCGGTGATCGCGTGGGCGCCGATCAGCCGGCCTTCGGCCGATCCCGGCAAGTAGGCCTGCCGCTGCTCCCGAGTGCCGTATCGCAGCAGCGGAATCTCCACGGCCCACAGGTGCGCGCCGGCCCGGACCAGCAGCCCGATGTCCCGGCAGCCGTACCCGAGCCCTTCGAGCGCGTACGCGCAAGACAACGGTGTCTGATCGAGCCCGCCGTACTCGGTGGGGATGGGAAGCGCCATCACCTGAGCGTTCGCCAACGTCTTCCAGTCGGCACCGTCGTCCGGCTGACAGCGCCGGAAGCGGTCATGCAGCTCCTGCTGCTGCGGAGTCCAGGAGAGGTCCATGGCAGAGCCCTCACACGCCTGCCGTGGCGAGCCTGGACAAGGCCTGTTCGACCTCGGCCTCGGCGGCGGCGTCCGACTCCAACAGACCATTGAGGTACTTGTCATACGACCCCAGGTCCATCAGTCCGTGGCCGCTCAGATTGAACAGGATCGTCTCCGGCGTACCGGTCTCCCGCGCCCGGATCGCGCGGTCGATGACGTGCGCGATCGCGTGCGCGGACTCCGGCGCCGGGATCAGCTGCTCCGCCCGGGCGAACGTGACGCCCGCCTCGAAGACCTGGTGCTGCCCGCAGGCCACCGCGTCGATCAGACCCTCGCGGTACATCCAGCTGATCACCGGCGCCGCGCCGTGGTAGCGCAGCCCGCCGGCGTGGATCGGCGACGGGATGAACGTGTGGCCGAGCGTGTACATCTTCGACATCGGCGTGTTGCCCAGCGCGTCATGGTGGTCCCACGCATAGACGCCGCGCGTCAGTTTCGGGCACGACGTGGGTTCCACCGCCACCAGCCGGGTCGGACGCCCGGTGAGCCGCGACTGCCGGTGGAAGGGCATCGCGATCCCGGCGAAGTTGCTGCCGGCCCCGAGCGCGGCCACCACCGTGTCGGCGTGTTCGCCGAGCGCCGCCATCTGCGCCACGGCTTCCTGCCCGATGACGGTCTGGTGCAGCAGGACGTGGTTGTCCCCGCTGCCGGCCGAGTACCGGATCCCGTCGCCTTCCTGCGCGATCTCGTGCGCCTCGGAACTGGCCACGGACAGGCTGCCCGGGCAGTCCGGGTCCGCCGCGAGGATCGACCGCCCCGCCTCGGTCGTCGTGCTCGGGCTCGGCAGCACGCGCGCGCCGTTGAGCTCCATCAGGACGCGCCGTTGCGGCTTCTGCTCGTAGCTGCACCGCACCATGTAGACGGTGAGTTCCAGGTCGTAGGCGGCGCAGGCCATCGACAGGGCCGTGCCCCACTGTCCGGCGCCGGTTCCGGTGACCAGGCCGCGGATTCCGGCCTTCTTGTAGTAGTAGGCCTGGGCGATGGCCGAGTTCAGTTTGTGGCTGCCGGACGGGCTCGCGGCCTCGCACTTGTAGTAGATCCGGGCCGGGGTGCCCAGCAGCCGTTCGAGCCGGTGGGCCCGGACGAGCGGGGTCGGCCGCCAGCGTTCGTATTCGGCGCGGACGGCCGCCGGGATCTCGATGAAGGGTTCGTCGCTGACGCTCTGCCGGTAGATCGACAGGGGCAGCTGGGGGCGGATGCCGTGCCGTCCGGGCTGCAGGGCCGGCCGGCGCTCCTCGGCCACGTAGCCGGCCAGTTCGGCGACGACGTTGTACCAGTGGGTCGGGACGGTCACGGGTCCCGGCGCGGCGCCGGTCGCGGGCCCGGTCACGTCAGGCTCGCACTCAACTGGCCGAGCACCAGCTCGACGAGGCTCGCGACGTCGACGAGGTCGGCGGTCATCACGGCCTCGTCGTCGATCTCGCAGTCGAACGCCTTCTCCAGCGCGGCGATCAGCCGCAGCAGGGTCAGCGAGTCCAGGCTGATCGGCGTGGAGTAGAGCGGGATGCCGTCGTCGATCTCGGCGGCGTCCATGTCGATGTCGAGGATGTCGACCAGGACTTGTTTGACCCGCGTGGATATGTGCTCTGTCATGAAAGGCTCCCCACGGCGGCGGGTTCCCGGCGGACGACGAAGGCGACGAGCCGCCCCCGCCGTTCGGTGACCACCGCCTGCGCGACGTCTGGATGGGACTGCAGAACCGCTTCGATCTCGCCCGGTTCCACGCGGTATCCGCGGATCTTGATCTGGTGGTCGGTGCGGCCGACGACGACCAGCCGGCCGTCCGCGCGCAGCCGGCCGAGGTCGCCGGTGCGATAGCGGCGTCCGGCGGGGTGTTCGACGAACCGCGCGGCGGTCTGCGCCGGGTCGCCGAGATACCCTTCGGCCAGGCCGACGCCGGTGACGAACACCTCGCCGAGCTCGCCGGGTCCGACCTCGTTCCCGGCGGCGTCCAGGACCAGGATCCCGGCCCCCTCGATCGCCGGTCCGACGGTGATCTCCTCGCCGGGCCGCAGCTGGCCGCCGGTGCACCAGACGGCGGCCTCGGTGGGGCCGTACTCGTTGTAGAGCAGCGCCGGGGCGTGCGCGCTGTAGTGTTCCCGCACCAAGTGCTCGGGGCACGGTTCGCCCGCGACGACCAGGACCGCCGAGGGGCCGCGCACCGGGCCTTCGAGGCGTTGCAGGGCGCTGTGGTAGTGCGAGGGCGTCATCGCGGTGTGCGAGATCGGCTTCGTGCCGTCGAGCATGGCGTCGACCGCGCTCATGATCCCGTCGAGCGAGGCCGGGGCGAACTCGACGGTGCCGCCGCCGGCCAGGGCCCACCAGGTGCAGCCGACGGCGGCGTCGAACGTCACCTGCCAGATCATCAGGAGTCTGCGGACCGGTTCGGTGTAGAGCGCGAACCTGGCCAGCACGGTGCCGACGATCGCGCGGTGCGAGACCGCGACGCCCTTCGGCTCTCCGGTCGAGCCGGAGGTGAAGACGATGTAGGCGACGTCTTCGGCGTGTGTGGTCCGCGTCGGCCGTTGCGCAGCGCGCTCCGTGATCCGCACGCTCTGATGCGACGGCGCGATCCCGGCCAGAGCCGGGTACTGCGATCCGGCGGTCAGGACGGCTGCGGCCTCGGTGCGCGCGGCCAGGTGGCGCAGGCGGTCCAGCGGGGCGTCCGGATCGATCGGCACGTAGACCGCGCCGGCTTTGTAGACCGCGAGCTGCGCCACCAGGGCGGCGCAGCCTCGCTGGAACGCGCA
>JABFXP010000747.1 GCA_013361685.1 Catenulispora sp.
GCCCGGCTGGTCGAGCTGCCGGTCGGCGCCAGCGAGGACCGCCTCGTCGGCTCCCTGGACCTGGAGAAGGTACTGGCCGCCGGCATCACCGCCTACGAGCCCGGCCTGCTCGCGGCGGCCCACCGCGGCCTGCTCTACGTGGACGAGGTCAACCTCCTCCACGACCACCTCGTGGACCTGCTCCTGGACGCCGCCGCGATGGGCGTCGCGCACGTCGAGCGCGAAGGCGTCTCGGTGCGGCACGCGGCGCGCTTCCTGCTGGTCGGCACCATGAACCCGGAAGAGGGCGAGCTGCGCCCCCAGCTTCTCGACCGCTTCGGCCTCACCGTCGAAGTCCGCGCCAGCCGCGACCCCGCCGAACGCGCCGAGGTCGTACGACGCCGCCTCGCCTACGAAGCCGACCCCGAAGCCTTCGCCGCAGCCTGGGAAGCCGCCGACAAAGAGACGGCCACACGCATCGCCGCCGCCCGCGCCCTGCTGCCCTTCGTGACGCTGCCCGACGAAGAACTCCTGCGGATCACGCGCATCTGCGCCGCCTTCGAAGTCGACGGCATGCGCGCAGACCTGGTGACGGCCCGCACCGCCACCGCCCTGGCAGCGTGGGCCGGACGCACGGTCGTGAGCGCCGAGGACGTACGGCAGGCGGCCACCCTCGCCCTCCCGCACCGCCGACGCCGACACCCGTTCGACGCGCCCGGCCTCGACGAACAACAGCTCGACGAAGCGATGCGGGACCCCGACGCCGACCCCGACCCCGACCCCGACGATCCCGGCTCCGGCCCCGCCCCCGACGACCCCAGCGCCCCCGACGACCCCAGCGGCCCCGGCAACAGCCCGCGCAACGACGAGCCAACCAACACCCCCGACTCGTCCCGCCCGACCACCGAACCGCCGACCACCGCGAACCGTTCGGCCGCCGCCGACACCGAGCGCGAACCCGCCAGCGCTACCGATCCAGCCAGCCAGACAGCACCACCATCCCCGCCAGCCGGCAGCACCCCGCCCGAACAAACCCCCGCAACACCCACCGCCCCCTTCAAACCCAAACTCCTAAAAGTCGAAGGCACCGCCACCACCCCCACCGCCGCCGAAGGCCGCCGCTCCAAAGCCCGCACCACCGCCGGCCGCGCCGTCGGCGCCCGCCCCGGCACGCAAGGCCTCCACCTCGTCGCCACCGTCCGCGCCGCCGCCCCCCACCAAGCCCCGCGCGGCCGCCAAGCGGGCCCGCTCCTCCTCCGCACAGCAGACCTCCGCGAACCCATCCGCGAAGGCCGCGAAGGCAACCTCGTCCTCTTCGTCGTCGACGCCTCCGGCTCCATGGCGGCCCGCCAACGCATGTCCGCCGTCAAAGGCGCGATCCTCTCCCTCCTCCTCGACGCGTATCAGCGCCGCGACAAAGTCGGCCTCGTCACCTTCCGCGGCCGCACCGCCGAAGTCGCCCTGCCGCCCACCTGGTCCGTCGAAGCCGGCGCCGCCCGCCTCACCGCCCTGCCCACCGGCGGCCGCACCCCCCTGGCCACCGGCCTCCTCCAAGCCGCCGACGTCCTGCGCGTGGAGCGCATGCGCGACCCGCACCGCCGCCCGCTGGTGGTCATCGTCACCGACGGTCGCGCAACGCAGGCCTCGCACTCCGCGGACCCCCTCGCCGACGCCCGCCGAGCCGCCGCCCACCTCGCCACCGGAGTCGCCGCCGTCGCCGGCACCGTGATCGTGGTGGACTGCGAGTCCGGCCCGGTGCGCCTCCGCCTGGCCGCCCGTCTGGCCGCCGACCTCGGCGCCCAGCACCTCCCGCTCGCCGATCTCGCCGAACTCTCCGATCGTGCCGATCGCGCTGATCTCGCCGATCGCACCGATCACACCCACCGCCCCCCTCGCCCCGATCTCGCCGCCGAAACGCTGACCGCCACCGTCCGCGACCACCGTGACCGTCACCATCACCGTCACCGACCCGACCGGAGGGCCGCCTGATGCCGCAAGGCCAACCTGCCCACATCCCCGACGACGGCCTCACCACCCGGCAGCGCCGCAACCGGCCGCTGACGATCGTGCACACCGGCCCCGGCAAGGGGAAGTCGACCGCCGCGTTCGGGCTCGCCCTGCGCGCCTGGAACCAGGGCTGGCCGATCGGGGTGTTCCAGTTCGTGAAGTCCGCGAAGTGGCGCATCGGCGAGGAGAACGCGCTCAAGGCGCTCGGCGAGCTGCACGCCGCCACCGGCCAGGGCGGTCCGGTGGCCTGGCACAAGATGGGCGAGGGCTGGTCGTGGATCCAGCGTGACCTGCACAGCGACCCCGAGTTGCAGGCCGACAACGCCCGCGCCGGCTGGGAGCGCATCAAGCAGGATCTGGCGGCCGAGACCTACCGCCTGTACGTCCTCGACGAGTTCACCTACCCGATGAAGTGGGGCTGGGTCGACGTCGACGAGGTCGTCAAGACGCTGGCCGAGCGGCCCGGCACCCAGCACGTGGTGATCACCGGCCGCGACGCCGCGCCGGAACTGCTCGCCGCCGCCGACCTGGTCACCGAGATGACCAAGGTGAAGCATCCGATGGACGCGGGTCAGAAGGGCCAGAAGGGCATCGAATGGTGAGCGCGGCCTCCACCCCCGCCGCCCTCCGTGTCCCTCCCACCCCCGCCACCCCCGCCACCCTCCGCATGCCCCGCATCGTCATCGCCGCCCCGGCCTCCGGCCACGGCAAGACCACCGTGGCCACCGGCATCGTCAAAGCCCTGTCCGACCGCGGGTTCGCCGTCGCCCCCTTCAAGGTCGGCCCGGACTACATCGATCCCGGCTACCACGCCCTGGCGGCCGGCCGCCCCGGCCGCAACCTCGACCCGTACATGGTCGGCACCCAGCGGATCGCGCCGCTGTTCGCGCACGGTGTGGCCGGTGCCGACCTGGCCGTCGTGGAAGGCGTCATGGGCCTGTACGACGGCGCCACCGACGAGGGCGAGCTCGCCTCCACGGCCCAGGTCGCCAAACTCCTGGACGCCCCGGTGCTGTTCGTCGTCGACGCCGCCGCGCAGGGCCGCTCGATCGCCGCGCTGGTCCACGGGTTCCGCTCCTTCGACCCGGAGGTGCGGCTCGCCGGCGTGGTGCTGAACCGGGTCGGCTCCGAGACCCATCGCAGGATCCTGACCGGCGCGCTGGACGAGCTCGGCGTGCCGGTCCTGGGCGCGCTGCGCCGCGACGCGCGCGTCTGCGCGCCCTCGCGGCACCTCGGCCTGGTCCCGGTCGCCGAACGCCGCGCGGAGGCGGTGGACGCCGTCGCCGCCCTCGGTGCCCTGGTCGACGACGGCATCCGCCTGGACGAGGTCTACAGCCTGGCCCGCACCGCCCCGCCGCTGCGCGTCGCCGCCTGGGACGCCGTCGCCGAAGTCGGCGCCCGGCGCGGCGCCAAGGCCCGGATCGCGATCGCGTCCGGGCCGGCGTTCACCTTCTCCTACGCCGAGAACGCCGAACTGCTCACCGCCGCCGGCGCCGAGCTGTGCCCGTTCGACCCGCTGCGGGACGAGGCGCTGCCGGCCGGGGTCGGCGGCGTCGTCATCGGCGGCGGCTTCCCGGAGGTGTACGCCCCCGAGCTGGCCGCCAACGAGGCGTTGCGCGAGGAGGTGTCCGCCTTCGCCCGCTACGGCGGCGCGATCGCCGCCGAGTGCGCCGGGCTGCTGTATCTGGGCAAGAGCCTGGACGGGCTGCCGATGTGCGGCATCGTGGACGCCGAGGCCGTGATGACCGACCGGCTCACCCTGGGCTACCGGCACGCGGTGGCCGCCGCCGAATCGGTGCTGGCCGCCGCCGGGACCCGGGTGTCAGGGCACGAATTCCACCGCACCGCCGTCAGCCCCTCGGCCGGCTCGCCTCCGGCCTGGCACTGGCGCCGCGACGGCGGGCCGGTCACCGAGGGCTTCGCCGGCGCCCGGATCCACGCCTCCTACCTGCACCTGCACTGGGCCGGCACGCCGTCGATCGCCCGGCGGCTGGTCGAGAGCTGCGGGGTGCGCCGATGAGTCCGCAGCATCCGCCAAGGCTCCTGACCGGCGTGGGCGTCGGCCCCGGCGACCCGGACCTGGTGACGGTCAAGGCCGTCCGCGTGCTCCGCGAGGCGGACGTGGTATTCGTGCCCGTACTCGCTGACGGCCCCGAAGGACCGGGCCGCGCCGAGGCCACCGTCCGCGAACACATCGACGGCGCCACGGTCCGCGCCGTGCCCTTCGCACTGTCCGACCGCGGCGGCCGCACCGAGCAACGGCTCAACGCCTGGGACGAAGCCGCCCGCGAAGTCGTCGCGGCGTTCGAAGACGGCGCCGCACGCGTCGCGTTCGCCACCATCGGCGACCCGAACATCTACTCGACGTTCAGCTACCTCGCGCAGACCGTTCGAACCCTGATGCCGGACGTGGACGTGGCCACCGTCCCCGGCATCACCGCGATGCAGGACCTGGCCTCCCGCTCCGGCACCGTGCTGGCCGAAGGCCGCGAAGTGCTGGCGCTGTTCCCGATGACCGCCGGACTCGAGGCCTACCGGCAGGCGCTGGCGTCGTTCGACACCGTGGTCGCCTACAAGGGCGGCCGCTTCCTGCCCGAGATGCTGGCCGCCGTCGCCGGAGCCGACCGCACCGGCGAGACGGTCTTCGGCGCCGCCCTCGGCCTGCCGGAGGAAGTCGTCGGCCCGGTGTCCGGCCTGCCACCCGGCGCCGTCGCCGGAGCCCCGTATCTGTCCACTGTCATCACCACCGCGCGGCGTCGCGAACGAGGGGGAGCGTTGTGACCGCGAAAGTGACCTTCATCGGAGCCGGACCCGGCGCCGCCGACCTGATCACCCTGCGCGGCGCGCGGGCCGTCGCCGAGGCGGACGTCGTGATCTGGGCCTCCAGCCTGGTGCAGGAAGCCGTCCTGGAACACGCGCGGCCCGGAGCCGAGATCGTGGACTCCGCCGCGCTGCCCATGGAGGGCGTGGTCGCGATCTACGAACGCGCCGCCGCCGAGGGACTGCGGATCGCGCGCATCCACTCCGGCGACCCGGCGCTGTGGGGCGCGGTCCAGGAACAGCTGGACCGCTGTGCCGCCCTCGGCGTGGCCACCGAGATCGTCCCCGGCGTCTCGGCGTTCTCGGCGGTCGCGGCCATCGCCCAGCGCGAGCTGACGATCCCCGAGGTCGCGCAGTCGGTGATCCTCACGCGCCTCGGCGGCGGCAAGACGCCGATGCCGGAGAAGGAGTCGATCCGCGAGTTCGCCCGGCACGGCACCACGATGGCGGTGTTCCTCTCCGCCGCCCGCTCCGGCCAGCTCGCCGCCGAACTCCTCGAAGGCGGCTACCCGCCCGAGACACCGGTCATCGTCGCCTACCGCGCCACATGGGAGGACGAGGAGCTTGCGTACTGCACCATCGCAGACCTCGAAGAGACGGTGAAGTCCCGCAAGCTCTGGAAGCACACACTGTTCCTGGTCGGCCCGGCGCTCGCGGCCCACGGCACGCGGTCGCACCTGTACCACCCCGGCCACTTCCACGGCTTCCGGCGCGCGGACAAGGCGGCGCGCAAGGCCCTGTTGGAGAGCGTCGCAGATGTCTGATCCGACCGATCAGGGCCCCGAGCTCCGGGAGCCCGATCTGCCCCGCACCATGAAAGTCCGCCCGAAAGCGCTGCGCCCGGGGTGGACCACCGGCGCCTGCGCCGCCGCCGCCGCGAAGGCCGCGACCGTCGCGCTGATCACCGGCGAGCCGCAGACCTGGACCGAGATCGCACTGCCCTCCGGGCGGCGCGTCACCTTCGCCACCGAGCGCTGCGAGCTGCCCCGACCCGGCCGTGCGGAGGCGGTCGTGGTCAAGGACGCCGGCGACGACCCCGACGCCACCCACGGCGCGCACCTCACCGCCACCGTCTCCTGGCTCCCGGCCGGCAGCGGTCTGCGCCTGGAGGGCGGCGTCGGTGTCGGCGTCGTCACCAAGCCCGGGCTCGGCCTGGAGGTCGGCGGCCCGGCGATCAACCCGGTGCCGCGCAGCATGATCGAGGCCTCGGTCGCCGAGGCGCTGGAACTGGCACCGGCATCGGGACCTGGATCTGGACCTGGACCGGGACCCGATCCGGCCTCGGACCCGGCCGCCGCGCCGCCCGGGCTGAGCGTCGTCATCTCAGTACCCGAAGGCGAGGTGATGGCCCGCAAGACCACCAACGCGCGCCTGGGCATCCTCGGCGGCATCTCGATCCTGGGCACCACCGGCATCGTCCGGCCGTTCTCCACCGCCGCCTGGCGGGCCAGCGTCGAGCAGGCGGTGTCGGTGCTGGCCGCCCAGGCCGCCGAGTCGTCGCAGGACCCTGTCCTGGTCCTGTGCACCGGAGGCCGCACCGAGAAGGGCGCGATGGCGCTGTTCCCGGACCTGCCGGAGGTCAGCTTCGTCGAGGTCGGCGACTTCACCGGCGCGGCGCTGCGGCGGTGCGTCGAGCACGGCGTGCGCCGCGTGGTCTTCGTCGGCATGGCCGGCAAGCTGACCAAGCTCGGCTCCGGGGTCCTGATGACCCACTACACGCGCTCGCGGGTCGACTGCTCGCTGCTCGGTGACATCACCCTCGCCGTCGGCGGCTCCAGCGACCTCGCCGCCGAAGTCGGCGCCGCCAACACCGCCCGGCACGGATACGAGCTCTGGGACGCCGCCGGTCTGCTGGGCCTCGCCGGCGCCGAGCTGTGCCGCCGGGTGGCCGCCGTGCTCGAACGCTTCGCCGCCGCCGAATGCGGCGGCGCCGTCGACGCCGAGGTGGTCATGGTCGGCTTCAGCGGCCTGGAAGTGGTGGCCCGGTCGTGATCACGGTCATCGGTTTCGACGGCTCGCCGCTGCCCGCACCCGGGCGGGCGGCTCTGGACGCCGCGCAGCTCGTCATCGGCGCCACCCGGATCCTGGACCAGGTCGGCGTCCCGGCGACGGCGGCGCGCCACGACCTCGTCCGGCTGGACGCGATGTTCGACGAGATCGCCGCGCACGACCGGGTGTGCGTACTCGCCAGCGGCGATCCCGGGTTCTTCGGGATCGTCCGCGCGCTGCGGGAACACGGACTGGACGTCGAGGTCCACCCGGCCGCCTCCTCGGTCGCCGCCGCCTTCGCCGCGGTCGGCCTGGCCTGGGACGACGCGGTGGTGGTCAGCGGGCACGGCCGCGAGCTGCGCCCGGTCGCCAACGTCTGCCGCGCGTTCCCGAAGGTGGCGGTGCTGACCGGCCCCGGTGCCGGCGCGCCCGAACTGGGCGCGGAGCTGCCGGACCGGACGTTCGTGGTCGCGCAGCGGCTGGGCCACCCTGATCAGCATATTGAGATCCTGAGCTCGCACGCCGCCGTGCACGCCGAGTTCGCCGATCCGTATGTGCTGCTGTGCCTGGACGAGTCGCGCCTGACGTCCGAACGCGGCTGGCTGGCCGGGTTCCAGGGCGTGCCGGGCGCGTGGGCGCTGCCGGAGCACCGCTTCGCCCACCGCGACTCGATGATCACCAAGTCCGAGGTCCGGGCCCTGGCCCTGGCCAAGCTCGGCCCCGGTCCCGGCCGGCTGGTCTGGGACGTCGGCGCCGGATCGGGCTCGGTGGGCGTGGAGTGCGCGCGTTTCGGCGCCGCGGTGGTCGCGGTCGAACGCGACCCGCAGTCCGCCGAACGCATCCGGGCCAACGCCGCCGCGTGGTCGGTGCCCGTCGAGGTGGTCACCGGCGACGCGCTGAGCGTGCTCGGCCGGCTGCCGCAGCCGGACGCCGTCTTCGTCGGCGGGGGAGGCGCCGAGGTGATCACCGCGTGCGCCGACACCCCGGCCGCGACGGTGGTCGTGGCGCTGGCCGCCGTCGAACGCGTCCCGGAGACGATCAGCGCCCTGACGAAGTCCGGCCGCACCGTGGACGGCGTCCTGCTCCAGTCCTCCCGCCTGTCCGCACTGCCCGGCGACACCCACCGCTTCGCCGCCGCCAATCCCGTGTTCCTGCTGTGGGGAGAACGACCGTGAACCACAAGACGATCGGCGTGGTCGCCGCCACCGCCGCCGGCCGCCGCGCGGCCGAGACCCTGGCCGCCGCCTGGCCGGACCGGGTGCGGCCGTACGGCGGAGCCGGCGAGCTGCGGCAGGCGTTCGAGGACTGCGACGCCGTCGTGGCGGTCCTGGCGGTCGGCGCGGCGGTGCGGTCGCTGGCGCCGG
>JABFXP010000899.1 GCA_013361685.1 Catenulispora sp.
CCGGGTGGCGTTCCCTTTGCAGTGCTTGGCTTACGGGGCGAGCGACGGGCAGAAGATGATCGCCCTGTTCGCCGTGGCGGCCGGCGGCGCCGCCGGCGCCGGCTCGGTGCGGTTCGGGGCCGGCGCGCTGACGGGCTGCGCGGTGTTGTTCGGGCTCGGGGCGCTGCTCGGGTTGCCGCGCGCGGCGGTGGCGCTGGGATCCGGGATCGTGCCGCTGCGGCCGCTGGACACCGTCACCGCCGAACTCGCGGCGGCCGCGGCGGTCTTGGGGAGTGCGGCGCTGGGGTTCCCGGTGTCGATGACGCAGTCGGTGGCCGGTGGGCTGTTCGGGGCGGGCTTGGGGCAGAGCGCGGGGCGGGTGCGGTGGAGACAGGCCGGCCGGATCGGCGCGGCCTGGTTGCTGACGCTGCCGTTGAGCGGCGGATTCGCCGCCGCGGTGGCGGTGGGGCTGAGGGAGCTGCTGTGAGGACCCGGATAGCCACCACCTTGCGGTCGATCATCGGGCGTGCGGACGCGGACTTGATCAGAGCCCTGCGAGCCCAGGTGGCGGTGGCGGCTTCGGGGGCGGAACTGGCCTGCGCGCTGCTGGACGGCACGGTGGGCATGGAGGCGGCCCGGGCCCGGATGGAGGCGATCGAGCACGACGGCGACGACCGGCGCGCGGCGCTATTGGCAGTGCTGGGCGCGACGCTGTCCCCGCCGGTGGATCGCGAGGACCTGAACCGGGTGTCGCGGTCGATCGACGACGTGCTGGACACGCTGCGCGACTTCGTCCGGGAGACCGATCTGTACCAGGTCGGCGATCTGAGCCGGTACCGGGACCTGGCCGCCCTGGTGCTGGCCGGCATCCGCACGCTCGACGAGGCGGTGGCGGCGCTGGCCCCGGGCGCCGAGCTGCGGACCGCGACGCTGGCCGCGCGCAAGGCCGCCGGAGCGGTCGTGCGGGCGTACCAGTACGCGCTGGCGGCGCTGCTGACCGGCGGTACGCCCGAGCACGACGCCGCCGAGGCGATGAAGGCGCGGGAGTTGTACCGGCGGCTCGGGGACGTGGGCCTGCGGCTCGGCGACGCCGCGGACGGCCTGGCCGACGGCGCGATGAAGCGCGGACGGTAACGACTTTCAAAACACTCGATGCGAAGCGTTGGTGACGATCGTCTGAGGCTTGGATACTCGTCGGCATGAAAATGCCCCCGACCGCAGTCCTGGCCACCGCGGCCTTATCCGCCACCGCGATAGCCGTGGGGGTCGCGGTCGTGGTGCCGCACTCCGGTGACCACACGTCGAAGGGCGCGGTCGCCGTGACCAGTCCGATCGTGAGCTCGAGCAGCGGCGATGCGCCGAGCTCCCAGGCCGCTGACGCGTCCGGCGGCAGCGGCGCAGCGACCGTGAGCCCCTCCCCCACGCCCACGCCGAGCGCCGCCAGCGTCGGCAGTCCTGCCCCGTCCCCGGTGAGCAGCGGCGCCACGAAGCACACGTCGGCCGCACCGGCCCACGTGGCGACGACGGCTCCGGCCGCGCATTCCAGTTCCGCTTCCGGCACCGGTCTCGACGACCCGCGCAAGAAGGAAGTCGCGATGGAGCTGGTCTCCAGCGCGGAGAACTCGTCGCTGAACTGGCGCGCGCAGTACGCGTACATCGAGGACATCAAGGACGGACGCGGCTACACCGGCGGCATCATCGGCTTCTGCTCCGGCACCGGCGACATGCTCGAACTGGTGCAGCACTACACCGCGCTGGCGCCGAACAACGTCCTGGCCAAGTACCTCGGCGCGCTCAAGGCCGACAACGGCAGCGACACGCACAACGGCCTGGACCCGAACTTCACCGCGGACTGGAAGACCGCCGCCGCCGATCCGCTGTTCCAGCGGGCGCAGGACGACGAGCGCGACCGCTCCTACTTCAACCCGGCGGTCAGCCAGGGCAAGGCCGACGGCCTCGGCGCGCTCGGCCAGTTCATCTACTACGACGCGCTGGTGATGCACGGCCCGGGCTCGGAACCGCTGGCCTTCGGCGGCATCCGCTCCGCCGCGCTGGGCAAGGCGAAGCCGCCGTCGCAGGGCGGGGACGAGACCACGTACCTGAACGCGTTCCTGGACGCGCGGATCGCGGCGATGAAGGCCGACCCGAGCCACCAGGACACCAGCCGGATCGACACCGAGCAGCGGGTGTTCGTGAAGAACGGCAACCTGGCGCTGACCACGCCGCTGCGCTGGTCGGTCTATGGGGACGCCTACGTGATCAACTAGCGGATGGCGCGTAGCGTGGTGCCTATGTTCACCGAGGCGAGCCGCGACCAAACTCTCAGGGCTCTGATCCAGCGAGCCGAAGCCGACCCGGACGTGTCCGGCGCCGTGCTGTACGGCTCCACGGCGTCCGGTGCCGCCGACCGGTGGTCCGATCTCGATATGGGGATGACCGTGCGGGATCCGGCGGCGGTCGCCGAGCGGTGGACCGCCGCGTTGGATCCGGTGCACCACTGGGACCTGGCGACGGGTGGCGGAGCGTTCATCCGGGTGTTCCTGCTGGCCGACGGGCTGGAGATCGACCTCGGGTTCTTCCCGGAGGGCGGGTTGGTCCAGCGCGGGGCGTGGCGGCCGGTGTTCGGCGACTTCGAGGAGTCCACCGCGTGGAAGGACTCCGCCCCCGCCGACCCCCGGCTGACCATCGGCATGGCGTGGCACCATCTGCTCCATGTGCGCGTCTGCATCGAGCGCGGCCGGCTTTGGCAGGCGGAGTACTGGATCGGGCAGACGCGTGCGCATCTCATCGCGCTCGTGTGCCTGCGTTTCGGGCTTCCGACGCACTATGCGAAGGGTGCGCACCTGCTTCCGTCCGACGCTTCGGACGCGCTCGCGCTCGTCCTTGCGCCGACGCTCGTCCGTTCGGTGGACGAGGCCGAGCTTCGCAGGGCCCTGTCAGCGACGATCGACGCCTTCGACGCGGAGCTGCGGCATCACGATCCGGGCCTGGCCGACCGGCTCAAGCCGATCCTGAACAGTTAGGCCGATCCCGAACAGCTGATCCTGAACGGTTTGGCCGATCCTGATCAGCTGATTGGGCGTTCAGTTCCAGTGCGCCGGACGTACCAACCCGTCGGGGATCTTCGTACTCTGATCCCCGGCGGCGGCGTTCAGCTGCGACTGCGTCACGAAGACGGCGCCGGTCAGATCCGCGCCTGCCAGGTTCGCGTCCCGGAGGTCGGCACCGATCAGATCGGCTTTACGCAGGTCGGCGCCGCTCAGGTCAGCACCGATGAGGTACGCGCCCCGCAGGTCCGTCCCGCGCAGGTCGGCACCACGGAGCCGGGCGCCCATGAGGTCGGCGCCTCGTCGATCCCGCTTCCGTCCGCCGCCGACCCCGGCGCGAACCAAACTGCTGACTTCGGAAAGCAGCGCGCTGACATCGGCGCGGTGTGCGGCGACGTCCAACGCGAGCAGTTCGTCGGCCGGAAGCCGGGTCAGCCGTTCGGTCTCATCGGCCGACCACCCGATCTCGGCCTTCAGCGCCGACGCCGAGGCCAGCGACTCCGCCTCGGCGAGGTACCACAGCATCTCGTGCAACTGGCGCATCACCGGCAGCGCCGCGAACATCTGCGCGGCACGGTCGGGGGCGGCGCGCCAGGACACGCCGCCGAACGTCTGCTGGGACAGCTTCTGCCCGGCACCGAAGCAGTCGTAGACGGTGCAGCCCGGAAAGCCGCGGCCCCGCAGTCCGGTGTGGATCGAACAGCGGTCGTCGGCGGCCAGGTTCGGGCACGGCGTCCCGGCGGACTTGTCGATCGCGAAGTCCCGGGACGCCGTGAACGTCAGCCCGACGCAGCACAGCGCGAAACAGTTCGAGCAGTCCGCTCGCAGGTCGGTGCGCTTCATCGGGCTTCCGTCTGCTCTTTCACCGGCTGTCCGGTTACAGCTGGCCCATCACCTGGGACGCGATGAGCTCCAGGTGGTCCAGGTCCGACAGATCCATCACCTGCAGATACAGCCGCTGGGCGCCGATGGCGGCGTAACGGCCGATCTTGTCCACCACTTCCGAGGGCGTGCCGCCCAGGCCGTTCTCACGCAGCGCCGCCGGGTCCTTGCCGATGACGGCGGCGCGCTTGACGATCTCCGCCTCGTCCCGGCCGACGCAGACCGTCAGGGCGGCCGAATAGGTCATCGAGTCCGGCGTGCGGCCGTTGGCGGCGACCGCGTCGCGCACCGTGCCGAACAGCCGCTCGCTCTCGTCGAAGGTACGGAACGAGGTGTTGAACTCGCTGGCGTACTGCGCGGCCAGCCGCGGCGTCCGCTTGGGGCCGCCGCCGCCGATGATGATCGGCGGGTGCGGCTTGGTGACCGGCTTGGGCAGCGCGGGGGCGTCGCTGAGGGTGTAGTGCTCACCCTTGAAGCTGTAGGTCTCGCCGTCGGGGGTGTTCCACAGCCCGGTGACGATCTGCAGCTGCTCCTCCAGCAGGTCGAAGCGCTTGTCCGGGAACGGGATGCCGTAGGCGGTGTGCTCCGCGGCGAACCACCCGGTGCCCAGGCCCAGTTCCACCCGGCCGGCCCCGGCCATCGCGTCGACCTGCGCCACCGAGATGGCCAGCGGGCCGGGCAGCCGGAAGGTGACCGGCGTGACCAGGGTCCCGAGCTTGATGCGCCGGGTCTCCCGGGCCAGGCCGGCCAGCGTGATCCAGGCGTCGGTGGGGCCGGGCAGCCCGGAGCCGTCGCCCATCTTCAGGTAGTGGTCCGACCGGAAGAAGGCGTCGAAGCCCAGGTCCTCGGCGGCCTTGGCGACGGTCAGGAGCGTGTCGTAGCTCGCACCCTGCTGCGGCTCGGTGAAGATGCGCAAGTCCATGGGACCAGCCTCGCACATCCTGGGCACGGCGCAGATCGACCGACACCCCGGGCACACGGTGCGCGACAGCATGTGGTCCGGCGCAGACCGCCTTGCGGCAGGATGGCGGTATGCGCACCCCCTACGTCAACAGCCGCCTGGCCCCGATGGGCACCACCATCTTCGCCGAGATGTCGGCGCTGGCCGCCGCGACCGGCTCGATCAACCTGGGGCAGGGCTTCCCGGACACCGACGGGCCGCAGGAGGTCAAGCAGGCGGCGGCCGAGGCGGTGCTGTCGGGCCTCGGCAACCAGTACCCGCCGGGAGCGGGCGTCCCGGAACTGCGGCGCGCGGTGGCCGAACACCAGAAGCGCTTCTACGGCCTGGACTTCGACCCCGACTCCGAGGTGCTGGTGACCGCCGGCGCGACCGAGGCCATCGCCGCCGCACTGCTGGCCCTGCTGGAGCCGGGCGACGAGGTGGTGGCGTTCGAGCCGTACTACGACTCCTACGCGGCGTGCATCGCGATGGCCGGGGGCGTGCGGGTGCCCGTGACACTCCGCCCGCCGGGTTTCCGCCCGGACCTGGACGCGCTGCGGGCCGCGATCACCGACAAGACCCGGCTGCTGCTGCTCAACACACCGCACAACCCGACCGGCATGGTGCTGACCCGGCCGGAGTGCGAGGCGATCGCGGAGCTGGCGTGCGAACGGGACCTGCTGGTGGTGACGGACGAGGTGTATGAGCATCTGACGTTCGGCGTCGAGCACATCCCCCTGGCCACGCTGCCGGGAATGCGCGAACGCACGGTGACCATCGGCTCGGCGGGCAAGACGTTCTCGTTCACCGGCTGGAAGATCGGCTGGGTGACGGCGCCCCCGGCACTGGTGAGCGCGGTACGCAGCGCGAAGCAGTTCCTGACCTACGTCTCGGGCGGACCGTTCCAGTACGCGACCGCGACGGCGCTGGCACTGCCCGACGCGTACTTCGAGACGGTGCGCGCGGACCTGCAACGCAAACGCGACCTGCTGGCGACCGGCCTGGAGGCAGCCGGCTTCGAGGTGTTCCGCCCGGACGGGACGTACTTCATCACCACCGACATCAGGGCCCTGAGCGACGAGGACGGCATGGCGTTCTGCCGCGCACTGCCCGAACGCTGCGGGGTCGTGGCGATCCCGAACCAGGTGTTCTACGACGACACCGAGGCGGCGCGGAGCCTGGTCCGGTTCGCGTTCTGCAAGAAGGACGAGGTGCTGCGGGAGGCGGTGGAACGGCTGACACGGCTGCGTCCCGGCCTCGAAGACCACCAGAGGTGACACCACCAGCCCTAAGTAAGTTCGCTGTCAGCGAATCATCAGCGGCGTGAGACAAAACCACGCTTATGGTGACGCCATGAGCGACTACGGCCCCGCCTTCGAACGCTACGAGCACCTCACGCCGGCCGACCCGCACGCCTCCCCCCTCGCCATCCTGATCGCCGGCGTCCCGGGCGCCGGTAAAACCACCCTGGCGGAGGGGCTGGCCAGACACCTGCGCGCCCCGGTGTTCTCCATGGACTGGCAACTCGGCGCCCTGACCCCCTTCCGATTGCTGACCGACGAGAACCTGGAGCCCCTGGCAGAACTGGCGGTGATCGCCCCCCTGGCGCGCCAACTGCAACTGGGCCTGGACGTGATCCTGGACGTCACCGGCCACCAGGCAACCGCCCGCCACCAGTACCGCCGCGTAGCGGAAAGCCTGGGCGCCCGCCTGCTCGGCGTGGAATGCGTCTGCTCGAACACGCTGGCCCACCGCGCGCGGGTCGCCGGCCGCGACCGCGGCATACCCGGGTGGCACCCGACGGTGCCGTGGGGGCATGTGCTGCGGATGAAGGGGCTGTGGGAGCCGTGGATGGAGCCGCATCTCGTGCTGGACTCGGCGAAGCAGGATGCTGAGGCGATGGTTGCGGCGGTGTTGGGGGAGGTTGCGGCTTGTCGGGGGGCGCGGGGTGGGAGGGGTGCGCGGGATGCGCGGGATGGGTACGGCGGCGGGCGCTGAGGGGGTGGGGCGGCGGGGCCGGTGGCCGGGCGACGGCGCGCCGGGCGAGCGTGCGGTGGGACGGCGGCACGGAGGCACGACGGGTACGGCGGCACGACAGGTACGGCGGCACGGTGGCGCAGCGGCGCAGCGAGTACGGCAGCACGGCGAGTACGGCAGCACGGTGGCGCAGCGGCGCAGCGAGTACGGCCGGGACTCGCAGCGGCGGGCCGAACGACACGGCCAAGGGCCCTGATTTACTCTCTGCTTAACGCGGCTTCCCGGCTGGAACCGGCCGCGAGCTAACGGCTCCCGCCGACGAACGCGCGGGCCTCCTCGGCGAGGGTGTGCCAATCGAGGTCGCTGTCCGGGTCCAGGACCAGCCATTCGCGCATCTCGACGCCGTTCTTGCGGGGGTCGAAGCGGTGCCCGTGCCCTTCGTCCAGCAGGGCGTTGATGCGACTGGCGGGGAGCTTCAGGACCAGGCGGTCGTGGCTCAGCATCGCGAAGAGCTTGCCGCCAGTCTTCAGCCCGCCGCGGCCGAAACCGCGGGCTCCGGGTTCGGTACCGGGGCAGGTCACGCCGTCCGTGCCGAGGTAGTCGGCCACCAGGTCGGCGAAGCGTTCCCGCGGGCCGTCGTCGGTGGTGGGCATGAGGCCAGGGTAGGCGGGCCGGCTGACAGGTGCCACGTGCGATGCTCGGGACATGGAACTCGCTGGGTGGATGGATTACAACGCCGGGCAGGCAACGCGCGAGGTGCGCCCGCTGCTGCTGGACGTCCTGACGGTGGCAGGCGACGGGGCCGGGCGGCAGGCAATCGACCTCGGCTGCGGCCTGGGACGGGAGACCGACGCATTGCTGCGGGCCGGCTGGCGAGTCCACGCGGTCGATTTCGCCCCGAACACCGAGCAGAACCTGCGAACCACCACTCGGCCCTCCGACCGCGACCGCCTGACCGTACAGGTGCAGGGATTCGACGCGCTGGAGTCGCTACCGACGGCGGATCTGATCTACGCCGGATTCTCGATCCCATACATCCCGCGAGCCGCCTTCGACCACCTGATCGCCCTGGCGCGGGCCTCAATCACACCCGGCGGCCTGTTCGCGGCCAACCTCCTCGGCCTGCACGACAGCTACCACGCCGAGCACAGCGAGGAGTACACCTTCCTCGACGAGTCAGAGGTCCGCAGCCTACTGTTCCCAGGCTGGGACCTCATCCGCCTCGACATCGACGACTACGACGGCAAGTCATTCACCGGCCCACACCACTGGCACCTGTTCCACCTCATCGCGCGCCGCCCCGA
>JABFXP010000916.1 GCA_013361685.1 Catenulispora sp.
GGGCGGCCGGGGACCCCGGAGCGTCCGGATCTTCCGGCGCCGACGGCTCCGGCGGCGGCGGCGCGGCCAGCGCGCAGGACCGCATCCGGGCGGCGACCACCGAAGAGGTCTTCGACTTCATCGACCGGGAACTGGGCCGCGCGACGACCTGACCGGACCCCCGTCCGGCGCGCCGGACCCGCCCACCACCGAAAGGCAGGCACACCCGCCATGGCGAGCGAAGAGAAGCTGGTCGACTATCTCAAGTGGGTCACCGCCGACCTGCACGAGGCGCGGCGGCAGCTCCAGCAGGAACGGGCCCGCCGCCGCGAGCCGGTCGCGGTCGTCGGCATGGCCTGCCGCTACCCCGGCGGCGTGCGCGACCCCGGGGACCTGTGGCGGCTGGTCGACGACGGCCGGGACGCCATCGCGCCGTTCCCCGCGGACCGCGGCTGGGACGTCGAAGGGCTCTACCATCCCGACCCCGAACGGCGCGGCACCTGCTATGCCCGGGAGGGCGGGTTCCTCGACGACGCCGGCGACTTCGACGCGGCGTTCTTCGGCATGAGCCCGCGCGAGGCCCTGGCCACCGACCCGCAGCAGCGGCTGCTGCTGCACACCGCGTGGGAAGCCGTCGAGAGCGCCGGCATCGACCCGGCCACGCTGCGCGGCAGCCGCACCGGGGTGTTCGTCGGCATCATGTACAGCGACTACGCCGCCCGCCTGAATCCGGTGCCCGCGCGCTTCGAGGGGCTGATGGGCATCGGCAGTTCCGGCGGCGTGGCCTCCGGGCGGGTGGCCTTCGCGCTGGGACTGCACGGTCCGGCGGTCACCGTCGACACCGCCTGCTCCTCCTCCCTGGTCGCCGTGCACCTGGCGGCCCAGGCGCTGCGTGCCGGGGACTGCGACCTCGCGCTCGTCGGCGGCGCGACCGTGATGGCGAGTCCGGGCCTGTTCGTGGAGTTCAGCCGGCAGCGCGGCCTGGCCCCGGACGGCCGGTGCAAGCCGTTCTCCGCCGCGGCGGACGGCACCGGGTGGAGCGAGGGCGTCGGGCTGCTGCTGCTGGAACGCGCCGGCGACGCCGGGCGGCACGGCCGGCGCGTGCACGCGCTGGTGCGCGGCAGCGCCGTCAACCAGGACGGCGCGAGCAACGGGATGACCGCGCCGAACGGCCCCGCGCAGCAGCGGGTGATCCGGGACGCGCTGGAGAACGCCGGGCTCGCCGCCGACGACGTGGACGCCGTGGAGGCGCACGGGACCGGGACCACGCTGGGCGACCCCATCGAGGCGCAGGCCCTGCTGGCCGTCTACGGCCGCGAGCGGGCGGCGGACCGGCCGCTGTGGCTGGGCTCGGTCAAGTCCAACATCGGGCACACCCAGGCCGCGGCGGGTGTCGCCGGGATCATCAAGATGATCGGGGCGCTGCGTCATGAGACGCTGCCGCGCACGCTGCACGCCGACCCGCCCACGCCGCACGTGGACGTGAGCGGCGGTCCGGTGAAGCTGCTCACCGAGGCGGTGGCGTGGCCGGCCGGCGAGCGGACGCGGCGGGTGGGGGTCTCGTCGTTCGGGATCTCCGGGACCAACGCGCACGTCATCCTGGAAGAACCCGGCGGCCGCACCGTGACCGCCGATTCCGCCGATTCCGCCGACGATGCAGTCCCGGCCGGGGCCGTCGACTCCGCGTCGGCCGACGCCGCCGCCGACGCCGAAGCGGCATCAGCTTTCGACCATGCGACCGTCGACCCCGCGCCCCGCACTCCCGTGGCGTGGACCATCTCGGCCGCCTCCGAGGCCGCGCTGCGCGGCCAGGCCGCCCGGCTGCGGGACTTCGCCGCGAGCCACCCCGACGCCGACCCCGGCGTCATCGCGCACAGCCTGCTCACCACGCGGACCCGGTTCCGGCACCGGGCCGCCGTCGTGGCCCAGAGCGCCGACGGCTTCCAGCGGGGACTGACAGCGCTCGCCGAGGGCAAGGCCGCCACCACCGTGGCCGTCGGGTCCGCGCGCGGCTCCGGGCGGCTGGCGTTCCTGTTCACCGGACAGGGCAGCCAGTACCCGGGGATGGGCGCGGGGCTCTATGCCGCGTATCCGGAGTTCGCGAAGGCGTTCGACGAGGTCTGCGAAGCGCTGGACCCGCACCTGGACCTGGGCCGGCCGCTGCGCGACGTGGTGTTCGCCGCGCCGGACAGTCCGGCGGCGGAGCTGCTGGAGCAGACCGGCTGCACGCAGCCCGCGCTGTTCGCGCTCGAGACGGCGCTGTTCCGGCTGGTCACCGCGTGCGGCGTGCGGCCCGACCACCTGCTCGGGCATTCGCTCGGCGAGCTGGTGGCCGCGCACGTGGCCGGGGTGTTCACCCTCGACGACGCCGCCGCGCTGGTCGCGGCGCGCGCCGGGCTGATGCAGCGGCTGCCGGCCGGCGGCGCGATGATCGCGGTGCGGGCGGATCAGGAGCGCGTTCGGGAGGTCCTGGCCGAGCTCGGGGTCGAAGAGGCGGCCGGGCTGGACCGGCGGGACGGATCTTGGGCGGGCGCGTCGATCGCGGCGGTGAACGCCCCCGACGCGGTGGTCGTGTCCGGGGACGAGGACGTGGTCGGCGCCGCCGCCGAACGGCTGGCCGCCGAGGGCTGCCGGGTCAAGAAGCTGACGGTCAGCCACGCGTTCCACTCGCCGCGGGTGGAACCGATGCTCGCGGCGTTCCGGGAAGAGGCCGGGAAGGTCGCCTACCGGGCGCCGGGCATCCCGGTGATCTCCAACGTCACCGGGCAGCCCGCCACCGACGCGCAGCTCACCTCGCCGGATTACTGGACCGAGCACGTCCGCGCCACGGTCCGCTTCGCCGACGGCGTCACGGCGCTGCACGAGCTGGGCGTGACGCGGTATGTGGAGCTGGGCCCGGAGGCGACGCTGTGCACGATGGCCGCGGCTGTCGTCGGGCCGATGCCGGCCGGCGGTGTGTGTGTGCCGGTGCTGCAACGGCGGCGCGCCGAGCCGGTGTCGATGATGACGGCGCTGGGACATCTGTACACGCACGGTGTGGAGGTCGACTGGCCGGCGGTGCAGGACGTGCCGAGCCCGCTCCCGGCGGCACCGGTCGAGCTGCCGACGTATGCCTTCCAGGCGAAACGGTACTGGTTGCAGGCACCCAGCCCCCTGACATCAGGAGGGGCGGGGGCGGCGGACGACGCCGAGCGCCTGGCCGACCAAGCCGCCGACCTGGACGGCGAACACGACATCGATGCCGGGGCCGAACTCGACACCGCACAGTTCGCCGAACAGCGGGCCCGGCTGCTGCGGCAGCTGTCCGAGGCGTCGGCCGCGGAGGCCGAACTGCTGGTGCTGGACCTGGTCAGCACGCACGCGGCGGCGGTCCTGGGCCATGACGATCCGGCCGAGATCGACCCGGAGTCGGCGTTCGTCGACCTCGGATTCACCTCGTTCACCGCTCTGGAGCTCAACGGGCGGCTCACCGCGGCCACCGGCCACGAGATCCCGCCCGACGCGGTCTTCGAACACCCCGAACCGCGCTCGCTGGCGCAGTACCTGGCCGGTGTGCTCGCCGGTGCGCCGCAAGCGTCCGGTCCCGCTTCCCCGGACGCTGCGTCCGCCGAAGCCACCGACACCGGTAGCGCCAACGCCACCGACAGCGCCACCGACATCGCCACGAACCCCGCCGTCACGACAAGGAGCTGAGAGCCATGACCGACACCGTCGTCATCGCCGGAGCGGGCCCGGCCGGCCTGATGCTGGCCTGCGAACTGGGGCTGGCGGGCGTGCCCGCCGTCGTGCTGGAGCGCGATCCCGCCCCGGCCGCCGACCGTTTCTCCCCCGGCACCACCCTGCACGCCCGCTCCATCGAGCTGTTCGAGCGCCGCGGGCTCATGGAGGCGGTCCGCGCCGAGCAGACAGCGGTCTGGCCGCGCGTCCACTTCAGCAACATCTGGGTCGACCTGACCCCCGTCATCGACCGCGAATACTCCCTGATCCTGCCCCAGGCCAAGACCGAGCGGATCCTCGCCGAGCGCGCCGTCGAGCTCGGCGCGCAGATCCGGCGCGGCCACAGCGTGATCGGGCTGGACCAGGACGAGCAGGGGGTGACGGTGCGGGCCGGCTCCGCCGACGGCGAGTACGAACTGCGCTGCCGCTTCCTCGTGGGCTGCGACGGCGCCGAGAGCGCCGTCCGTTCCCTGGCCGGCATCGACGCCCCGCCGAGCGGCCCGGACTGGTGCGGGCTGATCGCCGACTTCGACGCCGCCGAGGACGACGACTGGGAGTTCGACTCCCCGGACTTCCCCAACGGTCTGTTCATCATCACGCCCCAGCCTGACAACTGGGACCAGCTGCGGCTGATGTGCGTCGAGTTCGACACCGGCACCCCGGCCGGCGACGGCCCGGTCACCCGCGAGGAGATCAGCGCCAGCCTGCGCCGCATCACCGGCGCCGAGGACAGCACCCCGCCCGGCGAGCTGCTCTGGGCGCAGCGCTACACCGGCCGCACCCGCCTGGCCGCGCGCTACCGCGAAGGCAACGTCTTCCTCGCCGGCGACGCCGCCCACGTGCACTACTACGGCGCCGGCCACGGCTTGAACACCAGCCTGCACGATGCGGCGAACCTGGGCTGGAAGCTGGCGGCGGAGATCGCGGGCTGGGCCCCGCCCGGGCTGCTGGACACCTATCCGGCCGAGCGCCACCCGGTGGGGCGGCGGGCGTGTCTGGCCTCTGAGGCCTCGCTCGTGCTGGGCTCACCGCTCGAGCGGGTCGCGCCGCTGCGCGAGGTGTTCGAGGAGCTGATGCGCTACGAGAACGTCGAGCGGCACATCATCACCATGATCACGGATGTCGCGTATCCGATGCCGCCGAAGGGGCTGGAGAGCGAGCCGGGCTCGCTGCTGGGACGGCCGGTGCCGGACGCGGCTCTGGTCACCGAGGGCGCTGCGGGGGAAGAGCAGACCAGCACCTTCCAGGCGCTGCGATCGGGGCGCGGGGTGCTGTTCGACCTGTCACAGGGGGCTGAGGACGTGAGCTGCGTGGAGCGCTGGGCCGGACGCGTCGACGTGGTGCGGGCCCGGCCGAACGCGGAGCTGGGGAACGCGGCGGTGTTGGTGCGTCCGGACGGGTTCGTGGCCTGGGTCGGCGCCGGGGAGCCGGAGCAGGGCGGGGACAGCCTGGCCGGGGCGTTGAGCGAGTGGTTCGGGGCGGGGAGATGAGTCGGCGGCCGGACCCGGCCCGTACGGACCCGGTCGACGACCTGTCAGGGCCGGTGGGGGTTCAGATCCCCACCGGGCCCGGAGTCCCCGCTCCCGACGTCCCGGAGGTTCCGGAAGTCCCGGAGGTTCCCGAAGCACCGGCACCGCTATCCGAAGTCGCGGCGGTGCCGCCTTCCTCGGCGTCGTCCTCCGAAGACCGCTCCTGCCGGGGCAGGAACACCACGGCCATCAGGCCCCCGACGACCGCCAGGCCGCCGCAGATGAACAGCATCACCAGCGTCCCGTGCGAGAACGCGTCCAGAACGTTCTGCATCAGCGTCTTCGAGCCGCTGGCCTGCGCGACGGCCACTCCGCCGGCGATCCCCTTCTTCGCCGCGGCCGCCGCCTCGGCCGGCAGGCCGGCCAGGTTCAGCTTGCTGGTGTAGGCGTTGCTGACGATGGTGCCCAGGATCGCGACGCCGAAGGTGGCGCCGGTCTGGCGGACGGCCTGGATGAGCCCGGAGCCCACGCCGCTGGCGTCCTTCGACAGCTGGCCCAGGGCCGCGTCCATGGAGGTGGGCAGGGAGAAGCCGACGCCGGCCCCGGTCAGCCCGATCCACACCGCCATGAAGACGTCGCTGCTGGTCTGGCTCATGGCGGTGCCCAGGAACAGGCCGATCGCCATCACCACGAAGCCGACCGTGACCACCGTCTTGGGCCCCAGCGGGCCGATGGCGGCGACCATGCGGTCGGCCGCGGCGGCGCCGATGATCAGGCCCAGGATCATGGGCAGCAGGCGCAGGCCCGAGCCCATCGCGTCGGTGCCGCGGACGTCCTGGAAGTACTGCGGCACCGTGAACAAGATGCCGAACATGGCGAAGGACACCATCGTGGCCAGGATGGTGCCCCAGGAGAAGCTGGCGCTCTTGAACAACCGGAGCTCGATCAGCGGCGTCTTGCCCTCCTGACGGCCCACCCGGCGCTCCCAGGCCACGAGCAGCAGCAGGATCAGCAGGCCGCCGACGATCTCCAGCCAGGTCTTCCACGTGCCCCAGGCCGCGCCGATGGTGGCGTAGGTGAGCAGGGTCAGGCCGGCGCTGGAGAGCACGATGCCGCCGACGTCCAGCCACGGCGGCTTCTCGGCGCGGGACTCCGGCAGCAGGAAGGCCACCGCGACCAGGGCGATGAGGGTGACCGGCAGGTTGATCAGGAACACCGATCCCCACCAGTAGTTCTTCAGCAGCCAGCCGCCGAGGATCGGCCCCAGCGGATAGGCCACCACGGTCGAGCCCAGCAGCACGCTGACCGCCCGCGGGCGTTCGGCCTCGCTGAACAGCGACGGCAGCACGCCCAGCGACAGCGGCACCAGCAGCGCCCCGCCGGCGCCGAGCGCGGCGCGCGCCGCGATCAGCTCGTTCGGGCTGCCCGAGTAGGCGCACCACAGCGAGGCTCCGCCGAACAGCACCAGGGCGAGCAGCAGGAACTTCTTGCGGCCCCAGCGGTCGCCGAACAGTCCGCCGGGCAGCAGCAGCGCCGAGAGCACCAGGCTGTAGGCGGCCACGATCCACTGCAGGGCGGAGGTCTTGGCATGCAGGGAGACGGCCAGTGTGGGCAGCGCCAGATTCAGGACCGTGAGATCCAGACCGCCGGCCAGAAGCGCCAGCGACATGGCGACCACGGCCCACCATCTGCGCGTGGAAACTGTATCCATGGGATTCCTCAACTGGTGATTGGCAATCGCCCTCGTCACCTTCCGCGACGATTCGCCTACGGACAGACAGGGCAGGACACCCGGCATGGTACACAGGGTTCTGCGATACACCTAGGCGGCGCCGGCGGGGCCGGCGGTCATCTGCGCGCCACCGGTCTGGACCGTGCGCAGGCCGGCGGCGCCAGGATGGAATCGTGGATCTCGCGCAACCCGGGAGAGGGTCCTATCCCCAGATCGACCATCAGCCGGCTGCCGGCCGAGCGGTACACCTTCAGCGCCTCGGCGCGCCGGCCGCTGCGGTCCAGAGCCCGCATCAGCTGGCCGTAGAAGGTCTCGTTGTAGGGATGCTCGGTGGTGAGGCTGTAGAGCCGGCCCACGGTCTCCTGGTGGCAGCCCAGGGCGAGTTCGGCGTCGATGAGCGCCTCGTGGCACTCCAGCACCGCTTCGCAGGCCCAGGTCCGGAACTGGTTGATGACCGGGCCGCAGCCCAGGTCGCCGACCACCGGTCCGTGGTGCAGGCGCAGCGCGGAGGAGAAGGCGCCGCGGGCCGCCTCGTGCCGGCCGGCCCGCGCGTATTCGCGCCCGGCCCGCATGAGCTGCGTGAAGACCCGCACGTCCAGCTCGTCGGCGCCCAGCACCAGCTGGTAGCCGGCCTCGCGGCGGACGATCGGGTTGCCGGTGCCGCCGGCCTGGCGGAGGAACTTGCGCAGCTGGGAGATGTACACCTGAAACGTGGCCAGGGCGCGCCGCGGCGCGTCGTCCTCCCAGATCTCGGTGCGCAGCTGGTCGACGGTCAGGACCTGGTCGGCGTTCACCAGCAGCGCAGCCAGCAACACCTCCATCTTGGGGGCCCCGAGGGTGTACACGCCGGACCCGTTGACGACGCGGATCGGTCCGAGAATCTCGTATCTCATGGAAACTCCGAATTAACTCGCCGGTGACATTCGCGACCGGAATGGAAAACGCGCCGAAAACCGCCTGGCGGGGCTGACCGGCAATGGGACGCCGGGGGCGGGAAAAGGCTGATTCCCCGATCGGGCCGGACGGGATCTCCGCCGGACAATGTCGCGTCAGTGGGACCTTTTGAAGTCTAGGCATAGCCGTCTTCGTCGTGTCCTCATTCGGTCACCACGGCGTCCCCGACCAAATTCCCCCGAATAGGAACCGAAACGGGCCCGGCCGCTCGCCGGTGGCGAAAGCGGCCCGGGCCCGGGCAGGGGTGTGCGCGCCGCGGCGGCGGGGGGTCGCC
>JABFXP010000537.1 GCA_013361685.1 Catenulispora sp.
ATCGCCATCAACGTCGGCCTGGCCTGCCGGCTCGGCGCCCGGCTGCTCGGCCGGGTGCCGACGCCGCTGTGGCTGGCGCTGGCCGTGGCCGGCACCGTGGGCGCGCTGTTCGGCACGCCGGTCGCCGCCGCGCTGGTGATCACCGAGACGCTGGCGGCCGAGCCCGGCCCCGGCGCGCTGTGGGACCGGATGTTCCCGCCGCTCGTGGCGGCCGGGGCCGGCGCGATCACCACGCACCTGGTGTCCCGTCCCCAGTTCGCCATGCCGCTGCCGGCGTACGACACGGTCCGCTGGGTCGACCTGATCACCGCCTTCATCGTCGCCTCGCTCGCCGCGGTGATCGCGATGGCTGCCGTCTATGCGTTCCCCCACCTGCACCGCGCGTTCAGCGCGATCCGCCACCCGGTTCCGCGCCTGACGCTCGGCGGCCTGGTGCTCGGCGCGCTGGGCGCCATCGGCGGCAAGGACACCCTGTTCAAGGGCCTGGACCAGGTCAAGGACCTGGCCCTGCACCCCGACGGCCACTCGGCCGGCGCGTTCGCCGGGATGGCCGTGGTGAAGCTGGCCGCGCTGTCGATCGCCTCCTGCGCCGGCTTCCGCGGCGGCCGGATCTTCCCGGCGGTGTTCGTCGGGGCCGCGCTCGGGTTCGCCGCGCACGCCCTGGTCTCGACCGTCCCGGTGACACTGGCCGTGGCCTGCGGCGTGCTCGGCGTGCTGCTGGCCGTGACCCGGTCGGGATGGATGAGCTTGTTCGTCGCGGCGGTGCTCGGCGGCGGCGCGGCGCTGCTGCCGATGCTGTGCCTGGCGCTGCTGCCGGCCTGGCTGCTGGTGACCGGACGGCCGCAGATGGAGCTGCCGGCGTCGGCGGCGCGGGAGGTCGGTGACTACTCCGGCAGCTCCCGCGATCCCGGCAGCTCCGGAGGGTCCGGCAACGCCGGCGCCGGTGTGCCCTCCGGCCCGGCACCGGTCGCCGAGGGTGCCGCGTGAACGCCCGGAACCGCGCCGTCCGCTCAGCCCCGCGGATTCTGCCGGAGCAGCAGCTCGTCCAGCCGCTCCTGAATCCGCGCCAGATCGGCGCGGATCGCCTGGACGTCACCCTGATCGGCGCTCTCCTCGGCCTCCTTCAGCTCCACCAGCATGCTCCCGCCGGGCGCGATCACCATCTCCCGCACGTCCCGCACATGCTCAGCTCCCTGCTTGCGCGAGGACGCGATCACGTCGGCCGGCCGCAGAGCGAGCCGCCGCAGGGTCTCCCGCTGGAGGCTGCCGTCCCGGATCAGGACGCTGGGCGTCCCCTCCAGCCAGCGTTCGAACTTCGGGGTGCGATACGTCAGATAGACCTGGAACCGGACGAAGAACGAGTTCACCGCGATCAGCACCGCCGCACCGTAGAGCCCGCCGATCAGCGAGTTGTCCGGACCGATGACCGCGTTCTGCACGACGTTCGACAACAACATCACGACGGCCAGGTCCAGCGTGTTGAGCTGCGCCAGCTCCCGCTTCCCGGCGAGGCGCAGCAGGAGCACGATCGCGGCGTAGACCAGGATCGTGCGCAGGGTCTTCTCGCCGTAGGAGATACCGGTGTCGAACATGTCATGCCACATGGAGCCATTCTCTGCCGGGCGCTGAGGCGATGCCTCGCAGGCGCCGCGCTGGCGGCGGCGCTGTCGGTCACGCCGGTGGCGCACGCGGCGGACGGCGGCGTGTCAGTGGCCGTGCACACCAGCGGGAACGCCCGCGAAGGGCAGCGGGTGTCGTACGCGATCGAGGTCCGGAACGCCACCGACCACGCCCTGCCCGAAGCGGTGGTCACGCAGCAGCTGCCGGCGGACCTGGCCTTCGTGGCGGCGACGCCGACGGCCCGCCGCGACGGCCGCCACCTGAGCTGGACCCTCGACCTGCCCGCCCACGGCGTCGCCCGCATCACGATGACCGGCGCCGCCGAGCACCCGCACCACCAGTCGCTGGTCCACAGCGGCCGGCATTCCCACCTCACGACCACGGTCTGCGTCCGCGGCGACGACGGCGTCCTGGCCTGCGCGACCGGCAGCAGCGCCCTGCGGTCCGGCGGCGCGCCGCGCTGGCGGCGGAGCGCCGCCGCGGTCGC
>JABFXP010000904.1 GCA_013361685.1 Catenulispora sp.
ATCCGCCGCAGCGGCCGGCTCCGGGCCTGCCACAGCCGCCCCACCATCGCGACCAGCCGGGCGGCGCGGCGCCGCCGTGCCGACTCGGCGCGGCCGGCCAGCCACAGGCAGAAGCCGGCGAGCGGCAGCTCCACGAACAGCGCCATCGCCAGCGCGATCAGGAACATCCCGGTCGAGGACGCCGAGGTCACGTCGAACCAGGCGTCGACCACCAGCAGCCCGGCGGTCACCGCTGCCGCCACGCCGATGTCCTCGCGGTTGCGCACCGCGCGCCAGCCGGTCCACAGCAGCAGCGCGGCCAGCAGCACGTCGAATCCGGCCCAGGAGAACGCGTAGTGGTCGGTCTGCACGCGGTTCGGCAGCGACACCGCCAGGCGCGCGATCCACGGCAGGGTGAGCAGCCCCAGCCCGATCAGCACCACGCCGCACCAGCGCGGGACCAGCGGCCGGCCGGTGCGGCCGGGCAGCGGGACGCGCGCGTTCGGGTCGTAGGGCGCGGACGGGTCGTGGACGTGGGGCGGGTCGAGGGGGTCGAACGGGTTGTCGTCGAACTGGTCCTCGTCGAGTCGGTCCTCGTCGGGTCGGTCGTCGCCGGCCGGATCCGCGCCGACCGGATCGGAGCCGTCGGTCTGTGGGGTGAGTTCGCCGGCGGTCATGGGGACACCTCCACGGGGGTCGAACCACCAGCTTGGTCCGGCCGGACCCGACCGCAAGGTCCGCCCTCCACGGCCACTGGGCCGTTCGGGCGACGGCGCCGTTCGCGGGCCTGCTCAGCGACGCTTCGGCGACCATAACGAAATCGTTTTCGGAAATCCCGCCGAAATCCTTGCCCGGCCCGGTGGCGGCATCTAGCCTGAAGGCTTCTCAGTGCATTGATCAGGGCGCGGTCAGTCCGTGGAGGGGAGCACTGAATGCGTTTCGTGGTCTATGGCGCCGGCGCCATCGGAGGTTTCGTAGCCGGGGCGTTGCACCGGTCCGGATCGCCCGTGATCCTGGTCGCGCGCGGCGAGAATCTGGCCCGGATCCGGGGCGGCGGCCTGGTTTTGAAGACCCCCGGCGGCACCGAGCGGATTCCGATCGCGGCGAAGAGCCCTGATGAACTCGTCGCCTCCGACGCCGGTCCGGACGCGATGGTCCTGCTCTGCGTCAAGTCGCAGCACACCCTCGACGCGCTGCTGACCCTGCGGCGGGCGCTGCCGGCGCCGTCGGCGGTGGCGTGTCTGCAGAACGGCGTCGAGAACGAGCGGGTCGCCGAGCGGTTCTTCTCCTCGGTGTACGGCGTGAGCGTGATGTGCCCGAACACCTACTTGGAACCGGGCGTCGTGAGCGGCTTCTCCAGTCCGGTGCGCGGTGTGCTGGACGTGGGCCGCCATACCGGAGGCGACGACGCCGAACTCGACGAGTTGGTCGTGGCCTTCACCAAGGCCGGTTTCTCCAGCGAGGCGGTCGCGGACATCCGCGCGGTCAAATACGGGAAGCTGTTGAGCAATCTGGGAAACGTCGTCGAAGCATTGTGCGGCCCGGCGGCCCGCCGCGGCCCGATCGCCGAGCTCGCGGAGCAGGAGGGCCGGGCGTGCCTGGCCGCCGCCGGGATCGCCGTGGACGAACGATCCGGTCGCGCCGCGCTGGTCACGCCGACCGAGATCGAGGGCCGGTCCCGTCCGGCCGGCTCCACCTGGCAGAGCGTCCGCCGCGGCCAGGCCAGCACCGAGACCGACTTCCTCAACGGTGAGATCTGCGTCCTCGGCCGCCGCCACGACGTGCCGACGCCCGTGAACGCGCTGCTGCAACGTTTGATCCGCGAGATCTACGGCGCGCCGGAGCGAATCGGTACATATCAGGAATCTGATCTACTGGCGATGGCGGGCTCTCCGGTCCGGTAGCCGGTGCCTCAGGCTCGATCAAGGGTTCGTCCGGGAGGTATCGGAGAGGACCTACGCTGATCGTATGACAGCTTCTGAGGCGCGCCGACCGCTCCTGTTCCTGGACGTGGACGGCCCGTTGAACCCCTTCGCGATCCGGCTGGACTCGCTGCCCGCGGAGTATCAGATCCATGAAATGCGTCCGGATTTGTGGGCGGACCCCGAGCTGCAACCCCTGCGGGTGGTGCTGAACCCGGAGCACGGCGAACAGCTGTTGGCGCTGCCCGCAGAACTGGTGTGGGCCACGTCGTGGGAGGACGACGCCAACGCCTGGATCGGGCCGCGGATCGGGCTGCCCGCGCTGCCGGTGGTCGGGTGGCCGGAGGACTTGAACGCCGATGCGCCGGCGGACCTGTGCTGGAAGACGCCGACGCTGCTGGAGTACGCCGCTGGGCGGCCGTTCGCGTTCATCGACGACGACATCACGTACGCCGACCAGCTGTATGCGGACGCGCGCAGCGAGGCACCGATGCTGTTCCACTTCGTGCACCCGGCGAAGGGGCTGACGGCGGCCGACTTCGAGATCCTCGCGGGTTGGCTCGGCGCGCTCTGAGCCAGGTCCCTATTGCGTGTTGACGATCAGCCCGATGTGCGTGAAGTAGTTCAACGCGCCGAACAGGAGGAAGGCCAGCCCCGCCAGCGTCCAGCACACGCCGACCACCGTCGGCAGGGCGCTGCGGGGACTGCGCAGCGCCAGCGGGAACAGTACGGCGCCGGCGCCGACCAGAACGTACAAGCCGGAGATGAACGTGGCCTCCAGCAGCGGATGGTCGGCGAAGTGGCCGGAGATCGGCTCCTCGGGCGGCGCGGCGAACAGCGTGTACTTCCAGCCCGCCGCCGCGATGCCGAAACAGCCCAGGCCGATGCCGACGATCAGCACGGACATCGGTGCGGCCAGCCGGGCCAGGTAGCTGAAGCGTGCGGTGTGCGGGGCGGCGTCCGGGTCCTGGGACAGCGACGCGCCCTTCTTCCACAGGAAGAACGCGGCGGCCAGCATCAACACGCCGAACACCAGCGACGGCTCGCCGAAGACGATGTTGTCGAACGGGAAGCCCTGGCCGGCGAGCGGCCAGGTCAGGGTCATGTGCAGGCCGGTCAGGAACAGGATCAGGCCGTTGACGCCGAAGGCGAGCGCCCAGCCGTCGGGGATGAAGGGACGGCCGCGCAGGAGTGTGGCGCCCAGATACACCACCAGCAGCAGTCCGGCGCCGGCCGCGACCGCCATCACCGTGTTGTAGGTGGGCATCTTGGCCCAGTCGATTTTCAGTCCTTGTCCGTGCGCCAGCTGACCGAGACCCATGCCGTCATGATCGTTTCCGCGGGGCGGTGGGGCTTGTGGGCGACGGGGTGCGGTGGCCCGTATGGGTGGCGGACTGCCCCGTCCGGGGGAGGTGTGGCGCTTCTCCAGCACGATACCCGGGTAGGGTATATGGTGATCATATGCGCACCCATTCTGCCGACCATGTCGCCGAGATCGCGCTCACCAGGTGTTTCTGCGGGACCGAGCTGGCCGGGGCCGAGCGTGATCTCGCCGCGCTGCCCGGCGTGACGGCGGTCCATCTGGACCGCACGCGGTCGGTGGCGCACGTCACCTACGACGCGGCCCGCACCGATCCGGCGCGGCTGCGCGCGGGGAGCGACGGGATCGGGCTGGAGTGCACCTGCGAGAGCTGCGACGGGTCGTGCTGCCACCCGGGGCATCCGGCGGTCGGCCACGCCGATCAGACAGCTCAGGTCGATCAGGCTGGGGGACACGCAGAACACGCTGAGCATGCTCATCACGCTCAGCACGACGACCATGCTGCCCCCGGCGACCACGCCGCCCACGACCAACACGCCGACCACGGCGCCGCCATGGTCGCCGACATGTTCCGCCGCTTCATCATCAGCGCGATCATCACCATCCCGATCGTCCTGTTCTCCCCGATCGGCCACAGCATCGGCTTGCGCACCGACCCGCCGTTCGGCCTGTCCATGGGCTGGTTCGGCCTGATCCTCGCCACCCCGGTCGTGCTGTGGGGCGGCTGGCCCTTCATCTCCTCGGCCGCCCGGTCGCTGCGCCGCGGCGAGGTCACGATGATGACGCTGATCGCCACCGGCGTCCTGGTGTCCTACATCTACTCGGTCTTCGCCGTCTTCCTCGGCGTCGACGACGTCTTCTTCGAAGCCGCCGCGATGCTGACCACCCTGAGCCTCATCGGCCACTGGCTGGAGATGCGCTCCCGCTACGCCACCGGCCGCGCCGTGGAGGCGCTGCTGAGCCTGGCCCCGCCGACCGCCCGCGTGGTCCGCGCCGGCGTCGAGGCCGACGTGCCGCTGGAGCAGGTCGCCGTCGGCGACGTGATCGCGGTCCGCCCCGGGGAGAAGGTCCCGGTCGACGGCGGCGTCGCCGAGGGGTCCAGCTACGTCGACGAGTCGATGATCAGCGGCGAGCCGGTGCCGGTGGCCAAACGCCCCGGCGATCCGGTGATCGGCGGCACCATCAACACCACCGGCGCGTTCACCTTCACCGCGACCGCCGTCGGCAGCGACACCGCGCTGGCCCGCATCGTGCAGATGGTGCAGAACGCGCAGGCGTCCAAGGCGCCCGCGCAGCGCCTGGCCGACACCGCCGGCAAATACCTGGTCTACGTCGCGCTCTCAGCCGGCGTCCTCACCTTCCTGGCCTGGACGGTCTTCGGGACGCACGGCGTCGGCTTCGCCGTCACCGCCGCGGTCTCGGCGATCGTCATCGCCTGCCCCGACGCCCTGGCGCTGGCCACCCCGACCGCGATCACGGTCGGCGTCGGGCAGGGCGCGCGCGGCGGCGTGCTGTTCAAGAACGCGACCGCCCTGGAGTCCACCGCCGGCATCACCACCGTCGTGTTCGACAAGACCGGCACGCTCACCGCCGGGCGGCCGTCGGTCACCGACCTGGTTCCGGCCGACGGCGTGGACGAGGAGGAACTGCTCCGGCTGGCCGCGGGCGCCGACCAGCCCTCGCAGCATCCGCTGGCCGAGGCGATCGTCGGCGCGGCCCGGGACCGGGGACTGGCCGTCGCCGTGCCGGCAGACTTCGACTCGGTGCCCGGCCACGGGGTCGCCGCGGTCGTGGACGGTCGCAGGGTCCTGATCGGCAACACCCGGCTGCTGCGCCGCGCGGGCGTGGGCCCGGACGCGCTGGCCGCCCTGACCGACCGGGCGCAGGCCCTCGCAGCCGACGGCAAGACCGCGATGTACGTGGCCGCCGACGGCAAGCCGCTGGGGCTGATCGCGGTCGCCGACGCGGTGCGGCCCTCGGCGGCCGCCGCCGTCCGCGCGCTGCACGCCCAGGGCATCCGGACCGTCATGCTCACCGGCGACCAGGCGCGCACCGCCGAGTCGGTGGCCCGGCAGGTCGGCGTCGACACCGTCATCGCCGACGTGCTCCCGGCCGACAAGGCCGCGCAGATCACCGCGCTCCAGGCCGGCGGCGCCCGGGTCGCGATGGTCGGCGACGGCGTCAACGACGCCCCGGCGCTGGCCGCCGCCGACGTCGGCGTCGCCATCGGCGCGGGCACCGACGTCGCGGTCGAGACCGCCGACGTGGTGCTGGTCCGCGACGACCCGGCCGACGTCGCCCACGCCCTGACCGTGGCCCGCGCGGTCCGCCGCAAGATCAAGCAGAACCTGTTCTGGGCTGCGATCTACAACCTGCTGGCCATCCCGATCGCGGCCGGCGTCCTCTACCCGGCCACCGGCGTGCTGCTGCGGCCGGAGTGGGCGGCGCTGTTGATGAGCGCGTCGACGATCATCGTGACCTTCAACGCCTTGTTGCTGCGCAGGCTGCGTAAGCCGGATCCGGCGCAACAGCGGGGCACCGTTCACGCGGACGTGACAGCGCGGACCTGATCATGCAACAAGGCTCGGCGACAGTGGTGGCATGAGGACACTGAGCTCACTGGGAAGTCACGGCCCCGGCCGGGGTCGCCGCCGGCCCGAATGGAGCTGGCGGCGCGAGATCGTCGAGTTGGCGGTGCTGTTCCTCGCGGTGGGCACCGCCGGGTTGTTCACGGAGGTGCTGGGCCGGCGGCACTACGGCTGGGCGCTGCTGGTCGCGCTCGGCGCGGCGCTGCTCGCGGCGTCGGTGTTGCAGTGGTGGTGGCGGGCGCACGGTCCGGGACGGCTGCGGGCACACCGGCCGTTCGCGTCGGTGCGCCCCATCGACGGCCTTGAGCTGGACATCGGGGAATGGCAGGAAGCCGCGTTGACCCTGTGGCGGATCCGGGCCGTGGTGCGCGACCGGCCCGGGAGTCTGGCGGCGGTGTGCGAACGGCTGGCCGGGCTCGGCGCGAACATCGTGGGCTTGCAGGTCCACCCGCTGGGCGACGGGGTGATCGACGAGTTCCTGGTGGACGTGCCGCCGGAGATCGGCGGCGACGTGCTCGCGACGGCCATCGCGGCCGGCGGCGCGGACGTGCTGCACGTGGACCGCGCCGCCCGGGACGACCTGACCGACGCGCCCGCGCGGGTGCTGACGCTCGCGGCGCGGATGGCGGCCGGGGACGCCGGGCTGCCGGTGGCGCTGCACGATCTGTTCGGGCAGTGCGCAGTGGCGTGGGAGCCGCGCGAGGCCGAGGAGGCGACGTGCGCCGGGACGCTGATGACGTTGCCCGACCCGAGCGGCGGCACGCTGCTGCTGACGCGCGCGGGGTTCGATTTCACGCCGACGGAGTTCGCGCGGGCCCGGGCGCTGGTCGGGCTGTGTGGCGAGTTGCGGCGTCGGGTGTCGGGATGACGGATGTTTCGGAGCCAGAAATCAATGGTCGCCGAAATGCAGTGCCGGCCGACTGATTCTTTTCCGGGGAATCAAGATTCCCGGACGGCGGATATCGGATCGCCTGCCAGGCGGCTCACGGCGGCCGAGAGTTCGGCGCGGCGGGGCGGCCCGGAGACGCGGTGGGTGATCCGGCCTTCGGGATCGAGCAGCAGCACGGTGGGAGTGCGCAGGACCGACAGGCGCCGGGCGAGGTCGAGCCGGTCCTCGGCGTCGATCTCGACGAAGGACACCGCGTGGCGGTCGGCCAGTTCGGTGAGCAGGCGGCGGGTCGGGCCGCAGTACTGACAGACCTTCGAGGAGAACTGGACCAGGGTGGCGCGAGGGTGCAGGCCGGCGGCGTCGAGGCCGAACCGGTCGGCAGCGATGGCACCGCCGCCCTTGACGGTGGTTCCGGCACCGGCGCTGCGGCCGGTGTCGGAGCCACCGTCCGACTCAAGGCCCAGGTCGGCTGGGGTAAGGCGCTGAATGTCGCCGCCGCCAGCGGTATCGGCAGCAGTATCGGCCGAACGGGTCTCGCGCACGGCGCCGTCGGTCCGCTTGCGCCACAGCCCGAAGCCCGAGGCCGCGACGAGCACGCCGCCCGCGGCGAGCAAACCGGTGGGATCCATAGCCGACACAGTGCCTTCGTCTCATTGGTTATTCCATCCTGTGTCCAGGGCTTGAGACGCAGGTCCGGCCGCCGGATCGCCGATCTACCCTGGCCGCATGACGGAATCCCAGGTCACCCCGCCCGCGCGGCGCGTCGATGTTCGCGGCCCGAGGTTCGGCGCGGGCGTGACCACCGTCGTGCTGCTGATCGTCCTGGCCACCGGCAGCGGCTGGCTGCTGGCCGCGCAGGCCGTGGTCTTCGCCATCGGCGCCGCCGCCGGGCTCCGCCGCGCCCCCTACGGCCTGCTCTTCGCCCACCTGATCCGCCCCCGCCTCGCTGCGCCCACCGCCTTCGAAGACGAGGCGCCCCCGCGCTTCGCTCAAGCCGTGGGACTCGCCTTCGCGCTGGTCGGTGCCATCGGCTACCTCTCGGGCGTCACTGCGCTCGGCATCGTCGCCACCGCTCTGGCCCTCGCCGCCGCCTTCCTCAACGCGGTCTTCGGCTTCTGCCTCGGCTGCGAGATGTATCTGCTGGTGGTGCGGCTGCGCAGGCGCGCCGCGTAGGACCGGCCGCGTTGCCTCGGACTAGAAATGTTTCGGAAGCCAATATAAAAGCTTTCCGAAAAAGCCTGTATCCGAAGCCTTAAATCCGTCCAGAATTCGGACAGGAAATGGACGGGCAATCGCGTTCGTGCAACGCTCTCTTCATGTCTCGCAATGGAGTGGCCCTCGTCTGTCGGCGGCACGTCGACTACGGCCGCCTGTCCAGCGCCTGCTGTCCGCCGTCGCTGTGATCGAC
>JABFXP010000393.1 GCA_013361685.1 Catenulispora sp.
GGTTGGGGCGGTTGGGCATGCGAGGTTGCCTGATCCGGTCGCGGGACCGGCGACTAGTTCAGGGTCCTGAAGCTCAAGACAACGGCGGCAACCGCTCGTCCCAAAGCCACGCCTCAAAGAACCCGCTGAGGTCCCGTCCCGAGACCGCTTCGGCTACTTTTGCGAAGCCCTCCGTCGACACCGTCCCGTGCCGATACTCTGCCGTCCACTTCCGCAGTGTCCCGAAGAATGCCGCGTCGCCGACCGTCCGCCGTAGCGCGTGCAGTGTCAGCGCTCCGCGCTTGTACACGCGGTCGTCGAACAGGTTCGCCGGGCCCGGGTTCGCCAGTACCAGGTCCTCCGGCTCGTGCTTCAGGCGGCTGTGCCATGTGCGGGCGTGGTCGTCTGTTGAGCGGTTGTTGGAGGCTTCGGACCATAGCCATTCGCTGTAGCAGGCGAAGCCTTCGTGGAGCCAGATGTCGCGCCAGTTGCCCAGCGTCAGGCTGTTGCCGAACCATTGGTGGGCTAGTTCGTGGGCGATCAGACGCTGGTTCGACCAGTCCTGGTCCATGTGGTTGGCGCCGAACATGGAGATGCCTTGGGCTTCGATCGGGATTTCGAGGCGGTCGTCGGTGACCACCACTGTGTATCCGTCGAAGGGATACGGGCCGAAGAGGTCGCTGAACAGCGTCATCATCGCGTCTTGGCGTGCCAGTGCGTCTTTCGCTGCGGGGAGGCGGCGGATCGGTGCTACTAGGCGTTGGGGGACTGTGCCGGGGAGTTCGTGGCGTTGGTAGGGGCCGATTTGGATGGTCGCCAGGTAGGTGGCCATGGGTGTGTCTTGGACGTAGCTCCAGGTGGAGGTGGAGCCGCTGTGGGCGACCGCTGCCAGGCGGCCGTTGGCCACCACCTGGTACTGGGAGGCCGTGGTGATGGTGAAGCGATACGCCGATTTGTGGTCGGGGCGGTCGTCGCAGGGGAACCAGGAGGGGGCGCCGGTGGGTTGGCTGGCTACCAGGACGCCGTCGTTCAGCTGTTCCCAGCCCAGGCCGCCGTAGCGGCTGGAGGTGGGGTGTGGGCTTCCTCGGTAGACGATTTCGAGGATGAGTTGGTGGCCTGCGGGGACCTGGGCTGGGAGACGGACGCGCAGCTTCTCTTTTTGGTGGTCGTAGCGCAGGCGGCGGCCGTCTTGGAGGATGACGCGGTCCACGCGCAGGTCCGCCAGGTCCAGGGTGACGGTGGACAGGGGCTCGGTGGTCCACAAGGTGATCACTGCCACCGCTGACAGGCGGTTGGGGCCGACGCGGTAGTCGAGGGTCAGGTCGTAGGTCTCGACGAGATAGCCCTCGTTGCCGCGGCGGGGAAAGTAGGCGCTGTTCATGTCGCTCACTGCTGCTCCGGCCATGGGGCGATGGGGTTGCCCTGCCAGCGTGTGTGGGCCGGGACGGACTCGCCGCGCATGACCAGGGAGGCGGGGCCGACGGTGGCCTGGGTGCCGATCGCGGCGGCGGGCAGGATGACGCCCTGGGGGCCGAGTGTGGCCCCGGGTTCCAGGACGACCGTGTCCATGCTCATCACCCGGTCGTGGAACAGGTGGGTCTGTACGACGCAGCCTCGGTTCACGGTTGCCGCGTCCGCCAGCACGATCAGATCCGCCTCCGGCAGCCAGTAGGTCTCGCACCAGACGCCGCGCCCCACCTTGGAGCCCATCGCCCGGTGCCACATGTTCAGAGGCGCGGTACCCAGCCAGGGGTCGGCGAACCATGGGGCGGCGATCAGTTCGACGAAGTTGTCGGCGAGTTCGTTGCGCCAGACGAAGGAACTCCAGAGTGGTTGTTCGCTGACCCGGATGCGGCCGACCAGAGTCCACTTGGCGGCGACGGTTACTGTGGCGGCTACTAGCCCGGCGGCGAGGAATGCGATTCCGCCGAGTAGCACCGCCCACGGCGTGCCCCATCGGTGGGCGACGTCGGCCAGGGACGCCACCGTCGCCAGTGCCAGGGCGGCGGTGAGCATTGCCGGGAGCAGGCGCAGGACCTCGATCGTCGCGCGGGCCGCCATCAGCCGGCGCGGGGGGTTGTAGGTCAGGGCGTCGTCGACCTCCTGGCCGGGGCGGCGGAGGCGTTCGGGGGGCATGCCCAGGTAGGACTTGCCGCGCTTGGCCTTGTGGGGTGCCGCTGACAGGACGCCGACCAGGCTCTCCTTCGGCAGTTTGCGGCCCGGGGCGACCATGCCGGAGTTGCCGACGAACACGCGTTTGCCGATGCGGGACTGCCCGACGCGGAGCCAGCCGCCGGCCATCTCGTAGGGGGCGATCATGGTGTCGTCGGCCAGGAAGGCGCCGTCGTTCACCGTCGTCATGGCCGGGACGGCCAGCACCGTGGACATCTCCACGCCGCGGCCGACGCGCATGCCGAGCACCCGCAGCCACGTGGGCGTCAGGATGCTGGCGTAGAGGGGGTAGATCCAGATCCGCGCCATCGCCATCAGTTGCAGCGTGCACCAGGTCTGCCAGGCGCGGTAGCTGTGCAGCGGGTGGTCGCCGGCGGTCATGCCGACGCTCAGCGCCCGGACGCAGACCAGGGTCAGCAGGGCGTAGCAGACCACGAACAGCGGTGTGGCGGGGACCAGGCCGGCCAGGGCGTAACCGAAGCCCTCCCAGACCGTCTCGGTGCCGCGCATGAACAAGGCCACGACGATGAGCGCCGGTACCGCCGCGACGAGCGGGAACAGCGCCAGAGCGACAGCCGTCAGGCCGTAGATCCAGGTCCACAGTCGCGATCGGCGGGCCGGGCCGGGAGCCCGCTCCGCCTTGCGCAGCCGGACGGCGGGGGAGCCGGCCCACTGCTGGCCCGCCGGGACCACGCCGCCGACCGAGGAGCCGGGAGCGATGCGGGCCCGCTCGCCGATGCGCGCGCCGGGCAGCAGCACCGAGCGGGCGCCGACCGAGGCTCCGGCGCCGATGCGGAGTTCGCCGACGCGGACCCGGCCGCCGTCGATCCAGTAGCCGGTCAGGTCCACCTCGGGTTCCACCGAGGCGCCCGGGCCCATCCGGAGCAGGCCGGTGATCGGCGGTGGGGAGTGCAGGTCGACATCAGGGCTCAGACGGGCGCCGAGAGCCCGTGCGTAGAGGGCGTTCCACGGGCCGGTGGCCGTGGTCAGGACGCCGACCCGGGCCGCGAGCTGTTCGGCGGCCCACAGCCGCAGGTGCACCGAGCCGCCGCGCGGGTAGTCGCCCGGGCGCAGGCCCCGCAGCAGGATCAGCGCGCCGCCCGCGGTGATCATGATGCGGCCCGGGGGTGTCACGAAGAACACGAAGCCCGCGAACACCCACCACCAGGACACGGTCGGCACCCAGGGCGCGTCGACCAGGTTTCCCACCACTGCCAGCAGCGTCAGCCAGCGGATCACGCCGAGGGTGGCGAGTGGCACCATCAGCAGAGTCTGGGCCAGTTGGGCTCGGCGGGGGACCGGCGGCACGTCGGGCACCGACTCGGCGATCTCGTCGGTGGCCTCCGGGGCCAGGGTCAGCAGGCGGGCGGCCAGCTCGCCCAGCGTCGGGTTGTCGTAGACGTCCCGCACCGTGACCGTGGGGTAGCGGGAGCGCAGGATGGACACGAACTTCGCCGCCACCAGGCTGCTGCCGCCGGAGTCGAAGAAGTCGGTCTCGGGGTGGTTCGGGCGCGCGCCCAGGATGGTGGACCAGCGTTCGGCCAGCCACTCTTCGGCGACGGTGAGCTCGGCGGCCTCGGTGGGCTCCTCGACGCCGGGCAGCGGCCAGGGCAGGGCGTCGCGGTCGACCTTGCCGGAGGTGCGCAGCGGCAGGGTGTCGACGACGGCGAGGCGCGGGACCAGCGCCGCGGGCAGCTGTTCGGACAACAGTGTGCGGGCGCCGTGGGCGTCGAACCCCGGGGTCTCTTGCGCGGCGCTCGGCAGGATGTAGCCGACCAGGACCTCGGCGCCGCCGGCGGTGGTCTTCACGGCGGCCGCTGCGCCCTGGACGCCGGGCAGCGCCTGCAACGCCGCGTCCACCTCGCCGAGTTCGATGCGGCGGCCGCCGAGCTTGACCTGCTCGTCGGCGCGGCCGAGGAAGACCAGGCCCTCGGGGTCGGCGCGGACCAGGTCGCCGCTGCGGTAGGCGCGGTCCCAGCCCGTCGACTTCAGCGGCGCGTACTTCTCGGCGTCCTTCTCCGGGTCCAGGTAGCGGGCCAGGCCGACGCCGCCGATCACCAGCTGGCCGGAGCCGCCGAGCGGGACCGGCTCCTCGGCCTCGTCGACGACCGCCAGCTCCCAGCCGTCCAGCGGCAGGCCGATGCGCACGACGCCCTGCCCGGTCAGCGGCGCGGCGGTGGCCACGACGGTGGCCTCGGTGGGGCCGTAGGTGTTCCAGACCTCGCGGCCCGGCACCGCCAGGCGTTCGGCCAGCTCCGGGGGGCAGGCCTCGCCGCCGAAGATCAGCAGCCGGACGTCGGCCAGCGCCTCGGCGGGCCACAGCGAGGCCAGGGTCGGGACCGTGGAGACCACGGTGATGCCGTTCTCGACCAGCCACGGGCCCAGGTCCACGCCGCTGCGCACCAGCGCGCGCGGGGCCGGGACCAGGCAGGCGCCGTTGCGCCAGGCCAGCCACATCTCCTCGCAGGAGGCGTCGAAGGCCACCGACAGTCCGGCCAGGACCCGGTCGGAGGTGCCGATCGGCGCCTGCCGCAGGAACAGTCCGGCCTCGGCGTCGACGAAGGCCGCGGCGTTGCGGTGGCTGACGGCCACGCCCTTGGGTTTGCCGGTGGAGCCGGAGGTGAAGATGATCCAGGCGTCGTCGCCGGTGGTGGGTTCGCGGGCCGGGCGGCGGGCGGCGGCAGGTCCGGGGGTGGATGTGGTGCGCGGGTCGTCACGCAGGTCGTCAGGTGAATCAGCGCTCGGGTCGTCATCCGGCTTTGAGCCCGGGACGTCGGTCGTCGCCGTCTGGGGGCTGATCCGCAGCCCCTCGCCGACCACCGCGCGGACCGCGGCCTCGCCGAACACCAGGCGGGCGCGCTCGTCCGGGTCGTCGGCGTCCACCGGGACGTAGGCGGCGCCGGCGGTGAGCACGCCGAGGATCGCGATGTAGAGGTCGACGGTTCCCGACGGCACGCGGACGCCGACCCGGTCGCCGGCGCCCACCCCGGCGGCGGCCAGCCGGCCGGCCATCGCCCGGGCCTCGGCCAGCAGCGCCGTGTAGTCCAGCGCGCGGCGGCCGTCGTCCAGGGCGGTGGCGTCCGGGTGCGCGGCGGCGGTGGCGTGCAGGATGGCGATGAGCGTGCGCGGGGCGGGCGCCGACGCCGAGGCGTCGTACACCGCGGGGGCCCCCAAGCCGGAGTCCGGCTCGTCCATGGTGGCTTCCTCGGCGGGTGATCGCGACGGCGGGCGGTGGCACGGCACCGCCGCGGACCATGGGGGTCCGCGCGCCGCGGCCAGAGGCCCAGGATATCAATCGCGATCATTGTCGCAGGCCCGCTGACGTCGGAACTCGGATGTCACCGAGTGTTCGCCGACTCTTCGCTTCGGCCGGACCACGAGGACAAGCGAGTACAGACGAGTCCGGCGGTGGCGGTTCGCTGGAGCCGCCGGGGCTCCGGACGTCCGAACCGTAGCGCTACCGCCGGGTATCCAGCATGATGGCGTGTCGGTCGCCCGCGCTGCGGGGAATTCGGTAGGGGGCGGCCGAGCAAGCTCGCGTCCTACCGCGAGCCCCGGGGGCGGATCGGGGGTCACTGCGGCTCGGCATCAGGACTATGAGCGAGTGCGCGGATGGTGTGACAGGGATTTTCCGGGGTTTCACAGGGGAGTGGGAAACAGTGTCCGAAGCATCACCGGTGCACGGCCGGTCGAAGAGCCTGGTACTGGCGGCGATGATCTTCGCCGTCGCGATGACCTTCATCGACCAGACCATCGTGTCCATCGCGGTCCCGCAGATCCAGACCAGGCTGGGGCTGTCGGCGACCGGCGTGCAGTGGGCGGTCAACGCCTACCTGCTCGCCCTGGCCTCGCTGTTCGCCTTCGGCGGCCGGCTGGCCGACACCCTCGGGCACCGGCGCATGGTGACCTGGGGCGTCATCATCTTCGCCGGCGCCTCGGCGCTGTGCGGCGCCACGCCCAAGGGCAGCCTGGCCGAGGCCTGGCTGATCGCCTTCCGCGCCCTGCAGGGCCTGGGCGGCGCCATCATGTTCCCGGCCGCGCTGGCCATCGTGGTGCAGACCTATGAGGTGCGCGAGCGCGGCAAGGCGCTGGCCACGTTCTTCGGCATCGCCGGCGCCCTGACCGCGATCGGCCCGATCATGGGCGGCTTCCTGACGCAGTGGACCTGGCGCGCCATCTTCTGGGTCAACCTGCCGGTCGCGGCGGTCGCCGTGCTGCTGATCGCGCTGTCCAAGCCGGAGACCGACTACCGCCCGGCCCGCATGGACTACCGCGGGCTGGCGCTGATCACCGCCGGCATCGTGCTGGGCGTGTTCGGGTTCCAGCAGGCGCCGCTGTGGGGCTGGACGAACCCGGCGATCGGCGTCTGCATCGCCGCCGGCCTGGCGTTGCTGGTGGTGTTCTGGCGCATCGAGGTGCGGACCCCGGGCTCGCCGCTGATCGACATGGCGATCTTCAAGAACCGCACCTTCCTCACCCAGAACCTGGTGCTCGGCATCGCGATGCTGACCTTCGTGCCCTTGTTCGTCTTCTCCAGCGAGTACGCGCAGATCTCGCTGGGCAAGCAGGCCAAGGACGCCGGGGTGTTCCTGCTCTTCTTCTTCGTCGGGTTCGCCATCGCCACCCAGATCGGCGGGCGGCTGCTGGACCGGGTCGGCGCCAAGCTGCCGGTGACGCTGGGCTGCGCGCTGGCGGCCGTCGGGTTCTTCCTGTGGGCGGGCAAGGTCACGACGCTCGACTTCGCCAAGCAGCAGTGGTTCATCGTGGTGGCCGGGGCCGGCATGGGCCTGATGCTCTCCCCGGCCAACACCGACGCGCTGAACCAGGCCGGGCGCTTCTCCTACGGCGAGGCCACCGGCATCACGCAGACCGTCCGCAACTACGCGGCCAGCCTCGGCATCGCGGTGCTGGGCACGACGCTGGTCACGCGGATGCGGGTCAACGTCGCGAACCAACTGGTGCAGACGCAGGGTGTGCCGCGCGCCCAGGCCGACCAGATGGCCGACCAACTGGCCCAGATGCAGAACAAGGGCGGCTCCGGCGACGGCACGCCGGACCTGTCGAAGATCCCGCACTTCTACCAGCTGGCCTTCGCCCAGTCCACTGAGACGATCTTCTACGCGATGGGCGGCGTCATGGTGCTCGCCGCGCTCGTGGCGTTCATCGGGCTCAAGCCGGGCACGCAGCACGAGGCGGCCGACGCCGAGGCCGAGTCGCCCGCCGCCCAGGGCACCCAGGGGCTCGAAGCCACGGCCTGAGGAAGCCGACGGGTCTGAGAAGCCTGACAAGGTTGCTCGTTCCCTGATCCGCTGCGGGCGTCGGCGTTTCGAACCGCCCGCAGCGGTCACCAGGCACCTACGGCGCGAACATGCCGTCGCCGTGTGCGGGCGAAGTGTTCGCCGTCGGCATCGCGCGCCGCAAGGTGGTGAGACACATGACGACGCACACCCCCATCCACGCCCGGCAGGTACGCCCGCTCGGCGTGGCTTCCCGCCTGCTGCTCACCGCGGCCGGCGCCGCGGGCCTGATCGCCTCCGGGTTCCTGAAGTGGACCCGGGACATGAAGGGCGTCGACACGTCCTGGCGGGCGGTGTATCAGGACACGTTCGGCAGTGCGCAGGACGTGCTGCACAGCATCGGCGGCCCGGCGATCGTGCTGGGCCTGCTGGCGGTCCTGGGTCTGGCCGAACGCTCCGGGTGGCTGACCCGGCTGGCCGGGGCGCTCGGCGTGATCGGCGTGGTCCTGGTGGTGATCCAGATCGAGCGGGCCTCCGACCACGGCATGCAGTGGGGCCTGTGGTCGGCGCTGGGCGGCGCGATCCTGTGCGTGGCGGCCGGCCTGACGCCGATGCGCCAGGTGGTGACCACGGTCGACGATTGAGCCGGCGGATGATCGGGTGAGCTGACAGTGCGTGACCGTCGATGCCCGAGACGTGACGGCGGACGTGACG
>JABFXP010000309.1 GCA_013361685.1 Catenulispora sp.
GGCCGAGACCTTGGACCGGGTGCTGCCGGCCCGGTCCGGGGATCGCCCGGTCAACCGCTGAGGCGCCTTGCCGCCGGGCCTCGGGCGATGGGCCTCCGCTGAGGCTCAGCCGCTGACCCGGCGGCGCGCCGGCGCCTTCGCGACCACCTTGGCGTGCGCCTTCATCACCGCCGGCAGCATCAGGTAGGTCACCAGCGGGGCCATGAAGACGGTCAGCACCAGCGTGCGCACCGGCAGCGGGTAGCCGGCCACCCGCGAGCCCAGCAGCGTCTGCAGGATGGTGATCGTCGGGTACACCGCGACCCAGGTCAGGAGCACGCGGCGGTGGATGGAGGGCGTGCGCTTCTCGGACATCTCGATCTCCCCTGCGTTGTTTCCAACTGCTTGGTTGGAATCATGGCACAGCGGCCCGCCGATGTCCAACCGAACAGTTGGGAATGCGCTAGACTGGGGTCATGGCCTGGGACACCGAGAAGACGAAGCGCCTCCTGCTCGACGCCGCCGTCGAGGAGTTCGCCGAGCACGGCTTCCAGGGCGCGCGCGTGGACCGCGTCGCGAAATCGGCCGGTGTGAACAAGGAGCGCATCTACCAGTACTTCGGCAACAAGGAGCAGCTGTTCGCCACGGTGCTGGACTGCGAGCTGAAGAAACTGGCCGGCGCGGTGCCGCTGACCCCCGAGGCGGCGGCGGACCTGCCCGAACACGTCGGCCGGATCTACGACTACCACCTGGCGCACCCGCACTTCGCGCGGCTGGTCCACTGGGAGGCGCTGGAACTCGGCGGCGACTGCGAGCTGCCCGCCGAGCAGGAACGGACCGCGCACTACATGGCGAAGGTCCAGTCGATCGCCGCGGCGCAGCGGGGCGGACAGATCGACTCCGCGCTCGACGCCAGGGTGCTGATGCTGCTGGTGGTGCACCTGGCGCAGATGTGGAGCTCGCTGCCGCAGATCGCCAAGATGCTGATGGGCGGGGTCGCCGACGACACCCCGGAGACGCGGCGTGCGGCCGTGGTGGCGCTGACCGCGAAGATGGTCGCGCCCTGAGCGAGGTGGGGGCGGGGCAACGGCTGCGGCTCAGACGCTGACCGCGTCGCAAGCTCCGGCCGGCGGGTCGGCCGTGCCGTCGGCTACGACGCCTCCTCCGCTCCGTCAGCTTCGGCTTCTTCATCTTCAGCCGTGAACGGCTGAAGCAGCTCCAGGCTCCACGTCAGCTCGCCGCTCTCCAACTCGGCGACGACCCCCTCGAGCCACCGCAGCTCCGCCGCGGTGATCGCGACCAGGTACTCGTCGTCCAGCAGCGTCACCTTCGGCAGCCCGTACTGTCGCGCGTCGGCCACGTCCTGCTCGGCCTTCGCCAGCGCCTTCTCCACCACCGAGCGGCGCTCGCGCATCGCGGCGAGCACCGCCTGCGGCTCGAGCATCATCGCGAACGACAGCGCCGCCGGGAACTCCGGGTACTCCGGCTTCGGCGCGCGCACGATGTCGTCGATCCAGGCCCGCGCCGCCTCCCGGCCGGCGTCGGTGACCTCGTAGACGGTCCGCTCCGGGTACTGCTGGTCGCGCTCGGTCTCGCGGACGGCGATCAGGCCGGCCGCAGTCAGCCGCTCCATCGTCTTGTAAAGGCTCGCCCGCTGGCCGACGTTGACGACCTTCTCCTTGCCCCACTCCTTCAGGAGCCGCTGTACGCCGTACGGATGCAGCGGCTTGTACGCGAGCAGGGCCAGCACTGCCAGGGCGAGCGGGGAGCGGCGGGTCGTGGGGTTCTGAGCTGGGGCCATGCCGTCATCATAGCCGCTCTGCGACTAGTGTCGACAGATCTAGTTGACATGCAACTAGTGTCAGTGCAACTATGAAGGTGTCAGCAGGAACCCCGGCCCCCAGCCGCCGACACCGGCGCAGAGGGCAGAACCCGAGGAGACCGAGATGCCGAACAACACCACCGACAGCGCCCTGACCCGCGGCCTGACCGGCGCCGTCGCCGAAGCCGCCGCCGAGCCGGTCCGCCTGCACGCCGACCACGACGCGCTCAAGCGCCTGGGCAACTGGACCACCGCCGACCGCTTCGAGGTCCGGGCCCGCCGCGGCTCCGTCGTGCTGGACCTGCGCTCGCCCCAGCTGCCGGCCGGCGAGCTGGTCGTCGACCTGGACCTGGAGCGCGCCATGGTGAAGCTGCTGGTGCCGGACGGGACCGTCGTGGAGTACGAGGACGTCGCGTGGACCGGCAGCGGCAAGGTGAAGGACGGAGTCGGGCGGCAGTACGCCCGCACCGGCGAGTACCCCGAGGACGGCCGCCGCGTCCGGCTGACCGGACGGATCCACAACGGCGAGGTCCGCGTGGCCCGCGGTGGCGTGGCGATACTGGCCGCGATGTTCAGCCGCGAGTACGTCGAGGACGTGAAGCGTGCGCACCGCGAGGGCACGGTGCCGACCGTGGACGACCCGACGCGGACCGCCTGAGCCCGCACGGCATGAAGCGGCGCGCCTCCCCGGTTGGGGCGGCGCGCCGCTTCGTCGGGCACTTCAGCTGGCTGAGGCGAGGGCGCCGTCGTTCGCTTCCTCGCCCGCACCCGCACCCGCCGCCTGGGGCCGCGGCACACGCAGCGTCAGCAGCGAGGCCGCCGCTCCGGCCGCGGCCAGCACCGCCGCACCCACGAAGGCCGCGGAGAACCCGTTGGTCAGAGCCTTGACGTCGCCGGTCTGTCCGGATCCGTGGGCCGCCGCCACCGCGGTCATCGCGGCCAGGCCCAGCGCCGAGCCGATCTGATAGCTGGTGTTGACGATCCCGGAGGCGAGCCCGCCCTCTTCCGGCCGGGCCGAGGAGATCGCGGTGCCCAGCGACGGGATGAACGCCGCGGCCATTCCGGCCGCCGCGACCAGCGAGGCGGGCAGCACGTCCACGACGTAGGAACCGCCGGCCCGCGCGAAGGACAGCCACACCATGCCGACCGCCAGCAACGCCAGCCCGGTCACCGTCATGGTCTTCGCCCCGAACCGCGCGATCAGCCGCGGCGCCAGCCCGACCATGATCAGCATGATGGTCGCCGTCATCGGCAGCAGCGCCGCCCCGGACGCGAACGCGCCCAGACCCAGCACCTGCTGGAGATACAGGTTCAGGAAGAACCACATCGGCACCCACGCGGCGGCCATCAACAGCTGCGCGAGGTTGGCTCCGGCCAGGTTCGGCGTCCGCAGGATCGACAACCGGATCAGCGGATTGCGGACCTTGGCCTGCACCAGCGTGAACACCGCCAGCAGGGCCGCTCCGCCGGCCAGTGCCAGCAACGTCGAGCCCGAACCCCAGCCCGCCTCCGGTGCGCGCACCACGCCGTAGACCAGGACGCCCAGGCCCAGGGTGACGGTCACCGCGCCGAGCAGATCGATGGATCCGGCACGGCGAGGCGCGGACGGCATCAGCGAACCGGTGAACGCGAGCACCGCCACCGCGACGGGGATGTTCACGTAGAAGACCCACGGCCAGCTCGCATACTGCGTGATCACGCCGCCGAGGAAGACGCCGGCGGTCCCACCGGCGGGGGCGGCGGCACCGTAGAGGGCGAAGGCCTTCGGCAATTCAGAGGGCGAATTCCCGAACAACATCATCAGCAGCGTCAGTGCGGCCGGTGCGATCAACGCGGCTCCGACGCCCTGCACCGCGCGCCCGGCGAGCTCGACCCCGACCGATCCGGCGACCCCGGCGACCAGCGAGCCCACGGCCAGCAGCGCCCACCCGCCGGCGAAGACTCTCTTGGCGCCTAACAGGTCGGACAATCGGCCGCCCAGTAGCAGCAGCCCGCCGAAGGCGATCACGTAGGCGTTGAAGACCCACGAGAGCGTGTCCTGAGTGAATCCGAGGTCGTCGCGGATCCTCGGCAGCGCCACTCCGATGATCGAGGTGTCCATGATGACCATGAACTGCGCCGCCGCGATCAGGGTGAGAGCCCGCCACCGGCGGGCGTGGATGCGGTCCGGTCCGGTCGTCGCCAAGCGTGCCATGTCCGTGCTCCTATACCGGGAGGGGGTATCACTTGCGAGTCACGAACATACCCCATGGGGGTATGTATTCCGCAAGGGGGTAGCACGATGCGTGGCGGCTGATCCGGCGATGCGGTCAGCGATGATCGATCTGGTCGAGCCGCCGCTTCAGCTCGGCGCGCTCGACGGCGTTCCGGCTGAGCGATATCGCCTGCTGATACGCCTCCGCGGCGGCCGCCCGGTCGCCGACGCGGAGGAGCAGATCGGCGTGCGTGGCGTGCAGCGGTTGGTAGTGCTGGAGCGCCGGATCCGCCAACAGCGGTTCGAGCCGGTCCAGACCGGACCGAGGCCCTTCGGCGAACCCGACCGCCGCCGCGTGGTTGACCGCGACCACGGCGGACGGGTTGAGGCGGCCGAGTGCGCCGTAGAGGTCGGCGATCTGCTGCCAGTCGGTGGCGTCCGGGTCGGCGGCCTGGATGTGCAGCGCGGTGATCGCGGCCTGCAACTGGTACTGGCCGGGCCGCCGGAACCGCACCGCCCTGTCCAGCGCGCGGAGCCCGTCGGCGATCTGCGCGCGATTCCACAGTGCCCGGTCTTGGTCGGGGAGCGCCACGTAGCCGCCGGAGATCGTGCGGGCGGCCCGCCGCGCGTCGTGCAGCAGCATGAGCGCCAGCAGTCCCCAGGCCTCGGCCTCGTCCGGCATCAGCTCGACGAGCAGCCGGCCCAGGCGGACCGCCTCACCGCACAGCTCGCCCCGGGTCAGCCGGTCTCCGGCGCTGGCCGAGTAGCCCTCGTTGAAGATCAGGTACATGACTCGGAGCACGCCGCGCAGCCGTTCAGGCAGCTCATCCCTGGCCGGCACCCGGTAGCGGATGTGCGCATTGGCGATCTTGCTTTTGGCGCGGGTGATCCGCTTGCCCATCGTCGGCTCCGCGACCAGGAACGCGTGGGCGATCTCGGCGGTGGTCAGCCCGCCCACCGTCCGCAACGTCAACGCCACCCGCGCGGCCGGGTCGAGGGCCGGATGGCAGCAGGTGAAGATGAGGCGCAGCCGGTCGTCGACGATGTCGCCCGCCTCCTCGGCGGCCGGGTGCTCCTGCTGGTCCAGCCTGACGAGCTCGGCGAGCCGGGCCGCGCGGTCGGCCGTCGTGCGCTCGCGGCGCAGGCGGTCGATGGCCCGGCGGCGGGCGGTGACGCTGATCCAGGCGGCGGGATTGCGCGGGACGCCGTCCCGGGGCCAGGCCGCGAGGGCGGCTTCGAACGCGTCCTGCAACGCGTCCTCGGCCAGCTGGAAGTCGCCCGCCTGCCTGATCAGCGTGGCCAGCACGGCCATCCGCTCCTCGCGGAACACCCGCGCCGCCGCCTCAGCCGAGGGAGTCGTCACCGGGCGCGTCCAGGTCGGGGAGCTGCTCCATGATCGGACGGACTTCCACCGAGCCGTATCGGGCGGTCGGGAACCGTGCGGCGTGCCGCAGGGCCTCGTCGAGACCGTCGCAGTCGAGGAGGTAGAAGCCGACGAGCACCTCCTTGGTGACGGCGAACGGCCCGTCGGTCATCTCGATCTCGTCGTCGCGCACCCGCACGGTGGTCGCGCTGTCCGTCCGGTGCAGCGGCGCGTTCGTGACCAGCAAGCCGGCGTCCCGCAGGCCGTCGGTGAGTTCCCGCCACAGCGGCAGCTCCGCCCACCGCTCCTGCTCCGTCGCCTCGTCACCCTCCGACGCGTACAGCAGCACCAGGTACTTCGGCATCGATCCTCCTCAGGTCACAGTCGCCTGAAATACAGACCTGGCCGAGCCGCAGAAATCATCGCCCCGCTGTCCGAATCGCCGACCGTCCCGCGACGAGTTGGTGAGAGCCCTTGAGGCTGCACGCGACGGAAGGACGGAACAGTCATGGCGAGCAAGGAATCCCAGCGAGTGGACCGCTACTGGGCGACGGTCCGGCGGTCGACGATGAACCCCCAACCCGACGACCTGGTGACGAACGCCCAGTGGGACCTGCTGACCGGCGAGCCGCGCGGCGTGGACTACCTGGAGGTGGACGCCGGCGGCGTCCCGGCCCTGTGGGCGGTGCCGCACGGCGCCGGCGACGACAGCCCGGTGCTGCTGTGCTTCCACGGCGGCGGGTATGTAGGCGGCTCGATGTTCACGCACCGGAAGATGTTCGCGCACCTGGCGAAGGCCATCGGCGGCCGTGCCCTGCTGATCGACTACAAGCTGGTGTTCGAAGGCGGAGTCTTCCCCCAGCCGGTCATCGAGGGCGTGACCGCCTACCGCTGGCTGCTCGACCAGGGCGTCCCGGCGCGACGGATCATGTTCACCGGCGACTCGGCAGGCGGCCAGATGGCGGTGACGGTCCAACTCCGAGCCCGCGCCGAATCCCTGCCCCTGCCGGCCGGCGCGATGCTGATCTCCCCCTGGACGGACCTGGAGGTGACCGGCGACTCAATGGGCTTCAACGCCGACAACGACGAACTGTTCACCAAGGAGTGGATCACGGAGATGGCCGGGGCCTTCCTCAACGGCTGCGACCCCCGCGACCCGGCGGCGTCTCCCCTCCACGCCGACCTCACGGGGTTCGGCCCCGTCTACATCCAGGTGGGCGATCAGGAGTTGCTGCTCGACGACAGCCGCCTGTTCGCCAAGTACGCCGAACAGGCCGGTCTCGACGTCCGGCTCGACGAGTTCCCCGGCCAGCAGCACACCTTCCAGATGGCCGCGGGCCTGGCCCCGGAAGCCGACGACGCGATCAGCCGCCTGGCCGCCTGGGCCCGCCCCAAGCTGGGCCTGGAGTCGCAGGGATAGCCGGCTAGCTCGACGCCCCGTCAACGTCCCGACGACTGTATTTCCGCCGCCGGTCGGCCAGGAACTTGTCGAACGCCGCCTCGTTGCCCTCGAACGGAGTGACCAGGAGCTGCGCCTTGGTGTTGCTGGTCGGGTCGACGTACACAGCGCGCGGCTTGGCCAGCCCGGAGGTGTTCGTGCTCCACAGCTCGCTGAAGATCGCGCGGATGTCGTCGTCGGTGACGTTGAACGGGGAGTCGACTTCGGCACCCCCGTCGAGCAGATAGATGTAGTCGGTGCGGATGCCTCGCCGGATGGCGGAGTACACCATCTCCCGCATGAGGACGGGAGTGTGGTTCACACCCTTCAGCAGCACGGCCTGGTTGACGATCGGCACACCCGCCCGGCGGATCGCAGCGATGGCCCGGTCCACGTCGGGGTGGAACTCGGCGGCGGAGTTGATCTGGCTGTAGAACCAGACCTTCCCACCGGCAGCGCCCAGAGCGTCGAGCACTTCGGGCGAGTCAGTGACAGATGAGGGCTTGACTGTAAGAGCTCGGGTATCGATGCGGATCTCGTTGACAGTGGGAATCGAGACCAGCGACTCCACAATGTGGGCCAGCTGCTCCGCCGGCACGGTGAAGGGATCGCCACCCGTCACCAAGACCGTCGAGACGTTCGGATGCGACTTGATCCAGTCGATCCCAGCCTGTGCCGCCTGCGAGTCATGGGTCTGCCGCGAGGTGATGAGATCCCCGCGGAAGCAGTAGGTGCACTTGACGTGACACGTCCGGGTCACCATCAGCGCAACCGAGTTCGGATAGCTGTTGTTGACAGTCGGGTACCCGTCAACGATGTGCGGCCGCTCGTTAGTGGGATCGACCTCCGTGTAAAGGCCCGGCAGCAGGAACTGCCGGAACGCCTCACGCGTGAACGAATCCCGCCCCTCGATGGTCTCCGCCATCCGCCGCTGCAGAAACCGCGAGACGAACAGCCCCCCGACCTCCTCATCGATGGCCTCAACAGCGGACCTGTCCATGTCCATGAAAGAGCTGACGAGATCGATAAGGGCTCCGTTGCGCATCGGTTCTCCTTATGAAATTTGCCCCTTATGCCGACAGGACAGTACTGACGGACCCGATGGAGGCCTCGGGGTGCTACGGAGTGGTTTCGGGGGGCTCACGCCACGGCCCGTAAGACGCTGAGGGCCCAGTATCGGAAACCTGGTTCCGACCTGGGCCCTACCTAGCGGAGCGGGCGACGAGAATCGAACTCGCGCTCTGAGCTTGGGAAGCTCATGTTCTACCATTAAACTACGCCCGCGCAGACGGCCGGGCC
>JABFXP010000343.1 GCA_013361685.1 Catenulispora sp.
GGCGGCGCAGGGTCTCGCGCAGCGCGTCCGCGGCGGACAGCTGCGGCGCGGCGGCGGCGTGCACCACCGCGTCGACCCAGCCCTCGGCCAGCGCGAGCAGGGTCTCCAGCCGGGCCAGCGCGGCCTTCTGGGCCGGGGTGTCGACCGGGGTGAACAGCCCGCCGCCGCCGAGCATGTTCTCCAGCTGCGAGGGGTCCAGGTTGGTCAGGTCCATGCGCTCGGCCTGCTGCGCCAGCTCGGTGAACTTCGAGGCGTCGACGGTGATGCCGCGCGCGTACTCCTCGACCGCGCCGAGCAGCCGCGGCTTGAGCCACGGCACGTGCGAGAACAGCCGCTGGTAGGCCGCCTCCCGCAGCGCCAGGTAGAGGCGCACCTGCTCGACGTCCACCTCCAGGCCCTCGGTGAAGGCGTCGATGTTGGCCGGCAGCAGGACCGCCTTGCCCTCCGGGCCCAGCGGCAGCCCGATGTCGCTGCCGGAGAGCACCTCGCCGGCCAGCGAGGCCAGGGCCTGGCCGACCTGGGACCCGAACATCGCGGTGCCCATCTGCTTCATCATGCCGCCCAGCGGGTTGCCGCCGGCCCCGCCGGCCCCGGAGCCGCCGAACAGGTTGCCGAGCATGTCGTTCATGCCCGGGGGCAGGCCCGCGGCCTCCGGGTTCTCGGGCATGCCGAGTTCGCCCACCGCGCCGCCGACCGCCTCGCCCATGGCCGCGGTGATGCGCTCGGCCACCGGCTCGACCAGCTGCTTCCAGACCGGCAGGGTCTCCTCGATCCACTGCGCGCGCGACCACACGCGGGTCCCGGCGGTGCCCGCCGGCAGCGAGGTGACCTGGTCCAGCCAGTGCTCGGACAGCTGCACCGCGCCGTCGTAGACGCGCTGCTCGCCGTCGGTGGGCGAGGGGTCGGGGCCGGCCGCCGCGACGGTGTTGCGCGCCATGGTCTTGGCCAGGTCCCAGTTGACCGCGCCGTCGCCGCCGCCGCTCATCAGGGCCTGGATCTGGCTGAACACCATCTGCAGCATCTGCGGGTCCGGCATGCCCGGGATGTTCTGGCCCGGGGACTGCGCCCCGGTTCCGCCGAACATCTGCTGGAACATGGCCCCCAGCGGATCTACGGGACCGTCCGGGCGCTTACCCTGGTTCTGCGACTCGTCGTCGTCCGACGAGGAGTGGTCTTCGGGGTTCTTGTTCACGGCGGGTGACCTCACGGACGACGGGGGAGCAGGTTCGGTTAAACAGCGCGGAGACTGACTTCCTCTATACATCTAACGTAACCACAGGAGAGCCCCAGTGAGTTCCTCGCCGGACCGCAAGCGCACCGGCCGCACCAGCAAGCCCACCGTCGCCGTCACCGGCGCGGCCGCCCGGCTCGGCGAGGCGCTGACCGGCAAGCTCGCCTTCGGCGGCGAGGTGCGCCGGGTGGTGGGGCTGGACGCCGAGCGCGGCGCGGCCCCGGCGACCTGGCGCCTGGGCGAGGTCACCGACCCCCACCTGGCCGAACGGCTCAACGGCGTGGACACCCTGGTGCACCTGGCGCTGGACTCCGACCTGAGCGCCGAGCCCCGGGCCCGCACCGCCCGCAACGTGCGCGCCGCCCAGACCGCGATCACCGCCGCCGCGGCCGCCGGCGTGCACCACGTGGTCCTGCTCTCCACCGCGATGGTCTACGGGGCCCTGCCGGACAACTCGCTGCCGCTGGAGGACGACGCCCCGCTGCGCGCCACCCCGGACGGCACCCTGGTCGGCGATCTGCTGGAGATCGAGCGCCTGGCGGCGATCGCGCCGCGCGCCCACCCCGGGCTGACCGTCACCGTGCTGCGCCCGGCGGCGATAGTCGGACCGGGAGTGGACACCTACCTGACCCGGCACTTCGAGGCGCCGCGGCTGCTGGTGGTGCGCGGGACCAAGCCGATCTGGCAGTTCTGCCACGTCGAGGACCTGCTGTCGGCGCTGGAGTACGCGGCGCTGGGCAAGGTCACCGGCGTCGTGCCGGTGGCCTCCGACGGCTGGCTGAGCCAGGAGGAGATCGAGGAGATCTCCGGGATGCGCCGCATGGAGCTGCCCGAGGGCCTGGCGGTCGGCGCCGCCGAGCGCCTGCACCGGCTGCACCTGACCCCGGCCCCGGCCAGCGACCTGCAATACGTCATGCACCCGTGGGCGGTCTCGAACAAGAAGCTCCGGGAGGCGGGATGGGAGCCGGCCTACACGAACGAGGACGCGTTCGGGCAGCTCCTGGAGAACATCGACGGCCACCACGCCGCGCTGGCCCGCCGGCTCGGCAAGAAGGACGCCGCCGCCGGCCTCGGCGCGGCCGGGGCGACGGTGGCGCTGGTCGGCACCGCGGCCCTGGTCCGGCGTGCACGCCGCAAGCGTCGTGGGGGAGGATCGTGACGTGATAGAGGAAAAGCAACTCGCCGCCCGGATCCACACCGCCGTCCGCGCCGAGCCGCTGTCGGTCGACGAGGTCGTGGCGGCGGTCTCCGACCGGCAGGCGGGCGGCATCGCCCTGTTCCTGGGCGCGGTGCGCGACCACGACCACGGCCGGGTCGTCACGGCCCTGGACTACAGCGCCCACCCGTCGGCGGCGGACCTGCTCCGCAAGGTGGCCGAGGACGTCGCCGCCGCACACCCCGCCGTGGTCGCGCTCGCGGCGGTGCACCGCGTCGGCGCCCTGGAGATCGGCGACCTGGCGGTGGTGGTGGGAGCGTCGGCGCCGCACCGCGCCGAGGCCTTCGCGGCCTGCCGCGCCTTCATCGACACCTTGAAGGAGCAGGTCCCGATCTGGAAGCGCGAGGAGTTCGCCGACGGCGACCACGAGTGGGTCGGCTGCTGACTTCACAGACAGTCACCAAGCGGTGCGTTAAAGTCACCGTGTGCTGTCGATTCTGGCCTGGTGGTCCATCCCGATCGGCGCCGTGATCCTGACGGCGGCGGTCTCCGCCCTGGTCAGCCGCGTGCGGCGGCCGAGCGACGACGACACCATCTTCGCCTACCGGCGCTTCCGGGAGGCCATCGGCAACGCCGAGGAACAAGCCGAGGCCGCCCCCGAGGGATGAGCGCGGGAGTGGTCGGCCCCAGGTCTCAGCACCGCTTCAGACAGCAGCAGATAGCATCTGTGGAATGCAGCGCCGAGCCCTCACTTTGTCCCTGTCCGGAGCGACGGTGGCCCTGCTCACCGCCTCGGCGTTTCTGATCCCCACCCCGTACGCGGAGATGTCGCCGGGGCCGACGTACGACACCCTGAAAAGCTACGCGCCGGAGCAGGGGCAGCCGGCCAAGCCGGTGATCGCGATCAGCGGCACCCAGACGTTCCCGCACGACAAGGGCGGCGAACTGCGCATGGTCACCGTCGAGGTGTCCCGCGCCGACTACCACCCGAACAGCATCGAGGTGCTCTCCGGCTGGCTGTCCGACGACAAGATCGTGGTCCCGCGCACCGTCATCTACCCCGTGGGCCAGACCGCGGAGGAGGCGACGCAGCAGAACACCGCGCTGTTCGACGACTCCGAGGACCAGGCGATCACCGCCGCGCTGGCCGCCAAGGGGATCAAGCCGGTCAAGACCGAGGTGGTGGTCGACTCGGTGACCGCCAACAGCCCGGCGGCCGGCAAGCTCCAGGCCGGCGACGTCATCACCGCCGTGGACGGCACCGAGCTGGCCAAGCCGGACGACGTCCACACCCTGATCCAGAAGCACGCGCCGGGCGAGACCGTGAAGCTCACGATCACCCGGGCCGGCCAGTCCCAGGACGTCTCCATCGTCACCACGCAGTCCCACGACAGCGGCCCCTCGCGCGCCCTGGTCGGCTTCCTGCCGCGGACCCGGAACGTCTTCCCGTTCGACGTGAAGATCCAGCTGGACAACGTCGGCGGGCCCAGCGCCGGCATGATGTTCGCGCTCGGCATCATCGACGAGCTGACCCCGGAGGACCTCACCGGCGGCCTGAAGATCGCCGGCACCGGCACCATCGACGCCGACGGCAAGGTCGGCCCGATCGGCGGCGTGCAGATGAAGACCCTGGCGGCCCGCCGCGACCACGCGACCGTGTTCCTGACCCCGGCCGACAACTGCGCGGACGCGGTGAAGAACGCCCCGAGCGGCTTGAAGCTGGTCAAGGTGACGAACCTGCAGAGCGCCCTGGACGCTCTGCAGACGCTGCGTGCCGGCGGTACGCCGACGATGTGCAGCTGAGCCGCTCAGCCGGGTCGGTTTCCCCAGGCGGTCGGCCCGGACACCCGCGCCCGGGCTCGTCCGCGGCACCTGAGCCCTCCGCGGCGCCGAGCCGCGGCTAGAGCGGGAACCTCACGCTGCGCCTGGCCTGCGCCCGCCGCGCCGCGGCGAGCCGTGCCCTGCCGCTCCGGCGGTCCGGATCGCGGTCCGCCCTCACTCCTCGAACGTCCCCAACAGCGCCCCGGCCAGGTTCGGCACCAGGTCCGGCCCGGACAGCACCTCCATGTCCGAGTCCTTCGACCGCAGCCGGATCGCCGCCTGCCGCGTCCCGTCGCGCAGCACGCCCACCGCCATCCGCACGTCCTGCCGCTCCGGGTGCTTGCCGACCCAGCGCTCCAGCTGATCGCCCTCCAGCCCCTCCGGGATCTGCGCCTCGACGCTCGGCGGCAGCATCTGCGACTCGATGACCAGCGCGCAGCCGGCGACCGCCGGCGGCCACACCATCTTGCCGAGCATCTCGTCCAGCGGCTGGTCCAGCGCCAGACCGTCCTGCTCGATCGAGGTCAGGGACGGGATGCCGCCGGACTGCGCGGCCTCGTCGGTCAGGCCCAGCGCGGCCGCCATCCGGGGCTGCGACACCAGCAGTTCGGCGGTCGGCACCAGCGCGAACATCCGCGTGCGCTGGTTCCAGCCGTCGGCGGCGACGTGCTGTTCGATCTCGATGACGGCCTGGGTCAGGGCCACGCTGGCGACAGAGCTCATGCGGCCATTGTCCCCCGCCGCGCGCGATGCTCATGCTCGCCGGAGCCGCTGCGCGCAGGCCGTCACTGCCGGACTTACCCGGTATGACGAACATATCGGGCCGGGCCCGCCGTTCGGCCGGGAGCGCGGCGTACGCTGATCCCCGTGGCGTTCGAAATGCCGAATCACGGTGGCGGGCCGCGCACCGGGATCGGCGTCCCGCCGCGGCGGACCAAGGTCCTGGCCATCACCCTGGTGATCATCGTGGTGCTGATCGCCGCGTTCCTGCTGTTCGACAGCCTGTACACGTCTTACCTCTGGTACCGCTCGATCGGCGCGGTCCACGTCTACCGGACCCGCCTGGCCACGCAGACCGCGCTGTTCCTGGTGTTCGGCGCCCTGATGGCGGCGGTCGTGGGAGCCAACGTCTGGCTCGCCCAGCGCTTCCGCCCGCCGCTGACCGGCGTGTCGCTGGAGCAACAGGCCCTGGACCGCTACCGCCTGGCGCTGGGACCGTTCCTGACCTGGATCGTGGCCGGCGTCGCGGTGTTGCTGGGCATAGCCGCCGGCGCCGCCGCGTCCGGGGCCTGGCGCACCTACCTCCTGTGGGCCGACCGCGTCCCGTTCGGCACCACCGACGCGCAGTTCCACAAGGACATCGGCTTCTACGTCTTCACCCTGCCTTGGCTCCGCTACATCCAGGGCTTCCTGCTGGCGGTCACGCTGTTCAGCCTGATCGCCGCCCTGCTGACGCACTACCTGTTCGCCGGTATAGCCCTCACCCCACCGAGCGGCGCGCGGGAGGGGTCGCGAATCACCCGTGCCGCCCAGGCGCACATCTCGCTCCTGCTCGGCGCCCTGCTCCTGGTGAAGGCGTACGCCTACTGGCTCGACCGCTACACGCTCACCGTCGCTCCCTCCGGCATCACCGGCGGCTGGGCCGGCCCCACCTTCAAGTCGGTGCACGCCGTGTTGCCGGCCAAGACGATCCTGCTGGTCATCGCTGTCCTCTGCGCGGTGCTGTTCTTCGGCAACGCCGCCCGCCTGATCGCGGCCCGCAGCCAGCCCGAGATCGACCGCGGCGGCCGTCCCGGGGCGCTGCCGGCCCTGGCCGTGTCGCTGATGGTGCTCGCCTCGGTGGTGATCGGCGGCGTCTACCCCCTGGTGGTGCAGCAGTTCCAGGTGAACCCGAGCCAGAGCGCGAAGGAGGCGCCGTACGTCCAGAAGAACATCGCCGCCACCCGCACCGCCTACGGCCTGGACCACATCGAGGTCAGCTCCTACGACGCCGAGACCGCCGCGGCCCGCGACCGACTCGCCGCCGACGCCGCGACCGTCGCCCGGATCCGCGTCATGGACCCCGCGGTCATCGCACCCACCGTCAACCAGTCGCAGCAGGGCCGCGGCTTCTATACGTTCCCCGACCAGCTGAACGTCGACCGCTACCAGGTCGACGGCAAGACGCAGGACGCGGTGGTCGGGGTCCGCCGCCTCGACCTGGCCGGCCTCCCCGCCGACCAGCGCAACTGGGTCGACGACCATCTGAAGTACACCCACGGCTACGGTGTCGTCGCCGCGAAGGGCACCGCCGCGAGCCCGGACGGCTCGCCGGACTACATCGAGAGCGGCCTGCCCACCACCGGCGCCCTCGGCGACTACGAGCAACGCGTCTACTTCGGCGATGGCCTGCCGGACTACTCGATCGTCGGCGGCACCGCTAACTCGACCCCCGCCGAATTCGACTACCCGGGCACGACCCGGTCGTCGACCACCACCTACAGCGGCAAAGGCGGCGTCCCGGTGGGCTCGTTCCTGAACAAGCTGCTCTACGCGGCCAAGTTCCAGGACGCCAAGATCCTGCTGTCCGACGGCGTGAACCACGACTCCCGCATCCTCTACGACCGCGACCCAAAACAGCGAGTCCAAGCGGTGGCCCCCTGGCTCACCATCGACGGCGCCGCCTACCCGGTCGTGACCGGCGGTCGCGTCCAGTGGGTGGTGGACGGCTACACCACGACCTCCGAGTATCCGTACTCGACGCGCACCGCGCTGAACGGCGACCGCGTGAACTACGTCCGCAACTCGGTGAAGGCGACGGTCGACGCCTACGACGGCACGGTGACCCTGTACGCGTGGGACGAGACCGACCCCATCCTGAAGACCTGGATGAAGGCCTTCCCCGGCACGGTCAAGCCGCGCTCCGCGATCAGCCCTGATCTGCTGGCCCACCTGCGCTACCCGCAGGACATGTTCAACGCGCAGCGGGACATCTTGGGCCGCTATCACGTGGCCGACGCGCAGGAGTTCCTCAGCGGCTCCTCCACATGGGCCGTACCGAACGATCCCACTCGGGGCACCGGGCCCGGCCAACCGCAGCCCCCGTACTACCTGACGCTCCAGATGCCGGGTCAGCAGGCGCCGTCCTTCTCCCTGACGTCGACCATGGTCCCGGCGAAACGCAGCAACCTGGCAGCCTTCGTGGCCGTGGACTCCGACCCCGGCCCCGACTACGGCAAGATCAGGATCCTGGAACTCTCGGGCGCCGACTCGGTCAAGGGTCCAGCGGACGTCCAGACCGCCTTCCAGACCACGTTCGCCGACAAGCTGAACGTCCGCACCGGCAGCGCGACCAAGGTCATCCCGGGCAATCTGCTCACCCTCCCGGTCGGCCACGGCTTCCTCTCGGTCGAACCGGTCTACGTCCAGCCCCAGAGCGGCCAGGCCGCCGTCCCGCTCCTGAACTCGGTGATGGCGGCGTACGGCGGAAAAGTGGCCTTCGCTCCCACGCTGCAACAAGCCCTCGACGAGCTCTTCGCCGGCGAGTCCGGCGCCGCCACCGGCGAGAACCCACCCGCCGCCCCGGCCCCGACAGCGGCCGACCAGCTCAAGTCCGCCCTCGACGACGCCGCCGCCGCACAGAAGGAAGCTGCCGCAGCCCTGGCCCAGACGCCCCAGGACTGGAAAGCCTTCGGCGAAGCGCAGCAGCGACTCCAGGACGCACTGGCCCAGGCCCAGGCCATCGAGGCGGGCCGGCAGCCCCCGCGGTAATCGATTTGCTCTCGTGACCCCCCGCGGGTTACCGTTGGTTCACCGACGCGGGGTGGAGCAGCTCGGTAGCTCGCTGGGCTCATAACCCAGAGGTCGCAGGTTCAAATCCTGTCCCCGCTACAAAGG
>JABFXP010000278.1 GCA_013361685.1 Catenulispora sp.
GGAGCGACCGCCGGCGCCGCGTCCGCGTCCGCCCCGCAGTCCGGGCCCGCCGCCCTCTCGGGCCCGGTCCTGTCCCCGACCCGTCCCCTGGCGACCACGGTGACGACCCTGCCCGACGGGGACCGCCTGGCCGTCGCCGGCTCCGGACCCGGCGCGGCCGTCACGGTCCTGGCGCCGGACGGCCGCAGCGTGCCCGCCGTCCGCTACGCGCCGAACCGGGACCACAGCTACGTCATCCCGGATTCGGTCCTGGCGGCGGGCCACTTCGACCCGGCCCAGTACGACGTGCCGGCGCTGCACGGATCCACGGCCCAGGCCGACACGGTGATCCCGCAGTACCCGCTGCACATCCTGCAGCTCAACTCCACCGGGCTGGACGGCAAGCCGGCCGACGCCACGACCTTCCTCATCGACGTCGACGACGTCAACCGCTGGTCGCAGCCGATCCCGCTGGTCGGCGGCATCGGCCGGGTCGCGGTACCCGCCGGGCACTACACGGCGTTCACGATCTGGGACGACTACGACCCGGCCACCGAGATCGACGCCATGCACATCGCGACGCAGACCGACCTCACCGTCGCGGACACCGGCGTCAGCACCCTGAACGCCGACGAACGGACCGCCACCTCGCAGGTGACGGCCACCGCCCCCCGGCCGGCGACCACCGACACCGAGTACCTGCTGTTCAGCCGAACCGATGTGAACAAGCTCAGCGGATCGCTCAGCGTCATCAACACCTCGCCGATCACCGTCGCGCCGACCGCGGCCCCGCAGGTGGGTTCGTTCACCTACCAACTGCTCGACTGGGGCGGCAGCAGCCCGGCCGGGACGGCGCAGCCCTACCGCTACGACGTCATGTTCCCGCCCTCCGACCACATCGACGCCGACCAGAACTACACGGTCGACGCCTCGAAGCTCGAAGCGGTGCACAACACGATCGACACCGACGCCGGCAACCCGCTCCGCGAGGGGGAGTTCATGAGCGGCCCGTTCTCGCCGGAGCTCGGCGGGTTCTCCGTCGGCCACGTGCTCACCGTCCCCACGCGTCTGACGACCTACTTCGGCGCGCCGATCGGTGACACCGGGTGGACGCGCGAGGTCCTGAACGCGCTGCCCGCCCCCGACGACCCCGCCTTCGCCTTCATCGCCCTGGGCGCCGACCAGCCCGTCTACACCGGGCCCGGGCAGCAGTGGCGCACCTGGGGCCACGGCCCGCTCACCGCGCAGGTGGGCCAGTACCCGGACGTCGCCGACTGCCGCTCCTGCGCCGACGCCGGCACGGTGGACCTCAGCCTCAACCCGCTCGTGGACAGCGAGCCGGACACCGTCGCGACCCTGCTGGGCCCGGCGACCGGCCACACCACGATCTACCGCGACGGCACGCAGGTCTTCTCCGGCGACAACACCGCCGGGGCCGAGCTGACCGACCAGGCCCAGACCCCCGGCACCTACCGGTTGGTGTTCGACCTGGACCTGACCGGCTTCCCGATCACCCAGTCCACGGCCACGCACACCGACCTCACCGTGCCCTACTCCCCCAAGGCGGACCCCGGGTGGAACCTGCCGTCGGCCGACTTCTGCCAGGCGCAGGGCAGCGGCACCACGCCGTGCTCGATCCTGCCGGTGCTGAACCTGGGCTACCACCTGGCCACCGACGACACCAACACCTCCCGCGGCCCGGTGCAGAGCCTGGACCTGCAGGTCGGCCACCAGAGCTACGGCACCGCCGGGGCGCGCGGCCCGGCCGCCCGCGCCACGTCGGCCACCGTGTCCGTGTCCTTCGACAAGGGCGCGACCTGGACCAAGGCGCGGGTCGTCCCCACCTTCGACGACCACTTCCTGGCGCTGTGGCCCAACAGCGGCGCCAAGGGCAGCACGCCGTGGCTGAAGGTGACCGCGACCGACGCGCTCGGCGGCTCCATCACGCAGACCGTCGCCAACGCCTACACCATCGGCTGAGGGGGATCAGGATCATGAGTCGGATATCCAGCCGGCTGTCCGGGGTGCTGGGCGCGAGCGCCCTGGCCGTCGCCTCGCTCGCGGTGGCCGCGAGCCCGGCCAGCGCGGGCAGCGCCGCGGGGCACAGATCGGAAG
>JABFXP010000180.1 GCA_013361685.1 Catenulispora sp.
CTGACCGGCGTGATTCCGTAAGGCGCCGGAGCGACGGGAAGGCCGAGCCGGACCACAGCAGCGAAGCGACCCGCCAGCGTCCCCAGCCCGCCTCCCCTCCCAGAGCGAAGGCCCGCCGGAGGCGATCTTGACTTTCCCACCCGCGAGCGCGACGCAGTCGCCAACCACATAAAAACGCGCGGGCAATCAACCTCCCATTTCATCACCAACAGCACTCCACCCATCACCCTCCGACACCACCCACCCGCCCCAGCCCAAAAGTGTCCGAATCGAGACCACCCACCTCACCCCACAACCCCCGAACCAGAACCCCTAGACCCTCCAAAAAAGCCCCAGTATGTTAGCGATAACACCTCCCCGTAACCAGCACGCCCCAGCAACAACCTCATCGCAGCTGAACCCTTGACACAGTTTGAGTTACCGGTAACACTCTCGTCCCACGAGGCCAACTCCCGGAGCTCCGGAAGCCGGCCCTCCCACCGCCGGAGCCAGCTCCGCAAGCCCTGGCCTTCCAAATACCAAGCACCACAGCACCACAGCACCACAGCACCACAGCACCACAGCACCACAGCACCAAAGCACGAAGAACCAACCCCCACCCACCCCGCCCCAAAAACGCCACAACCCGACGTTCACCCCAAAGGAGCGACGTGAACCTCAGCAAACTCGCCGCCGCCGTCACCGGTATAGCCCTCGTGACAACCCTGGCCGCCTGTGGCTCGTCCACCAAGACCGCCGACAAGTCCGCCGGCGGCAGCGGCACCGGCGCCGGCACCGCCGGCGGCCTGGTCGGCGTCACCATGCCGACCCGCTCCTCCGAGCGCTGGATCCACGACGGCGACAACGTCAAGGCGGGGTTGGAGAAGCTCGGCTACAAGGTCGACCTCGAGTACGCGAACAACGACATCCCCACCCAGGCCAACCAGATCGAGAACCAGATCTCGATGGGTGCCAAGGTCCTCATCATCGCCTCGATCGACGGCACCGCGCTGTCGAACCAGCTGCAGGCCGCCCACGACAAGGGCATCAAGGTCATCTCCTACGACCGCCTGCTGATGAAGTCCCCGAACGTCGACTACTACGCCAGCTTCGACAACTACAAGGTCGGCGTGCAGCAGGCGACCTCGCTGCTGGTCGGTCTCGGCTTCAAGAAGGAGGACGGCTCCGACGTCAGCCCCGCGCCGGCCGGTCCGTTCAACATCGAGGTCTTCGCCGGCTCGCCCGACGACAACAACGCGCCGTTCTTCTTCAAGGGCGCGATGGACACCCTCAAGCCCTACCTCGACTCCGGCAAGCTCGTGGTCAAGAGCGGTGAGACGGACTTCAAGACCGTCGCCATCCTGCGGTGGGACCCCGCCACGGCGCAGAAGCGCATGGAGGACCTGATCACCAAGACCTACTCCGCCAGCACCAAGGTGCAGGGCGTCCTGTCGCCCTACGACGGTCTGTCGATCGGCATCCTGTCGGCGCTGAAGTCCGCCGGTTACGGCACCGCCGGCCAGCCCTACCCGATCGTCACCGGGCAGGACGCGGAGGTCGCGTCGGTGAAGTCGATCATCGCCGGTGAGCAGTACGCCACCGTGTGGAAGGACACCCGCAAGCTGGCGAACCTCGCCGTCACGATGGCGGACGACGTGCTCAAGGGCCAGACGCCGCAGACCAACAGCACCGACTACAACAACGGGTCCAAGGTCGTGCCGACCGAGGTCCTGGACTTCGAGACGGTCTACAAGGACAACTACCAGAAGGTCCTGGTCGACAGCGGCTACTACACCGCCGCGCAGCTCCAGTAGTCCATCCCGAATAGAGCAGTCCCGGCGGTCCGGTTTGAGGGGCCGGGCCGTCGGGACTTCTGCTCGGCAGTCGCATCCGCTGCCCGGCAGCCGCATCTGCTCGGCAGCCCCCCGCTGCCCCGCAGCCGCACTTGCCCCGCAGCCGCACCGCTGCCCAGCAGCCGCACCACTGCCCCGCAGCCCCAACTGCTCGGCAGTCGTATTGAGCTTTAAGGAGCCGGGATGGACGTCATCCTCAAAATGGCCGGGATCACGAAAACCTTCCCCGGTGTCAAAGCCCTGCAAGACGTGAACCTGGAAGTCCGCCGCGGCGAAATCCACGCCATCTGCGGCGAGAACGGCGCCGGCAAGTCGACCCTGATGAAGGTCCTGTCCGGCGTCTACCCGCACGGCAGCTACGAAGGCGAGATCACCTTCGACGGCGAGGTCTGCGAGTTCGGCAACATCCGCGACAGCGAGGCCCGCGGCATCGTCATCATCCACCAGGAACTGGCGCTGTCCCCGCACCTGTCGATCGCGGAGAACATCTTCCTGGGCAACGAGCGGGTCCGCCGCGGCCTGATCGACTGGCACCGGACCAACGCCGAGGCCGCCGAGCTGCTGGCCCGGGTCGGCCTGAAGGAGAACCCGACCGCCCGCGTGTCCGACCTCGGCGTCGGCAAGCAGCAGCTGGTCGAGATCGCCAAGGCGCTGTCCAAGAAGGTCAGGCTGCTGATCCTGGACGAGCCGACCGCCGCGCTGAACGACGACGACTCCGAGCACCTGCTCGACCTGTTGCGCGGCCTGCAGGGGGAGGGCGTCACCAGCGTCATCATCTCCCACAAGCTCAACGAGATCGAAGCGGTCGCGGACTCGGTGACCATCCTGCGCGACGGCCGCACCATCGAGACGCTGGACTTCCAGACCCAGACCGTGACCCAGGACCGGATCATCACCGGCATGGTCGGCCGGGACCTGGAGCACCGCTACCCCGAGCACACGCCGACCATCGGCGAGGAAGTCCTGCGGATCGAGGACTGGACCGTCTTCTCCCCGACGCAGCGCGGCCGCAAGGTGGTGGACGGCGCCAGCCTGACCCTGCGCCGCGGTGAGATCGTGGGCCTGGCCGGCCTGATGGGCGCCGGGCGCACCGAGCTGGCGATGAGCGTGTTCGGCCGCAGCTACGGCGTCGACATCACCGGCCGGATCGTCAAGGACGGCAAGGAGATCCGGCTGCGCAGCGTCGACGAGGCGATCAAGCACGGCATCGGCTACGCCACCGAGGACCGCAAGCGCTACGGCCTGAACCTCATCGACGACATCAAGCGCAACATCTCCGCCGCCGCGCTGGGCAACCTGGCCGACCGCCTCGGGCTGGTCGATCCGGGCAAGGAGTACCAGGTCGCCGACAAGTACCGGGCCGAGATGAACATCAAGGCCCCGGCCGTGACCGCGGTGACCGGCAAGCTCTCCGGCGGCAACCAGCAGAAGGTCGTGCTGTCCAAGTGGATGTTCGCCGACCCCGACGTGCTGATCCTGGACGAGCCCACCCGCGGCATCGACGTCGGCGCCAAGTTCGAGATCTACACGATCATCAACCGGCTCGCCGACTCCGGCAAGGCGGTGCTGGTCATCTCCTCCGAACTGCCCGAACTGCTCGGCATCTGCGATCGCGTCTACGCGATGTCGGCCGGGCGGATCACCGGCGTCCTGGACCGGGACCGGGCCACCCCGGAGGCCATGATGACGCTGATGACCACCGCGTCCCTGCTGGACACCGACGTCACCGCCGAGGAAGTCCTGCACACGCCCGAACCCGCACTTGAAGTCCCCATGCAAGAAAAGGAACAGTCATGAGCAGCATCGCTCCGCCCAGCGAGTCGGAGACCACCGTCGCCGTCCGGGTCGGCTCGGGCGCCCGCTTCGAGTTCAACCTCCGCGCCAGCGGCATCTACCTGGCCTTCGGCGCGATCGTCGTGCTCTTCGACATCCTCACGCACGGCCTGCTGCTGACCCCGGAGAACGTCTCCAACCTGATCGTCCAGAACTCCTACATCCTGGTGCTGGCGATCGGCATGATCCTGGTGATCATCGCCGGGCACATCGACCTGTCGGCCGGCTCGGTCGTGGCGGTCACCGGCGCGATATCAGCGGTGTTGATGGTCAACCATCACATGGCCTGGCCGTTGGCCCTGCTCATCACCCTGATCGCGGGCGCCGCGATCGGCGCGTGGCAGGGCTACTGGGTCGCCTACTTCGGCCTGCCGGCCTTCATCGTGACGCTGGCCGGCATGCTGGTCTTCCGCGCGCTGACCATGACCGTGCTGGGCAACCAGGGCATCGGCCCGTTCCCGGACCAGGTCCGCACCCTGTCCACCGGCTTCCTGGGCAGCACCTTCGGCAACGTGGGCCTGGGCCCGCTGGGCGGCGCGGACCTGTTCACGCTGATCGTCGGCGTGCTGGCGGTCGCCGCCGGCGTCGCCGCGCAGTGGCGCACCCGCGCGGCCAAGATCCGCTACGGCCAGCACGCCGAGTCGGTGCCGCTGTTCGCCGGCAAGATGGCGCTGATGGCGTTCGTGGTCCTGGGCGTCATCGTCCAGCTGGCCCGCTACAAGAACCTGCCCTGGGTGCTGGTCCTGCTCACGGTCCTGGTGCTGGGCTACAGCCTGGTCGCCTCCCGCACCGTGTTCGGCCGCCACATCTACGCCATCGGCGGCAACCCGCAGGCCGCCGTGCTCTCCGGCGTGAAGGTCAAGAAGGTCACCTTCTGGATCTTCGTCAACATGGGCGTGCTCGCCGCGATCGCCGGCGTGGTCTTCGCCGGCCGGCTGAACCAGGCCGGCCCGACCGCCGGGACCAACTTCGAGCTCGACGCCATCGCCGCGGCCTTCATCGGCGGCGCGGCGGTGACCGGCGGCGTCGGCAAGGTCGTGGGCGCCATCACCGGCGGCCTGATCATGGGTGTCATCAACAACGGGATGTCGCTGCTGGGCGCGCCCAGCGAGCGGGTCCTGCTGGTCAAGGGTCTGATTCTGCTGGCCGCCGTGGCGTTCGACGTGTGGGCCAAGCGCCGCGCGGGAACCGCTCGATAGGCTGCGCGCACCAGCGGGTTCGGTGGCCGGGAGGGTGGCGGGCAGACATGGACGAGGGAGCTGCGAAGGTGACGACCGAGCGGTCGCGCGAGGGCGAGCCGGCACGCGCCGGAAGCCGCCCCGGACTGCGCGAGGTGGCGGAGGTGGCCGGGGTCTCGCACCAGACGGTGTCCCGGGTGTTCAAGGACCATCCGCGGGTCAGCGCCCAGACCCGGGCCAAGGTGCTGGCGGCCGCGGCGCAGCTGGACTTCCGGCCCAACGCCATAGCGCGCGCCCTGGCCACCGGCTCCTCCCGGACCATCGGCGTGGTCAGTTTCGACACCACGCTGTTCGGCCCGGCCTCGATGGTCAGCGCGATCGAGCGCAGCGCCCGGGAGGCGGACTACTTCGTCTCGATGGTCGGCCTGGCCTCGCCCAGCCGGCACTCGGTGGCCGAGGCCGCCGACCGGCTGCGCGGGCAGGGCGTGGACGGGATCATCCTGATCCCCGGCCACGTCTCGGCCGACCAGGTGGTCCGGCATCTGCCGGGCCACCTGCCGGTGGTCTCGCTGTCCGCCGCCGAATCGGTCACCTCCGCGGCGGTGGACCAGTACGGCGGCCCGCTGGGCGCGGTCCGGCACCTGCTGGACCTGGGCCACACCACGGTGCACCACGCCGCGGGCCCGTCGGACTGGCGCGACGCCCGGGAGCGGGAACGCGGCTGGCGCGACGCGCTGACCGGGGCCGGCGCGCCGGTGACCGAACCGCTGCCCGGAGACTGGAGCGCGGCCTCCGGCTACGAACGCGGCCGGCAGCTGGCGGCCGATCCGGAGGTGACCGCGATCTTCGCCGGCAACGACCACATCGCCCTGGGCGTCCTGCTGGCGCTGCACGAGGCCGGCCGCCGGGTGCCGGAGGACGTCAGCGTCATCGGGTTCGACGACATCCCGGAGGCGGCGTTCTTCACCCCGCCGCTGACCACGGTGCGGCAGGACTTCGCCGCGCTGGGGCGGCGGAGCATGGCCCTGCTGCTGGAGCAGATCGGCGGGCCGGCCCCGGCGGCGCCGACCGGCGTCGTCATCCCCACCGAGCTCGTCGTGCGGCGCAGTACGGCGCGACGCCTGTGAACAACCTGGCCTTATCAGTTTTCTGAGTGTTCCGTGGAGGGACTGCTTCCGCCCATGAGTGTTACCGCTAACACCCCGCCGTCGGACCGCTACGTCGTCGGCGTCGACTACGGCACGCTGTCCGGCCGTGCCGTCGTCGTCCGCGTCTCCGACGGCCGCGAACTCGGCAGCGCCGTCATCGACTACCGGCACGCGGTCATCGACCGGCACCTGCCCGGCGGCACCGCCGCGCTGCCGCCGGACTGGGCCCTGCAGCACCCCGAGGACTGGCGCGACGTGCTGCGCCGCGCGGTCCCGGCCGCGCTGGCCGCCAGCGAAGTCGATCCGGCCGACGTCATCGGCATCGCCACCGACTTCACCGCCTGCACCGTGCTGCCCACGCTGGCCGACGGCACCCCGCTGTGCGAGGTCGACGGCCTGGCCGCGCAGCCGCACGCCTGGCCCAAGCTCTGGAAGCACCACGCCGCACAGGGCCAGGCCGACCGCATCAACGCCCTGGCCGCCGCGCGCGGGGAGAAGTGGGCCCCGCGCTACGGCGGCAAGCAGTCCTCCGAATGGGAGTTCGCCAAGGCGCTCCAGGTCCTGGAGGAGGCGCCCGAGGTCTACGAGCGCTGCGAACGCTGGATCGAGGCCGCCGACTGGATCGTGTGGGAACTCACCGGCGCGGAGTCCCGCAACGCCTGCACCGCCGGCTACAAGGGCATCCACCAGGACGGCGCCTATCCGTCCCCGGAGTTCCTGGCCGAACTCGACCCGCGCTTCGCGGACTTCCCCGCCACCCGCCTGGAGCACCCCGACGGCCTGGCCGCGCTCGGCTCCCGCGTCGGCGGGCTGAGCGAGCGCGCCGCGGCCTGGACCGGGCTGCCGGCCGGCATCGCGGTCGCCGCCGGCAACGTCGACGCGCACGTCACCGCCCCGGCGGCGCGCGCCGTCGAGCCCGGCAAGCTGCTGGCGATCATGGGCACGTCCACCTGCCACGTGCTCAACGGCACGCTGCTGGCCGACGTCCCCGGCATCTGCGGCGTCGTCGACGGCGGCATCACCGCCGGATCGTTCGGCTACGAGGCCGGGCAGAGCGCGGTCGGCGACATCTTCGCCTGGTGGTCCGGCCTGACCCGGCGCGCGCACGAGGAGCTCACCGCCGCCTGCGCCGACCAGCCGGTGGGCGGGCACGGCCTGATCGCCCTGGACTGGATGGGCGGCAACCGCTCGATCCTGGTCGACCACGACCTGTCCGGGATGATCGTCGGCCTGACCCTGGCCACCCGGCCGGAGGAGGTCTACCGCGCGCTGCTGGAGGCCACCGCGTTCGGCACCCGGGTCATCGTCGAGGCCTTCGAGGCCGGCGGCGTGCCGGTCGAGGAGTTCGTGGTGGCCGGCGGGCTGAAGCGGAACAGCTTCCTGATGCAGGTGTACGCCGACGTGCTGCGGCGCCCGGTGTCGGTCGCGGTGTCCGAGCAGGCTCCGGCGCTGGGTTCGGCGATCCACGCCGCCGTGGCCGCCGGTGCCTATCCGGACGTGCCGACCGCCGCCGAGGTGATGGGCGCTGTCGAGCGGGCCGCGTATGTCCCGGACGCCGCGCGCGCTGACGCCTACGACGTTCTGTATGCCGAGTACCGCGCGCTGCATGACGTTTTCGGTCAGAGCGGCGGTGCGCTGCACCGGCTGCGCAAGATCCGCAACGCCGCACTTGCTGCCGCGCAGCAGGACTCTGAGAAGGACCAGGACCAGTGAGCACCAGCACCGACATATCCCGCATCCGCCGCGAGGTCTGCGACCTGCACGCCGAACTGGTCCGCTACCAGCTCGTGGTGTGGACCGCGGGCAACGTCTCGGCCCGGGTGCCCGGCGAAGACCTGATGGTCATCAAGCCCTCCGGGGTCAGCTACGACGAGCTGACGCCGGAGAACATGATCCTGTGCGATCTGGACGGCAAGATCGTCGAAGGTGATCTGTCGCCGTCGTCCGACACCGCCGCGCACGCCTACGTCTACCGGGCCATGCCCGAGGTCGGCGGGGTCGTGCACACCCACTCCACCTACGCCTCGGCCTGGGCCGCGCGCGGCGAGCCGGTGCCGTGCGTGCTGACCGCGATGGCCGACGAG
>JABFXP010000922.1 GCA_013361685.1 Catenulispora sp.
AGCGCATGGGCACTCCTCGCCCCACCTCCCCGAGAAGCGATACAGTCACGGCACCATCCGTGACGGCCCGCTGGAGTGCGACTGGAGGAGTGGACGCGGTTCCGACCCGGCGCCGACGAAAAGCTCCGTCGCGTCCGTGGACCCGATGTGGACGGTCACGGCCCCTCCTTGAACTCACCCGAACGAGCCACTTAAGCGCTAAAGCAGCTGGGAGTCATGAATGCCCACCTCTGGCAGCGGTGTCAACAAGCCTGGTGCCGCACCGGGTCATGAAAAGGCCAAGGGCCGGCTCACCATCGCCGACATCGCGCGGGAGGTCGGCGTGTCGCCGAGCGCGGTGTCCTTCGCCCTCAATGGGCGTCCCGGGGTCAGTGAGGCTACTCGGGCGCGCATTCTGCAGGCCGCCGAACGGATGAACTGGCATCCGCACAGTGCGGCGCGGGCTTTGGGTGGGGCGCCGGCTGGGGCGGTGGGGCTGGTGCTGGCGCGGCCGACCCGGACCCTGGGGGCTGAGCCGTTCTATGCGCAGCTGATCTATGGCATGCAGTCTGTGCTGTCGGCCCGTTCGGTGGCGCTGCTGCTGCAGGTGGTCGACGACACTGACGCTGAGCTGGCCGTATACCGGCGCTGGGCTGGGGAGCAGCGGGTGGACGGCATGCTGATCGTGGACCCGCAGACCAAGGACCCGCGGATCGCGGCGGTGGCGGCGTTGGGCGTGCCGGCCATCGTGCTGGGCGGGCATGGCAAGCACGGGGATCTGCCGACGGTGTGGGCTGACGACCGTGAGGCGATGTTGGAGACGGTCCGGTATCTGGCCGCGCTGGGGCACACGCGGATCGCGCATGTCGCGGGCACGCCGGCGTTCCAGCACACCCAGCGGCGCATCAGGGCGCTGAAGGATGCGGCGGGGCAGTTGGGGCTGGTCGACACGCAGTCGGTGCCGACCGACTTCAGCGACAGTGAGGGTGCGGCTGTTACGCGGCGGCTGCTGTCCCAGCCGGATGCGCCGACGGCGATCGTGTACGACAGCGACCTGATGGCGGTGGCGGGGCTCGGGGTGGCGACCGAGATGGGGGTGCGGGTGCCCGCGGAGCTGTCGATCGTGTCGTTCGACGACTCGGTGCTGACGCGGGTGGTGCACCCGGCGATCACGGCGCTGTCGCGGGACACGCACGCGCTGGGGGTGCAAGTGGCGGAGGCACTGCTGCGGATCGTGGAGGAGCCGGGGTCGGTGTCGGACATCAAGGCCGCGACGCCACGGCTGACGGTGCGGGAGAGCACGGCGAAGCCGGGGCGCTGACATGGCAGACCTCGATATCGCCTCGTTGCAGGAGCGGCTGAGCGAGTTCGCGGCGGCGCGGGAGTGGGGGCGGTACCACACGCCGAAGAACCTCGCTATGGCGCTGATGGTGGAGGCTGGGGAGCTGGCGGAGATCTTCCAGTGGCTCACGCCGGAGGAGTCCGCCGATGTGATGTCGGACCCTGAGAAGGCGTTTCGGGTGCGGGACGAGGTCGCCGATGTGCTGGCGTACTTGCTGCAGTTGGCGAGCGCCTGTGAAGTCGACGTGCTGACCGCCCTGGCGGACAAGATCGACCGTAATGAGCGGAGATTTCCCCCACCGGAGTGAAACGGGCGTTCTGGACAGCCGCCGCGTAGGGTTGTCGGCATGAGCACAGTGGATCTGACCAAGGACACGTTCGAGAAGACGGTGACCGCCGACGGCATCACGCTGGTCGACTTCTGGGCGGACTGGTGCGGGCCGTGTAAGCAGTTCGCGCCGATCTACGAGAAGGTGTCGGAGGCCAACACGGACATCACGTTCGCCAAGGTCGACACCGAGGCCGAGCCGGAGCTCGCCGGGGCCTTCGACATCCGCTCGATCCCGACCCTGCTGATCTTCCGCGACGGCGTGATGGTCTACGGGCAGCCCGGCGCGCTGCCGGAGGCGCCGCTCGTGGACCTGATCGGGCAGGCGCGGGCGCTGGACATGGAGGAGGTGCGGCGCCAGATCGCCGAGCACCAGGCGGGCGGGCATGAGGGGTCTGCGTCGCAGAACTAGGTTCGGCGGCGGGGCGCGGGAAGAGGTCGGCGGGACTGACGGCAGGCGAGAGCGGCTGGCGGTTCGGCAGACGAGCGCAGTTGGCGGCACGGCAAGCGGGCGCGGGCGGCGGTTCAGCAGCGCCGACCCCGCTCAGACCCGCCCCCGCGCGACCCGCACCAACCACCCGGCGGCCTCGCTCAACTCCCGCCCCCGCGGCCACACCGCGCGGAGCGTCCGCCGCAGCGGCACATCGTCGGCCACCGCGACCTCCACCAGCCGTCCGGCCGCCACGTCCTCGGCGACGGCCAGCACGCTCAGCACTGCCGGCCCGCTGCCGGCCAGCGCGGCTGAGCGGAGCGGGGCGGTGGCGCCCAGCTCGATCAGCGGAACCGCGGGGCCGTCGTGCGCGGCGAGGGCCGCCTCCAGCACGTCGCGGGTGCCGGAGCCGGTCTCGCGCAGCAGCAGCGGCTCGGCGGCGAGCTGGGCGGCGGTCAGCGGCTGCCGCAGCCGGGACCAGGGGTGGGCGGGCGCCACGACCACGGCCAGCCGGTCCCGTCCCACCGCGACCGAGTGCAGGTCCCGCGGCACCCACGGCCCCTCCACGAAGCCGAGCTCCACCTCCGAGGCCCGCAGCGCCGCCACCACCTGGTGGGAGTTGGCCACGGTCAGCCCGACCCGGGTGGCGGGCCGCAGCTGCCGCAGCTCGATGAGCCATTTGGGCACCAGGTGCTCGGCGATGGTGAGGCTGGCCGCGACCGCCAGCCGCTCGTCGGCGTGAGTGCGCAGCGCCTCGGCGCCCTCCACCAACGCCTCGGCCTGCTCCAGGACCCGCCGGGCCCAGTCGGTGACGACGGCCCCGGCGCTGGTGAGCTGCGATCCCGAGGGTGTGCGCTCCAGCAACTTCAACCCCAGGCGCCGTTCCAGCGTCGCCATCCGCGCCGACGCCGACGGCTGGCTGATGCCCGTGCGGGCGGCGGCCTTGCCGAGCGAGCCGGTGTCGGCGACCGCGACCAGCAGTTGCAGGGCGTCCAGGTCTGGGAGGCGGGGCATAGAGCAAGCCTATGAGGTCGTCGGCGATCTCCGGCTAGCCGGGGCGGCCTCGGCCCACGAGGCTGGGTTGACGTGGGGAAACATCTTCTGAGTCCGCCGACGGTGCCGGGCGCGGTCGGCGGACGGGCCGCTTCGGCGGCGGACAGGCTGCCGGAATTGGCGGATGCGCCAGACCGGGCGATCCAGTCGGCGAGCGCCGCCCGGCCCGATCAAACGCGCCAGCCGAGTCCGACAGCGGCGGCACCTTCAGCGCGCTGGCGGGGAGCCGCCCGAGCGACCCTGCCGGGCCTGGCCCTGACAGCTGGCGCGGTGGCGATCGCATGGGGCGTGAACCAACTGTGGGCGGCGGTCTCACCGCTGACAGCGGCCGTGGTGCTGGGCGTCGTGGCGACGAACGTGCTGCCGGCCGGGACACTGCGCGCCGCACGGCCGGGGTTGCAGGTCGCGGCCAAACGGGTGATGCGCGCCGGAATCGTGCTGCTGGGATTGCAGCTGGCACTGGGCGACGTACTGCATCTGGGCTGGCGGACGCTGGCCTTCGTGGCGGCGGTCGTGCTCGTCACGTTCTTCGGCACGCAGTGGCTCGGCCGGCGGCTCGGACTGCCCGGCCGCCAGCCGCTGCTGATCGCCACCGGCTTCGCGATCTGCGGCGCGAGCGCCGTGGCGGCGATGGAGGGCGTGACGCGGCGCCCCGGCGCCTCCGACGACGACCCGGACCCGGTCGTCGCGGTCGCGCTGGTGACGCTGTGCGGCTCGCTGGCGATCCTGGTGCTGCCGCTGCTGCGCGGTCCGCTCGGGCTGACGGACCCGGCGGTGTTCGGGCATTGGGTCGGCGCCTCGGTCCACGACGTCGGGCAGGTCGTCGCCACCGCCGGTGCCGGGGGCGCGACGGCGGTCAACGGCGCCGTCGTGGTGAAGCTGATGCGGGTGGCGATGCTCGCGCCGATGGTCGCGGGGACCGCTGTCTACTGGCGGCGCGCCGCCTCGACGCCGACGCAGGCGCCCTCCGCAGAGCCGTCCCCGACCCACCCGGCTCCTCACCCGCCCCTCGTCCCCCTCTTCATCGCCGCCTTCCTCGCGATGATCGCGCTGCGCACCACCGGCGTCCTCCCCGCCTCCGCCCTCTCCGCCGCCAAGCAGCTCCAGGACCTGCTTCTCGCCGCCGGCATGTTCGGTCTGGGCTCCGGTGTCCGGCTGCGTGAGCTGGCGCGGACCGGGCCGCGGCCGCTGGCGTTGGGGCTGGCGTCGTGGGCGTTGATCGCCGGGGCGGCCTATATCGGAGTCCGGGTCTGCGGCTGACCACTAAAATCGCCCCATGCGCATCGCTAGATTCTCCGTCGACGACGAGGTGAAGTTCGGCATCGTGGAGGGTGAGGGCGACCAGCCCGAAGCCCTCGAGGTGGCCGAGATCCTGGGCCACCCGTTCGGTCCGGTCCAGGTCACCCAACGGCGCTGGCCCCTGCCGCGGGTGCGGCTGCTGGCCCCGGTGCTGCCGTCGAAGGTGATCGGCATCGGGCGCAACTACGCCGAGCACGCCGCGGAGCTGGGCAACGCGGCCCCCGGCAAGGACGACCCGGCGGTGGTGTTCCTGAAGCCGTCGACGTCGGTGATCGGCCCGTCCGACGCGATCCAGTACCCGGTCGGCGTGTCGTTCGACGTGCAGCACGAGGCCGAGCTCGCGGTGGTGATCGGCCGGATGTGCCGGCAGGTGCCGCCCGCCCGGGTGCCGGAGGTGGTCCTCGGCTACACCTGCGGCAACGACGTCACCGCGCGCGACCTGCAGCGCGCGGAGAACCAGTGGGGCCGGGCCAAGGGCTTCGACACCTTCTGCCCGCTGGGGCCGTGGATCGAGACCGACGCGGACCCCGCGGACCTGGCGATCACCTGCACGGTGGACGGCGAGCTGAAGCAGGCCGGGCGCACCGCGCAGATGACCCGGCCGGTCGCCGACCTGGTCTCCTACGTCTCCGAGGCGATGACCCTGCTGCCCGGCGACGTGATCCTCACCGGGACCCCGGCCGGGGTCGGGCCGATCGTGGTGGGGCAGCAGGTGACGGTCGGCATCGAAGGCATTGGCAACTTGACGAACCGGGTGGTGGCTCGTGACTGACACATCGACAACCGCGCCTCAGAGCGCGCCGAACGTAGCGGACGTACCCGGCGTGGACAAGCCGGTCCGCGTCCGCTTCCCCCCGTCGCCGACCGGAGACCCGCACGTCGGCATGGTCCGCTCGGCGCTGTTCAACTACGCGTTCGCGCGCCACTACGGCGGCACCTTCGTCTTCCGCATCGAGGACACCGACATCGCGCGCAACACCGAGGAGTCCTACAACGCGCTCCTGGCGACCATGCGCTGGATGGGCTTCGAGTGGGACGAGGGACCGGAGGCCGGCGGGCAGTACGGGCCGTACCGGCAGTCCGAGCGGATGGACGTCTACGCGGACATCGCGGCCAAGCTGCACGACGGCGGCTACGCCTACCGCTGCTACTGCACGCAGGAGGAGCTGGACGCGGCCAACGAGAAGGCGAAGGCTGAGAAGCGCGCGCCGGGCTACGCCGGCACCTGCCGGAACCTCACCGCGGAGCAGATCGCCGCGCACGAGGCCGCCGGCCGCTCCAGCGTGCTCCGGTTCCGGATGCCGGAGGGCACCCTGAGCTGGGACGACCTGGTCCGCGGCGAGATCTCGTTCGACACCGCCAACGTGCCGGACTACGTGCTGGTCCGGGCCGACGGCTCCCCGCTGTACACGCTGGTGAACCCGGTCGACGACGCGCTGATGCGGATCACCCACGTCCTGCGCGGCGAGGACCTGCTGTCCTCCACCCCGCGCCAGCTGCCGCTGCACGCCGCGCTGATCGAGCTGGGGCTGTCGGAGACGGTGCCGGTATTCGGACACCTGCCGTACGTCATGGGCGAGGGCAACAAGAAGCTGTCGAAGCGGGACCCGGAGGCCTCGTTCTCCTTCTACGTGAAGGAGGGCTACCTGCCCGAGGGTCTGCTGAACTACCTGGCCCTGCTGGGCTGGTCCCCGGGCGGCGACAAGGAGTTCTTCTCCCCCGAGGAGATGTACGAGGCCTTCGACGGCACCCGCATCAACGCCAACGCGGCCCGCTTCGACCTGAAGAAGTGCCAGGCGATCAACGGCGACCACGTCCGCGCCCTGGCCCCGGAGGACCTGGCCCGCCGCATCGTGCCGTTCCTGGCCGAGCAGGGCCTGGTCACCGACCCGCCGCAGCCGGAGCAGGCCGCCACCCTGGCCGCCGCCGTGCCGCTGATCCAGGAGCGGATGGTGGTCCTCCGCGAGTCGGTGGACATGATCGGCTTCCTGTTCGTGCCGGAGCACGCCTTCACCGTCGACCCCGCCGACGCGGCCAAGTCCCTCGGCGAGGACGCCCGCCCGGTCCTGGAGGCCGCCGCCCAGGCCCTGGAGGCCCTGCCGGAGTGGACCACTGCGGCCATCGACGCGGCCCTGCGCACGGCGCTGATCGAAGGCCTCGGCCTGAAGCCGAAGAACGCGTTCACCCCGGTCCGGGTGGCCATCACCGGCCGCCGCGTGTCCCCGCCGCTGTTCGAGTCGATCGAGCTGCTGGGCCGGGAGCGGACGCTGCGCCGGCTGGGCGCCGCGCTGAACGGCTGAGCCCCGGGTTCCAGGCTGAGCCCCGGGCTCAGCCGCGACCCGGCCCACGCGCAGAGGCTCGTGGGAGGCCTGCTCGAAAGCCGTTTTGGACGGAGGGCGGGCCTCCCGTATAGTTACTCACGCAACGCCGCGCGGTACAAGATCGACCGGGTGGCCGTTGGGGTATGGTGTAATTGGCAACACGACTGATTCTGGTTCAGTTATTCTAGGTTCGAGTCCTGGTACCCCAGCTTTCGAGAGCGGATCCCCTTCGGGAGTCCGCTCTTTTGCTTTCCCCACCTGCCCTTACAAGGTTCTACTCACCACTGTTTGAGTACTCATACTCTCCCGGTCTCGGCCGCCGAGCCCCAGGCTGGAGCCATGAAGAAGTACTGGGAGCAGTTCGTGGGCCTGGCGGTGTTCGCCGGCCTCGTCGCCCTGATCGCGTCGTACGTGAGGGTCCCGGGCCGCACCCTGCTGGACGTCGGGCTCGGCGCCGTCAGCTTGTACTGGCTGCTGATCATCACCACGGTGCCGTGGAACCTGTACTTCCGGGCGCGGCAGGTGCGGCATGAGATCGGGGTGTCGCGGCAGCGGGGGATCGCCGTGCCGGACGGGCGTGAGGGCGAGGTGCGGCGTTGGGAGCGGCGGCTGCGGTGGCTGGCGGTGGCCGGGCATGTGTTCTCGGCGGCTGTGGTGGCGGGGGTGACGTGGGCGTCGGGTCATGTGCTGGGCTACTACTTCGCGGCGTTCTATCTGCTCAGCTGTGCGATCCGGCCGGTCGGGGCGTATCTGGGCTACGTGCGGGCCCGCATCGCGACTCTGTTGAAGGAGACCAAGTACCCGCGCGAGGACGTGATCGAGCTCACCACCAAGCTGGAGACGCTGAGCGCCGAGGTCGAGGCGTTGCGCACGCACTGCACGCTCGCCGAGGAGCAGACGCTCCGGGACCTGGACAGCATGCGGGAGGCGGTGCGCGGGGCGGAGAGCCGGCTGCGGACCGACGTCCAGGCCGCGCGGGAGGCCGCCGACGCCGACCGGACGGAGCTGCGCACCCGGGTGGAGCAGGCCGAGCACCGGGTCGCGGGCCTGGTCCGGCACTTCGACCGGGCCGTGGACGGCCTCACCGACCAGCGCGAACTGCTCACCGGCATCCGCGCCTTCGTGCGGTTGGTCCGCGCCGACGCGGCGTCCGCGCCGGAGTGACCACCCCCGCGATTTGGGCGTGCCCCACCGATCGCCTAAGATAAGACCCGCTGCCCGCGCTGATGCGCGCGGCGGCAGTGCTAGTGGCCCCGTTGTGTAGCGGCCTAGCACGCTGCCCTCTCAAGGCAGTAGCGCGGGTTCGAATCCCGTCGGGGCTAC
>JABFXP010000163.1 GCA_013361685.1 Catenulispora sp.
GCCGCGGCGGCCTCGTACGAGTCGTTGACCCGCCGCGGCTCGACGACGCCGTTGGTCACGTCCGCGGCGCCGCGCCGGCGGCCCTCGATCGCGGCGCCCACGGAGTTCCGGCGGGGGCGTCGGGGCTGAGCAGGGGCCTGACGGTCGCCGTGCAAGTCCTCGAAGACGCTTCCGTGGAGGTCGTCCGTCACCGCTGCCATGACTGCCGTCGCGGGGTCCTCGTGCCGCCGAACCCTGGACGGCATCGGCATGACTGCCGTCGCGGAATCTTCGCGCCGCGGCGCCTGAGACGGCGCGCCATCCTCAACGCCAACCTCAACGTCACCTCTTCGCAAACCGGACGATGCAGCACCATCCGTCCGCGCGACACGTTCGCCCACAGCCGCCAACACGACCGGCTCCATATCGGCCCCGGCACCGAACCGCTCCCGGGACCCCTCGGGACCCGAACCCGCCGCGACCGCCAACCCCAGGCGCGGAGCGATCGCCTCCTCGACGGTCTCGCCGACCGCGGACCGCCGACTGAGCAGCGCGGCGAGCAGCCGTGGCTTCTTGTCCGGCGCGCAGTCCTCCGCACTCGCCGCGACACCCATCGGCACCGCCAGCGGCCGCACCCGCGGCGCCGCCACAGGCTCGGCGACCGGGAAGCCCAGAGCGTCGAACCGCGTCAGCCGACCGGCGATCGCCGCCTTCTCGGCTTCCTTCTCCGGCGCGGTGTCCAGCAGATCCCCCAGAACCCGCTCGCGCAGTTCTTTCGGCGCGGACACGTGCGGCAGGATCGACGGGGCCTGCGGAGCGCCGACCACCTTGTGCAGGTGGAACTGGCAGCGGGAGCAGGCGTCGACGTGCGCCACCAGCGGTTCGCGGCGCTGCGCGGTCAGCCGGCCGGTCCAGCCCGCGGCGAGGGCGGCCAGGTCCGGGCAGTGCTCACGGGTGGTGCGCAGCAGCGCGGTGGCGGCCAGGGAGCGTTCCAGCTCGTGCCAGGCCGCGGAGAGCAGTTCGAAGGACTCGGCCGCCGGTTTGCCCAGTATCAAGCCGACCGCGCGGCTCTCCATGCCGTGGCGGACCGACAGCTCCAGCACCTCGCGGTGGGCCGCGGTCAGGCCGTCGGTGTCCGGCCAGTCCAGGGAGGCCAGTTCGGCGGTCAGCAGGGAGCGTTCCAGGTCGGCGAGCGCGCGGTCCTTGGCGGCGTCTTTCGCGGCGTCCTTCGCGGCCTCCTTGGCGGAGGTGCCGGGCGGCCTGGGGGCCGGGGACGGTCCCGGCGCCGACGGGGTCAGCCGCATCCGCGGCAGCTTCCCCGCGCGGCAGTAGTGCCGCGCGATCGCATACAGCCAGGGCCGCAGCATCTCGGCGTCGCCGAGGTGGGCGACGTGGTGGTCGGCGGCGATGTAGGTGCAGTAGACCGCCGAGGCCGCGGCCTCGTGGTTGCGCAGGCCGCCGAGGGCGTAGGTGTGCAGACCGTCCGCGTAGGCGTCGTAGGCCGCCGCGCGCCCCCAGCTGTCGGAGACGCTGTCGCGGTTCACCGGGTCCGCGGGATCCAGGGGATCGCCGGCATTCGAGTCGTGGTCCTTCACACCAGCCGACGTTAGACATGGGCCGGTGCAGTGATCCACGAAATCGGCCCAGATTGCCCCCTTCGGGCGGTTCTCCCACCCGGGCCGTAACCTTTCGCCGGCCCGGACCGGCCGGCGGCGTTCAGTACCGCTGTGACTAGGACGAAGACGACGTGGGGGTGGTCGCGGTGTTGCTCGGCAGCCCGTTGGTCGTCGAGGTGTCCGCCGAGGACGGCGGGGACGACGGCGCCGAGGTGCTGCTCGTCGCGCTGGTCGCCGACGACGTCGGCCGGTGACTCGACGAGCTGTGGGTCGACGTCGTCTTCTTCGACGTGGTCGAGCTGTGGTGGGTGCCGCCGCTGGTGGCGCTGTCGGTGGCGCCGCCGTCCGCCGAGGTGGTGCCGGCGTTGGCGTCCGAGGGCTGCGGCGTCGACGGCGCGGCGGAGTCCGTCGCCGAGCTCGAGGCGCCGGCGTTGGCCGCCGGGGAACTGGAGGAGGTGGTCGTGCTCGGCGTGCTCGCCGGGGTGTCCTTGGAGCCGCCCATCACCGCCCACGCGCCGCCGCCGAGGGCGGCCAGCACCAGCACGATGCCGGCCACCGGCAGCAGCTTGCGCGCGGTGCCGGCCGAGGACTTGCCGCCGCCGGTCGGGAAGCCGGACTCGTCGAAGCGGCCGGCCCGGTCGGCGATCCGCTGGCAGAACGCGGCCCCGGCCGGGTCCCGCAGGGTGTCCAGCACCCGGGCCCGCACCCCCGGCGGCACGAAGGTCTGCGGCAGCTCCTCGAACAGCCGCAGCGGGCGGCGGTTCTCGATGTGGTCGGCGCACGACGGGTCGGTCTTGACGTGCCGGGCCACCGCCTCCAGCCAGGGGTCCACGCCCTTGCCGTCCAGGCGGTCGAAGCGCTTGCCGAGCTCGGCGATCTCCGCGCAGCGCGGGTCGCCGACCCGGTTGGCCAGCACCGCGGCCAGGCCGTTCTCCAGGTCCTCCTGGGCGTCGCCCACGACCTGCCCGATCTGCTCCTCGGACATGTCCATGACCAGGGCCAGGTCGGCGTCCACCATGCGGTGCCGGAAGGCCAGGTCGAGGATCTCCCGGGTCTCCGGCGGCAGCATCGCGTAGACGTCCAGGGCGGCGCGGGCGAACTTGTCGCCGCGGGTGCCCTGCGCGGCGTCGGCCGGGATGTCGTCGGACACCCCCAGGCGCAGCGCCTCGGCCCGGGTCAGCGCGTACAGCCAGGCGCCGAGCTCGTCGGGGTTGGCCAGTTCGCGGATCCGGTGGTCGGCGACGATGAAGGCGTCACGCAGCGCGTCGGCGGCCAGCTCGTGGTCGGCGAGCAGGTCATAGCAGTAGGCATACAGCCGTGCGCCGTAGGTGTCATAGATCTGCCCGATGGCGAGCTGATCCCCCGCGCGCAGCGCCGTCACCATTTCCCGGTCTGTCACGGCCTCAGACGTTAAGCCATTCGAGTGATAAACGGCCAGTGGATCAGGGGTTTCGGTATCAAGCCCCGCCGGATTCGCCGCCATTTGCCCCCAAAAGTGACGTCCGGTGACGAGAAGGCTGCCCGGCGTGGCCCCGGCACCGGCCGCGCGGTCCCCGGCGCGCGGCGCCCGGAGTGTCGGCTCCGGAGGCTACGGTTTGCCCATGGCGACCACCAACTCCCGCACCCGCAAGGCCGACGCCGGGGCGTCGTACCAGTGCACCGAGTGCGGGACACAGTACGCCAAGTGGGTCGGCCGCTGCGGCGAATGCCAGACCTGGGGCAGCGTGGAGGAACGGGGCGCGGCGAAATCGGCCCCGAAGACGGTGGCCACCATGCCGGCCCAGAAGGCCCGGCCGATCGGCGAGGTCGCCGTCGACGACGCCGCCGCCGTCCCGACCGGCGTGGGCGAGCTGGACCGGGTGCTCGGCGGCGGCATCGTGCCCGGCGCGGTGGTGCTGCTGGCCGGCGAGCCCGGCATCGGCAAGTCCACGCTGCTGCTGTCGGCGGCCGCCGCCTACGCCGCATCCGGCGCCCGGACCCTGGTGGTCACCGGCGAGGAGTCGGCGGCGCAGGTGCGGCTGCGGGCCGACCGCGTCAAGGCCCTGAGCCCGAACCTCTACCTGGCCGCCGAGACCGACCTGGGCTCGGTGCTCGGGCAGATCGAGGAGGTGCGACCGCGGCTGGTGATCGTCGACTCGGTCCAGACCGTCGCCTCGGCCGCGGTGGACGGCACTCCCGGCGGCGTCACCCAGGTCCGCGAGGTGGCCGCGGCGCTGATCCGGGACGCCAAGGAGCGGAACATGGCGTGCGTGCTGGTCGGGCACGTCACCAAGGACGGCAGCATCGCCGGGCCCCGGATCCTGGAGCACCTGGTGGACGTGGTCCTGCAGTTCGAGGGCGACCGGGCCTCCAGCCTGCGGCTGATCCGCGCGGTGAAGAACCGCTACGGCGCCAGCGACGAGATCGGCTGCTTCGAGATGCACGACGCCGGCATCCGCGGCCTGTCCGATCCCAGCGGCCTGTTCCTGTCCCGGCGGCCGGTGCCGGTGCCCGGCACCTGCGTGACCGTCACGCTGGAGGGCCGGCGCCCGCTGGTCGCCGAGGTGCAGGCGCTGGTGACCAAGACCAGCGCCCCGACCCCGCGCCGGGCGTCCTCGGGCCTGGACACCAACCGGGTGGCGATGATCCTGGCGGTGCTCCAGCAGCGCGGCGGCATCGGCGGGCTGGCGAGCTCGGAGATCTACAGCGCCACCGTCGGCGGCGTGCGGCTCACCGAGCCGGCCGCGGACCTGGCGCTGCTGCTGGCGCTGGCCTCGGCGACGGTGAACGAGCCGGTCGGCGAGGGCGTGGTGGCGATCGGCGAAGTGGGTCTGGCCGGCGAGGTCCGGCCGGTGACCGGGGTGCGCCGGCGGCTGTCCGAGGCGGCGCGGCTGGGCTTCAAGACCGCGCTGGTGCCGCCGGATCCGGACGGGAAGGAATACGGCGGGAACCCCGGGGGCTTGTCGATCGTCGAAGTGGGCGACGTCCGCGCAGCGCTTCACGCCGTGGCGACCGGCTCCCGCCGGTAAGGTTGGTGCAGACACACGAGAGCAGGATGGGAATCGCACAGTGACAGGTGAGGCCTCCGAACGCGCCGCCCTGTCGGCGATCCTGTCGACGGTCGCGCCGGGCACGGTGCTGCGCGACGGTCTGGAGCGCATCCTGCGCGGGAACACCGGCGGACTGGTGGTCTTCGGGTTCGACAAGCTGGTCGACGAGATGGCCACCGGCGGCTTCGTCCTCGACGTCGAGTTCTCCCCGCAGCGGCTGCGCGAGCTGTGCAAGATGGACGGTGCCGTGGTGGTCTCCAGCGACGGCTCGCGCATCGTCCGCGCCGGGGTGCAGCTGGTCCCGGACCCGGCCATCCCCACCGAGGAGACCGGCACCCGGCACCGCACCGCCGACCGGGTGGCCAAGCAGACCGGGTTCCCGGTCCTGTCGGTCTCCCAGTCGATGCGCATCATCGCCCTGTATCTGCGCGGCCAGCGCGTGGTCCTGGAGGACTCCGGCGCCATCTTGTCCAAGGCCAACCAGGCCCTGGCCACCCTGGAGCGTTACAAGCTGCGGCTGGACGAAGTCACCGGCACCCTGTCCGCCCTGGAGATCGAGGACCTGGTGACGGTCCGCGACGTGGCGGCGGTGGCGCAGCGCCTGGAGATGGTCCGCCGCATCGCCGACGAAGTGGCCGGCTACGTGGTGCAGCTCGGCGTGGACGGCCGGCTGCTGTCGCTGCAGCTCGACGAGCTGATCGCCGGAGTCGACCCGGACCGCGACCTGATCGCCCGCGACTACCTGCCCGAGCGCACCGGCAAGCGGGCCCGCACCGTCGCCGACGTCTCCGACGACCTCGGCGGCCTGGACCGCACCCAGCTGCTGGACCTGATCCAGGTCGCCAAGGCCATGGGCTTCGGCGGCGGGGTGGAGGTCCTGGAGTCGGCGGTGTCGCCCCGCGGCTACCGGCTGCTGGCCAAGGTGCCCCGGCTCCCCGGCGCGGTCATCGACCGGCTCGTGGAGCACTTCGGCGGCCTGCAGAAGCTGCTGGCGGCATCGATCGACGACCTGCAGCGGGTCGAGGGGGTCGGCGAGACCAGGGCGCGGTCGGTGCGCGAAGGGTTGTCGCGGCTTGCCGAGTCGTCGATTCTCGAGCGGTATGTCTGAAGCGGTGTGACGGCGCAACCGCTGAAACGCTGAACCAACGCTGGAACGCTGAACTGCCGAGGCTGCTGAAACACCGAGCCGCCCTTTCCCGGCCGTGGGAGGGGCGGCTTCCGGCTTTCCGGGCGTTCCGGCTTCTGCCGGGGCTGCTTCAGCCTTGGCTCTGCGGGCTGAAGAAGGTGTGCAGAGCCGGCTCCAGCGCTCCGGGGTTCCGCAGCACGCTGTGGTCCTCGCCGGGCAGCACCACCAGCTGCGCGCCGGGCACGCTCTCGGCGACGAACTCGGTGCCCGCGCGCAGCCCCGGCGCGGTCTGGTCGCCGTAGACGGCCAGCACCGGCACGGTCAGCGCGGCCAGCCGCTCGCCGCCGGCCGGCTCCCACGGCTGGGACAGGGCCACGTCGTAGGGCAGGGACAGGGCCTTGTCGGCCAGGAAGGCCCACTCCGGGCCCTGCTTCATGCCCGCCACCGCCTCGGCCGGCACGCCCACGGCCTCGCCCAGGAACAGGCTCGCGGCGCCGTCCCGGTCGCCCTTCTCGGCGGCGGCGGTGATGCGCTCGAGGATGTCGGCCGGCGGGTGCGGCAGCTCGGGATCGGCGCGGAACGGCGGCTCGTAGACGGCGACCGCGTCCACGGGCAGGCCGGCGAGCGCCGCCTCCAGGCACAGGATGGCGCCGGAGGAGTGGCCGAACAGCGCCGCGTGCCCGCCGACGTGCTCGATCACCGCCGCGAGGTCGTCGATCTCGTTCTGGACCTGGAACCCGAGCCCGGCCGCGACGGCCAGATCGGTGCTGTCGCCCCGGCCCCGGCGGTCGTAGGTGACGGCGGTGAAGTGCGGGGCGAGCACGGCGGCGACTCCGGCCACGGTGCTTCGGTCGTTGAAGGCACCGCCGACGAGGACCACGGTCGGGCCCTGGCCGGTGGTTTCGACCGTGATGGTGCTGCCGTCCTTGGAGGTCACCTGGGTGGTGGTCATGTCGGTCAGCCCTTCTGGGAGTGGGAGATGCGGAAGCTGAGGTGGGTGATGCCTGCGACGTGGCTGGAGCCGGTCGGCTCCAGCTCGACCATGCGGTCGGCGAGGCCGTCGAACAACCGGGTGCCCTGGCCGATCATGACCGGTGAGATGTGCAGGTGCAGCTCGTCGATCAGGTCGGCGGCCAGCGCCTGCTGGATGACGGAGGCGCCGCCGGACAGGTGCACCTTCTTGCCGGGCTCGCACGCCTGCTTCGCGGCCTCGATCGCCGCCGGGACGCCGGCGATGAAGTGGAAGACGGTGCCGTCCTTCAGCCGGATGTCGTCCTGCGGCCGGTGGGTGACGATGAAGACGTCCTTCTGGTACGGGGACTCGACGCTCCAGTGCTCCCCGGCCGAGTCGTACATGCGGCGGCCCAGGACGTAGGAGCCGGCTTCGGCGGCGCGCTCGGCGGTCAGCGCTTTGGCCGTGTCGTTGTCGGCGAACTGCCAGTCGGTGACGCGGAAGAACCGGTCGTCCAGGAAGGGCGGCTTCTGGGCCTCCAGGCCGCAGACGAAGCCGTCGATCGAGACTGACATGTCGCAGCGGACGATGACGTCGTTCATGGGGTTCGCTCCTCGGGTTGGTTCTGGGTTCGGGTTCCTTTCGTGGGGAGGTCGGAGCCGACTTCGCATTCTTTACATGGTTCGGCGAAAAATTCTTGGTGAGCGGAGAGTGCTGGTCAGGAGCTTGCGCCGAACGCGGGGGGCTCCTTGACACGCGGAGAGGGCCGGCGGTCGTCGGCCGCCGGCCCTCGGTTGGTCAGCTATTGGCTGTCAGCTGCCGCTCTTGAGCTCGAAGCTCTTGGGCTGGCTCTCCGCCGCCGGTGCGGTCGGACTGGTGCCGGCCGCGAGGTTCACGACGCCGAAGTACATGCCCAGCTTGGCGAGCTGGGCTCCGGCCGGGCAGCCCGCCGACGAGCGGATACGGTCCCAGGTGTAAGGGACGTTCAGGGCGGTGCCGGGGGCGATGCCGCGGATGTCCGGGCCGCCGGAGGCGCAGTCCGCGGAGGACCAGACGCGGTCTGAGCCGGAGTAGATGTTCAGCACCAGCGACTTGGGGCCGAGGTCGACGTCGCAGTCGGCGGTGCCCTTGTTGAACGCGGTGACGGTGAAGGAGGGGTGGTCGCCGTTGGCGTACTGGGGCGACTGGGAGGTCAGCACGAGGCTCAGCTGGCAGCCGGTGCCGGCGGCGGACGGACCGCCGGTGACACCGCCTGTGACGCCGCCCGGACCGCCGCCGGTGCCGCCAGTGCCGCCAGTCCCCCCGCTGCTGCCGGAGGGGCCGCCGGCCGAGCCGGAGGACGCGCCCGCCGAGGAGC
>JABFXP010000361.1 GCA_013361685.1 Catenulispora sp.
AGAAAGCCCGGAGAAGCTCTGCCTCACGGCTCCCGAGGCAGTATCTCCACGACCTCGATCTGCCGCGTCACGATCTGCGCGGTCAGCATCTGCGGTTCGGCGGCCTCCCCGTCCGCCGCCGCGCCGTCGGCCGGCCGCGAGGGCTCGTCGAACAGCTCCTCCGCGAACAGTTCGTCGGCCGTCATCGTCTCGCCGACCAGCGGCTCGTCCGGGGCCGGTGCCGGTTCGCCCGCCGGCGATCCGTTCGCGCGTCCCACCTCGTCGGCGGGCGGCTCCTCGGCGCGGGGGCTGCCGATCAGCGGCTCCTCGCCGCTGCCCTCGAAGGTGACGTGCGGCTGGCGGCCCAGGCCGCGCCATTCCGGCAGGGTGATCGCGTACATCGCGCGGTCCTGCCACTGGCCGGCGATCAGGTACCGGTCCAGCAGGATGCCCTCGGGGCGCATCTTCACGTGCTCGGCCACGCGCAGGCCCGGCAGGTTGCGCGGGTCGAAGGTGGCCTGCACGCGGTGCAGTTCCAGGCGGCTGAAGGCGAGTTCGAGCAGCAGGCGGGCGGCCTCGGTGCCCAGGCCCTCGGCCCAGCGGTCGGGCCGCAGGTACACGCCGATCTCGCCCTGGCGGTGCGGGAAGCTCAGGATGTCCAGGGTGGCGGTCCCGATCAGGTCCCCGTACTCCAGGCCCAGGTAGAAGCTGCGGCGCGGCTTGGCCTGCGCCATGCGCGTGGTCTCGGCGAGCCAGGCGCCGGCCGTGTCCGGGGTGGTCAGCGCGGGCCACGGGGTGTGGGCGGCGACGCGGGGGTCGCCGGCTATGCGCTGCCAGGCCAGCAGATCGTCTGGGCGGAACTCGCGCAGGGACAGGCGCGGCCCTCTCGGATACTCGTGGTGCGGTGAAGACACGGCAGAACGTTATGCGATCGAGGCCGTCGCGTCAGCTCGAAACCGGTAATGCCCGTGGGAAAACGGCCTCGGGCCAGGGCGGCATGCTTTCCGGGAGTGCTCACCGCGAGCACGGCGCATCGGCTGCTACTGCTTTCCGAGCAGGGCGCGCACCAGCGCTTCGGTCGAGACGGCGAACAGCCGGTCGGCGTCCACCGGCGTGGCGAAGGCCTCGGACAGCACCGGGTCCGCGGCGGGTTCGGCCAGCCACAGGTCCTCTGCGGACGGCCGCTGCTCCGGCGACCGGTCGGTGTTCCGTTCGACGAGCACGAACCCGATCACGTGATACTGCGTCGCCCGTACCGCGTCGGCCGCCCGGGTCCCGCTCAGCCCGGCGGCGGCGACCTCTGCGGCCAGCGCGCGCTGCGAGGGCAGGAACATCGCCGGGGTGAGCCCGCGCTCGTTGACCAGGCCGATCAGGTGCGGATGGTCGCGCAGCACCCGGCGCAGCCCGGTCGCCAGCGACAGCACCCGCGCCACCGGGTCGGACCCGGTCGCCGCCAAGGCGTCCAGGCCGTGGACCATCTCCTGGACCAGCTCGTCCAGGAGGGCTTCGCGGTTGCCGACGTGCCAGTAGATCGAGGTGACCGCCACCCCCAGTTCGGCGGCCAGCTTGCGCATCGACAGCCCGGCCACGCCCTGGTCCTCGACCAGCCGGGTGGCCGCGTCCAGCACCGCGCGGCGGGACACGGCCGGGGCCCGCGGCGGCCTGGCAGCTTCCTGGCTCACTTCCTCATCCTCTCGCCGGCGGCGGGCCTCGCGGGTCTTTACCCTTCGCGCGCCCGGGTGTAACAGTGTTACAGAAGGCTCATGACGAGGAGTCAGATATGCCCAAGGTCCGCTACGGCCCCCGCGACCTCGAGGCGGTCGCTCAGGCTCGGGAGTCCGCCGCGAAGCTGCCCGATCTGTGGTCCACCGGCGTGCACGCCGTCTGGGAGACCGACCCCGAGGCGCTGGCGCAGGTGCTGCCGCCGCCGCTGAAGCCCGGTGCCGAGCCGCACGTGCGGGCCACCGTCAACCGGGTCGACATCTTCGGCACGCCGCTGGGCGCCGCCGCCATCTCCGTGGCCTGTACCCACGGCGACGAAGAGGGCTGGTACAGCCTGGTGATGCCGATGACCACCGAGCGGTCGCTGATCGGGGGCCGGGAGGTGTTCGGCGAGCCGAAGAAGCTGGCCGAGGTCACCGTCGAGCGAGACGGTGAGACGATCACCGCCGAGGTCAGCCGGCACGGTGTCACCTTCGTCGAGATCCGCGGCCGGATCGGCGCACGGCTGGAGACACCCGCGCCCTACGTCAAGACCGACTGGTACCTGAAGTTCCTGCCCGCGGTGGACGGCCACGGCTTCGACGCCGATCCGCTGCTGGTCCGCTGCCTGCGGACGGAGAAGACCCGGCTGCTGCACGCGGTGGACGGCGAGGTCGTGCTGCGCGAGTCCGCCCTCGACCCGGTCGTCGACCTGCCGGTGCGCCGCCTGGTCGCGATCACCTTCGGGGAGAAGACCTCCGACCAGCGCGGGGAGGTGGTGGCCAGGCTGGACCCGCAGGAGATCCTGCCCTACGTCCACCAGCGCTACGACGACCCGGCCCAGGTCCACGACTCCGTGGAGGCCCCGGATGCTGGCTGACCTGCCCGGCCGGACCGCGGTGGTGACCGGCGCGGCCAGCGGCATCGGACTGGCGATGGCGAAACTGTTCGCCGGCGAGGGCATGAACGTCGTGCTCGCCGACGTCGAGGGACCGGCGCTGGACCGGGCGGTTGAGACGGTGGCGGAGCGCGCCGCCGGCGGCGCGAAGGCCGTCGGCCACCGTACCGACGTCTCGCTGCCCGAATCCGTCGCGGCGCTCGCCGACCGGGCCTTCGAGACGTTCCCCAGTGTCGACGTGCTCTGCAACAACGCCGGCGTCGGCTCCGGCGCCGAGGGCCCGATGTGGCAGCACGAGCGCACCGACTGGCAGTGGGCCTTCGCGGTCAACATCTGGGGCGTCTTCCACGGGATCCAGGCCTTCGTCCCGCGCATGCTCGCGCAGGACACGCCCGGGCACGTGGTCAACACCAGCTCGCCGGACGGCGGCATCGCCCCGCTGCCCACGGCCAGCGTCTACGCCGTCACCAAGTCCGCGATCGTGACGATGACCGAGGCCTTGTACGCGCAACTGAAGCAAGCCGACGCCAAGATCGGCGCCTCGGTGCTGTTCCCCGGACCACACATGGTCCGCACCGGCCTGTGGGAGTCCTATCGCAACCGCCCGGACCGCTATGCGAAGACCAAGCCCCGGCAGACGCCGTATCCGACGCTGGAGGGCTGGGAACAAGCTATGAAGGCGGCCGGGCTGGAGGCGCGGATGACTGAGCCCGAGGAAGTCGCCGCCCACGCCCTGGCAGGCATCCGGACCGGCGCCTTCTGGATCCTGCCCGAGGGCGGCAGCTCCGACGACATGATCCGCCGCCGCTCCCGCTCGATGCTGGAGCGCACGAACCCCGAGTACCTGGAGAAGTTCATCCTCGACTGACCGACGGGAGTCAGAAGAACCATGCCAGACCTCGACGACAGCCCGTACCTCATCATCTCCTCCGACTGTCATGCCGGACTCCCCACCGAGCAGTACCGCACCTACATCGACAGCAAGTACCACCCCGCCTTCGACGACTTCCTCGCCGAGCAGGCCGCCCGCATCGAGGCCGCGACCAAGCTCGGCGTGCGCAACCCCGAGTTCGCCAGGCACTGGTTCGAAGAGCACGAGGAGGGGCTGCGCGGCGGGTGGGACTCGGCCCAGCGCGACAAGGAGATGGATGCCGACGGCGTCACCGCCGAGGTGATCTTCCCGGACGCCGACGCCGTGGAGTCCACCACCGCCGCCCCGTTCGGCGTCGGCCTGACCTTCTCCGGCGGCCTGGACCAGGAACTGGCCCTGGTCGGCGCCCGCGCCCACAACCGCTGGCTGGCCGAGTTGTGCGCGCAGTCGCCGCAGCGGCGGCGCGGCGTGGCGCTGGTGCCGATCACCGGCGACGTGGACGCCGCGGTCGCCGAGATCCGGCGGGCCAGGGAGTCCGGCCTCGGCGCCGTGATGATCCCGGCGATGTGGGAGGACAAGGCGCCCTACCACGACCGCCGCTACGACCCGGTGTGGGCGGTGTGCGAGGAGCTCCAGATGCCGGTCGCCACCCACTCCGGGGTCGCGCCCCGCGACGAGTACGGCGACCACCTGGGCATCTACGTCTCCGAGGTCACCTGGTGGCCGGCCCGCCCGATCTGGTTCCTGATCTGGTCCGGCGTCTTCGAACGCTTCCCCGGGCTGAAGTTCGGGGTCACCGAGGCCGGGTGCTGGTGGGCGCCGAACCTGCTGTGGTTCATGGACCGGCTGTTCCTCGGCGCCCACGCCGCCGCCAAGCTCACGCCGTTCGAGGAGGTCAAGCGGCCGCCGAGCGAGTATTTCGACCGCAACTGCTTCATCGGCGCCTCCAACACCAAGCGGCGCGAACTCGCGCACCGCTACGAGATCGGCGTCGACAACATGCTGTGGGGCAACGACTTCCCCCATCCGGAGGGCACCTGGCCGAACACCCGGAAGTGGCTGCGCACCACCTTCCACGACATCCCGGTCGAGGAGACCCGGCGGATGATCGGCCTGGCCGCCGCCGAGGTGTACGGGTTCGACATCGACGCGCTGCGGCCGGTCGCCGAGCGCATCAACGTGCGGCCCGGCGACCTGGGACAGACCGGCGACGAGGCCGCCGGCTGGGCCGCGGCCCGGGAGGTCGGGCGGCACTGGCTCACCGGCCACGACTTCCCGGCCATCGGCTACGGCGCCGCCCTCGGCGGGCACCGCACCGAGGGCGTCGGACCGGAGGTCTCCTGATGACCGCGCACGCCGGCGCCGGCACCGACGCCAGGTACACCGTGATCTCCGCCGACGGCCACGCCGGCGCCGACCTCCTGGACTACCGGCCCTATCTGGAGGCCGAGTATCACGACGAGTTCGATGCCTGGGCCGCGACCTACGTGAACCCCTACGAGGACCTGCTCCACGGCGACGCCACCCGCAACTGGGACTCCGAGCGGCGCCTGGCCGACCTGGAGCGCGACGGCATCGTCGCCGAGGTGCTGTTCCCGAACACGATCCCGCCCTTCTACCCGAGCATGTCCCTCGGCGCGCAGCAGCCCACCGCCGCCGAATACGAACTGCGCTGGGCCGGGCTGCGGGCCCACAACCGCTGGATGGCTGATTTCTGCTCCCGGGCCCCCGGCCGCCGCGCCGGGACCTGTCAGGTGCTGCTCGGCGACGTCGACGACGCGGTGGCCGAGGTGCGCTGGGCCCGGGAACACGGCCTGTTCGGCGGCGTGCTGCTCCCCGGGACGCCGCCGGGCACCTCCGTCCCGCAGCTGTACTCCGACGTCTACGAGCCCTTGTGGGCGGTGTGCGAAGAACTCGACATGCCGATCAACCACCACGCCGGCTCCGCCTCGCCGGAGATCGGCCAGGAGCCCGCCGGCCGCGCGGTCTTCATGGTGGAGATCACCTGGTTCGCGCACCGCGCGCTGTGGCACCTGATCTACGGCGGCGCCTTCAAACGGCACCCCGGCCTGAAGTTCGTGCTCACCGAGCAGGGCTCCGGCTGGGTCCCGGGCGTGCTGGACATGCTCGACTACTACCATCGGGCCCTGGTCCGCCGGATGACCTCGGCCATGCAGGACTCCGGCGCGGTCACCGCCGAGAGCCGCTTCGGCGCCGGCATCGCCGAGGCCGTGGGCAAGGCGCCCAGCGAGTACTGGAAGCAGAACTTCTACCTCGGCGCGTCCTTCATGCGGCCCTCCGAAGTGCCGCTGCGTCACACCATCGGCCTGGAGAAGCTGATGTGGGGCAGCGACTACCCGCACGACGAGGGGACGTTCCCGTACTCCCGCGAGGCCCTGCGCAACTCCTTCGCCGGCCTGCCGCACGAGGAGATCGAGGCGATCCTCGGCACGAACGCGGCGCGCGTCTACGGGTTCGATCTGGCCGCGCTGGACGCGGTCGCGGCGCGGGTGGGCCCGACGGTGGCCGAGATCGACGAGCCGTTGACGGAGGTGCCGAAAGACGCGACGTCGCCGACCTTCGTGGCGGATCCGCTGATCCGCGTCTGGTGACATCGGACGTGCCGCGGAATTCGGTTAGATGCTTTCCCTAAGCGGGCGTGGCGCCCATTGCGTCCGCGCCCGCTTTCCTATGGTGTGCTCAGTGTCCTGATTCCCAAGGTCCGACTCGAGGAGTCGCATGAGCACCCGCAACCGAGCCACCCGCGCGGCGGTCACGCTCACCGCGTTCGCCGCCGTCGCCGCCCTCACCGGGGCGGCCGGGGCGACGCAGTCCGGTCCCGGCGCCATCGCCGGGGGAGCAGCCGGGGCCGGCACCGTCCGGCCGGTCCCGGACTTCGCCGGCGCGCACGACATCGCCCTGCTGCCCGCACCGCTGCCGACGTCCCAGTGCGTCTCGCAGCTCGGCATCGTCTGTTACGACCCGGCGCAGTACCGCAGCGCGTACGACTACAACCCGCTGTACCGGGCCGGGATCGACGGCCGGGGCCGCACCATCGTGATCGTCGACTCCTTCGGGTCGCCGACCATCCAGCACGACCTGGACACCTTCGACGCCCAGTTCGGCCTGCCGCCGCTGACCGTCGACATCCGGCAGACCGCGCCGATCCCGCCGTACGACAACAGCGCGGACCGGCAGGGCTGGGCCGGGGAGACCACCCTGGACGTCGAGTACGCGCACGCCATGGCGCCCGGTGCGAAGATCATCCTGCTGGAGACGCCGGTCTCCGAGACGCAGGGCGTGCAGGGGTTCCCGGAGATGATGGCCGGTGAGAAGGCGGTCATCGACGCGAATGAGGCCGACGTCATCTCGCAGAGCTTCGCCAGCACCGAGAACAACTTCCCCGGCTTCGCCCAGGGCGACTTCTCCTCGCTGCTGAACCTGCGCTTCGCCTTCCAGGACGCGCAGCGGCACGGCACGACGGTGCTGACCAGCTCCGGCGACCACGGGACCGCCGACGTCGACCTCGACGGCAACCCCTACGCGTTCCCGGTGGCCGACTGGCCGTCCTCGGACCCGCTGATCACCTCGGTCGGCGGCACCTTCCCGGCCATCGACGACGCCGGCCACCGCACCGCGGCCGACGTCGTGGCCCACGACTGCGACTTCACCGTGGAGCAGGGCTGCGGCATCGTCTCCGGCGGCGGCGTGTCGGGCATCTTCAAGCGGCCGCCGTTCCAGGCCGGGGTGCGCGGCGTGGTCGGGAACCACCGCGGCTACCCGGACATCTCGATCTCCGGCGGCGGCGCGAACGGGACCCGGTCCACGGCCTGGATGTACTACAGCTACAACCCCGACCGGGCCGGCTGGCACCTGGTCGAGGGCACCAGCGAGTCCTGCCCGCTGATGGCCGCCACCGTCGCCCTGGCCGACCAGGCGGCCGGGCACCGGCTGGGCAACATCAACCAGGCCCTGTACACGCTCGGCCACCTGTCCACCCTGCCGCGCTTCCCGCAGCTGACCGGCTTGCAGGACGTCACCAGCGGCACCATCTCCGACGACGGCGTCACCGGCGCCTCCGCCGGGCCCGGCTACGACCTGGCCAGCGGGTGGGGCACCATCGACGCCGCCCGGTTCGTGCCCGCGCTGGCCGCGGCCGGCTCGATCGGCTGAATTCCGGCCGGGTCCGGACCGGGCCCGGCCGGATCCCCGCTCCAGGCCGGCCGGGTCCCGCCGGGACCCACTGAGCCCGCCTGAGCCCGCCTGAGCCTGGGTGTGCCGAACGAACCGGCCGGGTCGCCGGCCGAGTCGCCGGCCGAATCCCGGGTACGCGGCCCGCCGACCCCCGCCGGTCGGCGGGCCGCCGCCATTCGGCCCAATCCTTCAGGACAAGATCAGGTCGGCGCGGTTCCCTGGATTCACCGGTTCCGGGACTCGGCAACCGGCCGAATCTGTGTTGATCTGTATTTCTGTAGGGTGGCGGTCCCCGCCGGAACGGTCTGGAACGGAGAGTGGCGCCGATGGTGGAACCCGCCGACCGGTCGCGGGTGGCCCGCAGGCGGCAGCGCATCCGCGAGCGCCAGCGGGCGC
>JABFXP010000472.1 GCA_013361685.1 Catenulispora sp.
ATTCGGGCAGGCCCTTGGCAGGTCGGCATCGAAGGGCTCGGGCTGCTACTCAGCCCGCCAATCTGGGCATTTCCGGCCTAGAACCCGGGGTATCGGCCAGCCCCCACCACCCCCCCCAAGACCCAAATCTGAACCCACCTCCGCGCCTCAGCGTCTCCACCTCCAGATCCCCCCACACTGGATCCGCACACTCCGCGCGCATTTCATCGCCTCCTCAGAGAGTGACCCCACAGTCGTGGGCAATACAGAAGAGGCGGAACCCCGACAGGAGAGGGCCAATTGAGGACCGGCTGGATCGAACTCGCCGCCATCCCGGTGGCGCTGCTGGTCGTGTATCTCCTGCGCTCCAACTACTGGGCCAGTGAACACGTCCGCAAAGCCTGGAACTGGCTGAAGGCCTGGGCCAAGCTGGCCCCGTTCACCACGGTGCTGTGGCTGCTGCTTGCCGTGCATTCGTGGATGCTCATCGGGCTGCCGCCCAAGCTACGCGACGCGGTGCTGCTCACGCACTCCACCACCCTGGCGCACCTCAAGCATGAGCCGCTGACCGTGCTGTTCGGTTCGGCGATGTGGACCGATGTGGACGAGTTGCTGTTCCTGACCTTCACCGCGGTGATCTACCTGGCGCCGTTGGAGCGTTGGCTCGGGACCTGGCGGACGCTGCTGGCGTTCCTGGCCGGGCATATCGGGGCCACCGTGTTGATAGCGCTGTGGATCGAGGAGACGGTGCTGATCACTCCGGAGCAGGACCGGGTCTTCGCCCGCACCATCGATGTCGGCATCAGCTACGGTGCCTACTGCTGCGCGGCGCTGCTGGCGTATCGCCTGCGCTGGCCGTTCCGGCTCTCTGTGTGGGCGTTGCTGCTGGCGTATCTGCTCTACCAGGCCTCGCTGACCGACTTCGACGCCGCCGTCGACTACACCTCGCTGGGGCATCTGGTGGCGTTCGCGATCGGGGTGCTGATGTGGCCGTTGACCAGGACGCCGCGGGCTCGGGCGCGGCGGGATGAGCCGTGGGTCAAGATCCCCGGCTCAACGGCGGATTTTTCCGGGGCGGGACAAACGGCCGATAATGAGACCACGAGCCTGGCGCGGTGATCCCGCAGAGCCTGGCGCGCGACAACGACGTCCGCCCCTGAACCGCGAGGGATGCGCCATGCCCGCTGCCGATGTGCGAACCGACGATGCCGTGGAGACCGCCGTGCTGGAGGAGATCCAGCGGAGGGTGCTGTGGCTGGCCACCCGGATCGTCGACGCCGCCAACCACGACCGTGCCACCGGCGACGGGGTCAAGGTCGGCGGTCACCAGGCCTCCTCGGCCTCGCTGGTCACCGCGATGACCGCGCTTTATTTCAGCCATCTGGGGCCGGATGACAAGGTGTCGGTCAAGCCGCATGCCTCGCCGGTGTTCCACGCCATCCAGTATCTGCTGGGTGAGCTGGACGGTTCCTACCTGACCAAGCTGCGCGCGTTCGGCGGCTTGCAGTCTTACCCGAGCCGCACCAAGGACCCCGACCGCGTCGACTTCTCCACCGGCTCGGTGGGCTTGGGGCCGGCCGCGCCGCTGTTCGCCGCCGCCGCGCGCCGCTACGTCGACGCCCACTTCGGCGCTCGGCCGCGCTCCCGCTTCGTCGCGCTGCTCGGTGACGCCGAGCTCGACGAGGGCAACGTCTGGGAGGCCATCGCCGATCCGGCCTGCGCGGGGCTGGGCGAGGTGATGTGGATCGTCGACTTCAACCGGCAGTCCCTGGACCGGGTCGTGCCCGGCATCCGTGAGGGCCAGCTGCGGCAGCAGTTCGACGCGGCCGGGTGGCACGTGGTGGAGGTCAAGTACGGCCGCCGGCTCCAGGCGGTGTTCGCCCGGCCCGGTGGTGCGGCGCTGAAGGCGTGGATCGACGGCATGTCGAACGAGCGCTACCAGTCTTTGTTCGGTCTGGATGGCGCGGAGCTGCGGTCCCGGTTCCTCGACGGCGCGCCGGCCGAGGTCGGCTCGCTGCTGGCGGACATCCCGGACGCCGACCTCGGGGCGCTGCTCACCGACCTCGGCGGCCACGACCTGGAGGCGATGCTCGCCGCCTATGCCGAGTGCGACCGCGTGACCGACCGTCCCTCGGTGGTCTTCGCCTACACCGTCAAGGGCTGGGGCCTGCCGATCGCCGGCAACCCGCGCAACCACTCCGCGCTGCTGAGCACCGAGCAGATCGGGCAGCTGCGCGCCGAGCACGGGCTGACCGAGGCCACCGAGTGGGACCGGCTTCCGGCCGAGAGCGCCGCCGGCCGACTGGTCGCCGCGCGCGCCGCGGCTCTGAAGCGGCCGCAGCCCACGGCCTATGCGCCGATCCCGGTGCCGGACCAGGTGGAGACCCGCTCCCCGAGCAAGGCGACCTCGACTCAGGAGGCGTTCGGCCGCCTGGTGTCAGGGCTGGCGCGGACCCCGGAGGTGGCGCGGCATCTGGTGACCACCGCTCCGGACGTGGCGACCTCGACGAACCTGGCCGGGTTCATCAACAAGTTCGGCGTGTTCGCCCCGCAGGAAGTGCAGAACTTCACCGCCGCCGACTCTCCGGTGCGCTGGACCGAGTCCCCCTCCGGCCAGCACATCGAGCTCGGCATCTCCGAGATGAACCTGTTCCTGCTGCTCGGCCAGCTCGGCCTGACCTGGGACCTGTCGGACCAGCCGCTGCTGCCGATCGGCACGGTGTATGACCCCTTCGTCTGCCGCGGCCTGGACGCGTTCATCTACGGCACCTACTCCGGCGCGCGGTTCCTGATCGCCGGCACGCCCTCGGGGGTGACGCTGGCCCCGGAGGGCGGCGCGCACCAGTCGACGATCACCGCCTCGATCGGCCTGGAGCTGCCGAACGTGGTGTTCTCCGAGCCCGCGTACACCCGGACTCTGGACTGGGTGCTGTGTGACGCGCTTGCCCGGATGGGTCGTGGGGAGGCCGGGTCGTCCGCGTACCTGCGGCTCACCACCCGTCCGATCGACCAGGCGCCGTTCGAGGCGGCGTTGGCACGGGTCGGGGAGGCGCGGCTGCGCGAGCAGGTGCTGTCCGGCGGCTACCGGCTGCTGGTGGCCTCGGAGTTGGAGAACGCCGGGGCGCCGGTGGTGCACCTGGCGGCGTCCGGGGCGGTGCTGCCGGAGGTGCTGGCGGCGGCCGAGGAGCTGGCGTCGGAGGGCGTGGCGGCGCACGTGGTCGACGTGACCTCGCTGGACCGGCTGTACACCGGCTGGCGCAGCTCGTTGCAGCAGGACTACCGGAGCGCTTCGGGTCCGCGGCGCCCGTCGGTGCTGAAGGAGCTGTTCCCGGGGCGGGCTCCGATCGTGACGGTGCACGACGCGGCCTCGCATGCGATGGCGTGGCTGGGCTCGGCGGTCGGGGTGCCGGCGGTCCCGCTGGGCGTGGACTCGTTCGGCCAGTCCGGAACGGTGGCGGACCTGTACGCGCAGCACGATCTGGTGCCCGGGGCGATCGTCAACGCGGCGCTGGCGGCGTTGGCGTTGTAGTCCGCTGATGCCGATGGCGCCGGGTGGGAGACTTCCGGCGCTCGGGGCGGGACGGACGGCGCTCGGTGCGGGACTTCCGGCCGGGCGCCGCCGCAGGTAATCTGACGCGACGTCAGATTGGGGTGGTGGATGTTCCGCACGGAGCCGCTGACGGCGGAGCAGGACTGGCAGCTGCGGCTGGAGTTCGACGAGGCCTCGCCGGGCGTGGCCACCCTGCTCCTGGACCGGCCCGCGAAGCTGAACGCCTGGAGCTGGGAGGCGTCGCGGCAGCTGGCGGTGCTGACTTCTCGGATCCGTTTTGACGAGCGGATCAGGGTGCTGCTGGTGCGCGGCTCCGGGCGGGCGTTCTGCGCGGGGGTGGACCTGGGGCTGCCGGAGGACCGGATCACCGGCCGGTCGGCGGCGGAGCGGGCGCGGAACTTCGCCGAAGGGCTGCGGTGGGTGCACGAGCAGTTCCGCGCCTTCGCGACACTGCCGCAGCCGATCATCGCCGCGGTGCACGGCTACTGCCTGGGTTTCGGGTTCGAGCTGGCACTGATGTGCGACATCCGGGTGGCCGCCGACGACGCGGTGTTCGCGCTGCCCGAGGCGCAGATCGGGATGGCGGTCGATGCCGGCGGCGAGATGCGTTTGGCGCGCGACGCCGGCAGCGGCTGGGCGAAGCTGCTGGCCCTGACCGGCCGGCGCATCGACGCCGCGACCGCGGCCCGGATCGGCGTGGTGCAGGAGGTCGTCGCCCCGGCGGATCTGGCACCGACGGCGCTGGGCCTGGCCCGCGACATTGCCGCCAACGCGCCGCTGGCGGTACAGGCGATCAAGCGCTCCGTCGACGCGTTCGCGGACCGCGGGCTCACCGAGGCGATGAACCAGGCCGCGCTGCTCGCCGCGACGACGTTCATCTCGGAGGACGCGCCGGCCGGGTACGCAGCGAGGGCGGCGCGGCGGGCTGCGGAGTTCGAGGGGAAGTGAGGGCGCTGCCGCGCAACCACCCCGCCTCGCGCCGACGTCTTCCGGGCATGACCAAGACCGTCATCGCCTTCCACGCCCACCCCGACGACGAAGTCCTCGTCACCGGGGGCACCCTGGCCCGGCTCGCGGCGGAGGGCCACCGCACCGTCGTCGTCGTGGCCTGCGACGGTGCGATGGGCGACGCCCGCGAGCCGGGAGCGCTGGCCCGGCTTGAGGAGCTGCGCGCCAGCGCCCGCGTGCTGGGTGTGGCGCGGGTGGTGCACCTCGGGTATGCCGACAGCGGGCATGGTCCGCTGCTGTTCGAAGACCCGCCGGACCGGGCGCGGTTCGTGCGCGCGCCGCTGGAGGAGGCGGCGGAGCGGCTCGCGGATGTCATTCGCGAAGAAGGCGCCGATCTGCTGCTCGGCTACGATCCGGCCGGCGGGTACGGCCACCGGGACCATGTCCGGGTGCATGAGGTGGGGGCGCGCGCCGCCGAGCTGACCGGGGTGCGGCTGCTGGAGGCGACGGTGCCGCGGGAGCCGATCGTGCGGATCGGCAAGGCGTTGCAGGCGGTGCGGCTGTTGCGGCGCTACGACTTCAGCGACCCGTCGTGGTTCGGCAGTCCGCGCGCCAGCATCACCCACCGCGTGGACGTCCGTCGTTACGCCGCCGCCAAGCAGGCCGCGCTCGCGCAGCACCAGAGCCAGATGGGCAAGGGCCGCGGCAGCCGGTTGCACCGTGTCATGACCGCCGTTCCCGTCCCGCTGTACGCCGCCCTCGCCGGTCGTGAGTGGTACGTCGAGCGGCGCTCGCCCTCGTCCCCGTCGCGACCGGACCGTCCCGACCCCTTGGAGTAGCCATGCCGCCCGGCCTGCCCGAACCTCCGCCGCCCGGTACGCCGATGCTGCCGCCGGGCACCTTCGCCGGTGTCACCGTCCTGATCACCGGCGGCGGGACCGGGCTCGGGCGGGCGATGGCCGCGGAGTTCGCGCGGTGCGGCGCTGCCGTGGGGGTCGCCAGCCGGGACGCCGGGCACCGGGAGCGGGGGCTCCAGGCCGTGCGGGAGGCCGGCGGGGAGGCGGTGGGTGTGGCCTGCGACGTGCGGGACGCGGACGCGGTGCGGGCCGCCTTCGACGTCGTCGAGCGCGCGCTCGGGCCGGTCGGCGTGCTGGTCAACAACGCCGCCGCCAACTTCCCGGTGGCCGCCGCCGACCTGTCGCCGAACGGTTGGCGCGCGGTCACCGACATCGTGCTGGACGGCACCTTCCTGTGCTCCCGTGAGCTGCACCGGCGCTGCACCGGCCGCCGGGTCCCGGCCGCGATCCTCAACATCCTCGCCACGCAGGCCTTCACCGGCGGTCCCGGGATGGCGCACGCCGCCGCGGCCAAGGCCGGGGTCGGCAACCTCACCAAGTCGCTGGCCGTGGAGTGGGCGCCCGACGGCATCCGGGTCAACGCCCTCGCGCCGGGCCTGTTCCCGCACGAGGAGATGCGCGCCGACCTCAAAGCCCTGCGTGCCGACGCCGCCGAGGACGCCCGCCGCCAGCCCGCGCTGCGCACCGGCCGCCGCCACGAGATCGGCTGGGCCGCCACCTACCTGTGCTCCCCGTTCGCTGCCTTCCTCACCGGCCACACCCTGGTCGTCGACGGCGGCAACCACCTGCGCCGCGACTTCGTCATGCCGGCGGTGACGCCGATCCGCGAGCAGTTGCCGCCGCGCGGGTAGCCGGCCGCGCCGATAGGTTGCGGTCTGTGGAAACGCCTCGTCGACGCGCCGGAGCCGACTCGTCCCCGGCCGGCTCACCGGCCGCCGGATCGTCCGGGACCGGCTCGCCAGGAACTTCGGACCGGAGCGTTGACGCAGCCGAATCCCCGGGCAAGCGCGCCCCGGCCGCCCCCACCCTGGCCGCCATGGACCGCGACCTGTCCGACTGCCGCGCCTGCCCGCGCCTGGTGGCCTGGCGCGAGGAAGTCGCGACGGTGAAACGGAAGTCCTTCGCCGGCGAGGACTACTGGGCCCGCCCCGTCCCCGGGTTCGGACCGCCCGACGCCGCCGTCCTGATCGTCGGCCTGGCCCCGGCTGCCCACGGCGGCAACCGCACCGGCCGCATGTTCACCGGCGACCGCTCCGGCGACATCCTCGTGGCCACCCTCCACGACCTCGGCCTGGCGAACCAGTCCACGTCGGTCTCCGCCGACGACGGCCTGGAGCTGCGCGGCGTCCGCTTCACCGCGCCCGTGCACTGCGCCCCGCCGGACAACAAGCCCACCCCGGCCGAACGCGACACCTGCCGCCCCTGGCTGGTCCGCGAACTGGAGCTGACGCGCCCGACCGTCCGCGCCCTGGTCGTGCTCGGCGCCTTCGGCTGGCAGGCGCTGTTCCCGGCCGTCGCCGCGTCGGGCTGCTGGACCGTCCCCAAACCGCGTCCCACCTTCGGCCACGGCGTCCGCGTCGACCTGTCCGCCGCCGACGGCGGACCCGGGCTGGCGGTCTTCGGCTGCTACCACGTCAGCCAGCAGAACACGTTCACCGGCAAGCTGACGCCGGCGATGCTCCGCGACGTGCTCGGCGAGGCCGCAACCGTCGCGGGGCTGCGCGCCACGCCCGCCACCTCTTGACACCAAACCCGCTCGTGTCAATCATGGATCTCGGGTTACCGCGGGTAACCCGAGATCGCTAGGCAAGGGGATGGGCGAGATGGCGCGCGGGACGACGCTGGACCGGGAAGAAGTGGCGGCCAAGCTGCTGGACGCCTCCGCCAAACACTCCTTCGACCCGGTGCACGAGGTCGACTGGGACCAGCCGCAGCCCTGCGACCTGTTCTACGCGGTCCCGGAGCACGTCTCGCTCTACGGCACCCCGCTGTGGGAGCGTATGACCCCTGAGCAGCGGATAGAGCTCAGCAAGCAGGAGATCGTCAACATCATGTCGATGGGGATCTGGTTCGAGACCATCCTCATGCGGATGCTGTTGAAGATGGCCTACGAGCGGCACCGCCCCGAGTCCCGGCATGTGCAGTACGCCTACACCGAGGTCGCCGACGAGTGCCGGCACTCGCTGATGTTCATCCGCATGATCGAGACCGTCGGCGCCCGGCCCTACGGCCGTCCCGGCTACCTCAACACCCTCGGCCGCTACGTTCCGGTCCTGCTCCAGGGCGCCCCGATGTGGGTGGGCACCCTGATGGGGGAGGAGATCGTGGACGTCATGCAGCGGGAGATGATCCGCGACGAGCGGGTGCAGCCGCTGGTCCGGCAGGTCTCGAAGATCCATGTCATCGAGGAGACCCGGCACGTCAAGTACGCGCGCGAGGCGCTGGCCCGGCGGCTGCCGCGGGCCGGGCGCCTGGAGCGCGAGCACGCCCGCCTGGTGGCCGCCGAGAGCGCGGTGGTGGTCGGCGAGTTCATGGTGAACCCGGCCGTCTACAAGCGCGTCGGCATCGCCGATCCGGCCGCCGCGCGGCACCTGGCCAAGCACAACGAGCACCACATCGAGGTCAAGCGCCGGGCCGCGGCGAAGATCGTGCCGTTCTTCGAGGAACTCGGGCTGATGGGCGGTCCGACGATGAAGCGCTGGCG
>JABFXP010000891.1 GCA_013361685.1 Catenulispora sp.
CGGGCAGCCCGGCCGGGGCGGTCGCGGACGCCGAGGTGGTGGTGACCATGCTCTCCGACCCCGCCGCGGTGACCGCCGTGGCCGGGGAGTTCGCCGGCGCCCTGCGCCCGGACGCGGTGCTGGTGGAGATGTCGACGGTGGGCCCGCGGGCCACCGCGCGGATCAGGGAGCTGATCCCGGCCGCCGTCGGCATGGTGGACGCGCCGGTGATGGGCAGCGTGGACCGCGCCGCGAGCGGCGAGCTCGCGGTGCTGGCCGGCGGCCCGGCCGCGGACCTGGCCCGGGTCGCGGACCTGCTGCGGACCTTCGGCACCGTCACCGAGTGCGGGGAGCTCGGCAGCGGCTCGGCCCGCAAACTGGTGCTGATCAACGGGATCGTCGCCGGGGTCGCGGTGGTCGGCGAGACGCTGGCGCTGGCCGAGCGGCTCGGCCTGGCCGACCCGCGCGCGGTGCTGGAGGCCAGCCCGCTGGCCCCGCTGGCCGCGCGCGCGTTCGCGACGACGGCCGACTTCTCGGTGGAGATGGCCGCCAAGGACCTGCGGCTGGCCGGCGAGGTCCTGGACCTGCCGATCATGGCGGCGGCGCGCAAGGCGCTGGAGTCCGCGGCGGATCAGGACGCCGACCTCGGCGCCGCGGTGCTCGAACTCGCCAAGAAGCACTAGTACCGACGAACGGTGCTGGGCCGCACCTCCTCTATAGGAGGTGCGGCCCAGCCGTCGTTTCAGCCCGTGACCGTCCCGGCCCCCAGGATCGCCCGGTACGGAAGCCGCATCGTCCCGTCCCCGGCGCTCAGCTCGGCGGCGACCTTCAGGTAGCTCTGGCGGAACCGGGCGCGGACCTCAGGCTTCTGCGCCAGGTAGGCGCGGCCCGATCCGGCGATGCCGGAGCCGATGGAGATCCACCATTCGTCGACGGTGGTCTGGTGCTCCCAGTCGACGACGGTGGTGCGGACGTCTTCCAGCCCCGCCTCGCCGAGCAGGTCGGCGAGGCCGGCTTCGGTGCGGGGGAAGTTGTCGGCCTGCTCGATCGCCGGGAACGCCGACGGCACCCAGCCCTCGGTGATCTCCGCCGCCCGCGGGAACAGCGCCCGTCCGGCCGGCGGCTCGGCGGGCCACACCGTGAACGCCACCCGGCCGCCGGGCTTGGCCGTCGAGCACAGCGCCGCCAGGGCGGAGCGCGGCTTGCCGAAGTGGTTCAGGACGAAGTTGCCCACCACCGCGTCGAACGTCGCCGGGTCGAAGGGCAGGTCCGGCACGGTCGCGAGATGGAACTCCGCCTCCGGGACCTTGGCGCGGGCCAGGTCGAGCATCGTCGGCTCGGCGTCTATCGCGGTGACCTTCGCACCGCGGGCGACGGCGGCGCGGGCCACGGTGCCGGTGCCGGTGCCGACGTCCAGCAGGGCGGTGTCCGCGCGGACGGCGGCGAGGTCGAGGAGGTCGGGGACGGTGTGCGCGCACAGGCCGGCGTAGACGGCCTCGTAGCCGACGCCGGAGTCCGCCCACATGATGCGTTCGGCCTCATCGAAGGTCAGCGGTGCGGCCGGGGAAGCGGAGGAAACGGTCGGTGAATCTTCGGGCGTGGACACGGCGGTAGCCTAGCCGGATGCACGGATGGCAACGGGTCGCTTCGAGGAACGCACGGTTCCAGCAATGGCAGACGCTGTTGACGAATCGCACGAAGCGCCAGCGCGCGGGACGCTTCCTGGTGCAGGGCGTCCGGCCGATCACCCTGGCCGCCGAGCAGGGCTGGCCGATCCGCGAACTGCTGGTCGACGGCGACCGCCGGCTGTCCAAGTGGGCCGAGCAGATGCTGCGCGCCACCGACGCCGAAGTGGTCGCGCTGCCCGCCGATCTCATCGCCGAACTCGGGGAGAAGGACCAGGACGCCGCGCCCGAACTGCTGGCCGTGGTGGAGATGCCGCCGGACGATCTGGACCGCATCGGTGTCGGGGCGGATTTCCTCGGCGTGGCCTTCGACCGGCCCACCCAGCCCGGGAACATCGGTACCCTGATCCGCTCGGCGGACGCCTTCGGGGCGCACGGCGTGATCGTCACCGGCCACGCCGCCGACGTCTACGACCCGCGCGCGGTGCGGGCCAGCACCGGATCGCTGTTCGGGCTGCCGACGGTGCGGACTCCGTCGCACCGCGAGGTCGTGGACTGGCTCGGGCGCGTCGGCAGCGGCGGCACCGGCACCGGCACCGGCACCGGCACCGGCACCGGCACCGGCGTGACGATCGTCGGCACCGACGAGGACGGCGACACCGACATCGAGGACTACGACTTCTGCGCTCCGACGCTCATCGTCGTGGGCAACGAGACCGTCGGGATGAGCACCGCGTGGCGCGAGGCCTGTGACCGGATCCTGAGCATCCCCATGGGCGGGATCGCGAGTTCGCTGAACGCCGCCAACGCCGCGACCGTGGTCCTCTACGAGGCCGCGCGGCAGCGTCGCCGGCGCTGACGCGAGCACCGGCACGGGTCCGTGACCCGGTTCACCCCCGGTCCGAGAACTCCGCCACGACCTCGATCTCGCCGACGATCGCGGCGTTGAACGCGTCCAGCTCCTCGGCCGGCACCCACAGCTCCAGATGCCCGGGCCCGCCGGCCACCTGCGTGGGATACCGGCGCGCGGTCGGCGTCGCGACGCGGAACCGGGTCACGTACCCGGTGCCGGAGGCGGGGACGTTCCAGTCCCGGGCGATCGTCGTCGCGTACTCCTCGCTCAGCACCGGGTAGAAGATCGGCTGCTCGGCCAGCCGCGGCGGCCAGGCCCGGAAGCCGTCGAGCCGCAGCTGCGCCAGCTCGTCCGGGCCGGTGGGACGCCACAGCGTCGTGGTGCCGTCGGCGTTCTCCTGGCGGCCCCGCCGCAGCTCGGCGAGCAGCGCGGCGACGTGCGCGTCCGGCGGGTCGCCGAGGAAGTCGGACTCGGCGACGAACACCACCACGGCGTCGCCGCCCACCAGCCGCAGCGCGGCCAGGTTCGGATGCTCGACCTCGGCGCAGGCCTCGGCCGGCGCCGCGGCGGCGATCGCCCGCGCGATCTGCTCGGCCGTCAGCGGATACGCCGCGCTGCCGGTCCGGTGGCCGACCTCGCCGGCCAGCGCGACGCCCGGCAGGTATCCGCCGCGGACGTTCGCCCGCACCACCCCGCCGTCGGGCGTCAGCAGCCCCCAGACGGCCGGGCGCTCCCAGCCGAGAGCCACCTCCATGGCGGTCCTGGCGGCGTTGATCGCCTCGATCGTCTCCCAGCGTTCAGTCACACTCTTTACGCTAGGCGACGTGTCCAGGCGGCATCCACTCGGCGCCTAGGCCACCCGGACGCCCCGGCCCAGCCGGGTCGCCGGAGTGCGCAGCCGCCGGATCGTCACCGTCACCGCTCCCACCCCGAGCAGCACGTCGAACCCGAGCCCCCACGGCCACACCGGCGGCGGCTCGACGAAGGGGTCCCGGCAGGAGGGGACGGAGCCCGGCGGATCGAGCTCGGTGTAGCCGGAGTTGTAGCACGTCACGACGTCCTCGGGCCTGGTCGCGTCGCGGACGGTGCGGCGCAGGCTGCCCAGCGGATCGTCCGAGCGCTCGACGAACGCGCCGTTGTCGGCCCGCAGCGGCGGCAGCGCCGGGGCGGCGTCGGCCAGCACCACGAACGGGTTCGGCGCCAGCAGCCACCAGACGTCCTCGGGATGGTGGAGGGTGCCCTCGCTCAGGTAGTCGGCACCGACCCGGGCCGTCCTCTGCTCGGCCGTCAGCGACAGCGCCATGAAGTACACGATCACCGTGCCCAGCGCCAGCGCCGCCGTCACCACGTAGGACAGCATCCCGGAGCTGATGCTGCGGGACGTCAGCGCCGACAGCGCCTGCGCCAGGGCGCAGATCACGCCGATCAGCAGCGCCACCACAGCCAGCGTCACCAGCGCGCTGAGGACGCCGACGCCGCCCTCGATCAGCGACCAGACCACGAACGGCACCGACAGCCCCAGCGCGACCAGCCCGACCGACCAGCCCGCGAGCAGCTTGCCGATCGCGATGTCGGCCGGCGACAGCAGCGTCACCTGCAAGGTGGCCAGGGTGCCGCGCTCCCGGTCGCCGTTGACCGACTGCGAGGTCAGCGCCGGGCTGATGATCAGCATCAGGCCCAGCACGAACAGCATCAGCACGCCGAACATCTGCGGACCGATGGAGCTGTGGTCCCGGACGATCGTCACGCCGTTGTAGTAGGACCCGCGGCTGCTGTCCAGCGCCGCGTGCAGGATCCAGGTGAACGCCAGCATGGTCAGCGTGAAGCCGCCGAGCAGCCACTTCCAGCGGCCGGTGCGCAGGCGCATGCGGAACTCGTGGGCCGCGACCAGGCGGATCCCGCGCAACGAGGCGTTCATCGCCCCTCCTCGGTCAGGGCCAGGTAAGCGGACTCCAGCGGGCTGCCGACCGGGCCGAAGGCCAGCACCCGCACCCCGGCGCCGACCACGGCGGCCAGCAGGTCGGACGCCTCGTCCTCGGTCATCGGCGGCAGCTCGAGCCCGGCCGGGGTGAGCGTGCCGCCGGTCAGGCCGCGCTCGGCCAGGACGGTTTGCAGCGCCTGCGGATCGCGGGCCCGGATCCGCCAGCCGACCTGGTGGCCGGCCCCGATGGCGGCGAGTTCGGACAGCTCACGGGAGGCGACGACCTGCCCGGCGGAGACGAACACCGCGCGGTCGGCCATTTCCGCCAGCTCGGACAGGATGTGGCTGGAGACCAGGACGGCGACGCCGTCGGCGGCCAGCCGGCGCAACAGGTCCCGCAACTCCACCCGGGAGCGCGGGTCCAGTCCGGAGGCGGGCTCGTCGAGCAGCAGCACCCGCGGCTGGTGGATCAGGGCCCTGGCCAGGGCCAGGCGCTGCTTCTGGCCCCGGGACAGGACGTGGACCGGGGCTTCGGCGTACTCCGCCAGCCGGACCGTGGCCAGCAGCGAGGGCACGGCCCGCACCCGGTCGGCCTTGGACAGCCGGTGCGCGTCGGCGAAGAAGTCCAGGTACTCCCGGACTCTGAGCTGGTCGTACATGCCGAGCGTGTCCGGCATCCAGCCGGTGACGCGCCGGACCGCGACCGGGTCCTCGGCCGGGTCCACGCCGGCGATGCGCAGCCGGCCGGCGGTCGGGCTCAGCAGGGTGGCCAGCATGAGCATCAGCGTGGTCTTGCCCGCGCCGTTCGGCCCGACCAGCGCGGTCACCCGGCCGTAGGGCACGACCAGGCTCATCCCGCGCACCGCCCACACCGTGCCGAAGGAGCGGGTCACGTTCTCCGCGACGATGCCGGCGTCACCGTGCGACGGCGGTTCGGCGAGCTCTGCGTCCTCGATCAACGAACCCCCCGTGGTCGATGGGTCTCACAGGCTATTGGATGTGGTAGACCCCCGTCGCGGTTCCCGCGAAAATATATTCGCGTTCTGCGATCGTCAGCGGCGCGGTGAGCTCGTGCGCGGCCCGCACCACCCGGGCGTAGTCCGCCGCCAGCGTGCTCACCGGCCAGTCGCTGCCGAACATCACCCGGTCCGGGCCGAAGGCGTCCAGCACCGTGTCGGCGTAGGGGCGCAGGTCCTGGACCGTCCAGTTCTCCGGGTCGGCCTCGGTGACCATCCCCGACAGCTTGCAGGTGACGTTGGGCAGCGCCGCCAGGGCCCGGATGTCGGTGGTCCACGGCTCCAGCTCGCCGGCCGCGATGCGCGGCTTGCCCAGATGGTCCAGCACGAAGCTCAGCTCCGGGACCGCGCGGGCCGCCGCGACGCAGGCCGGGAGCTGGTCGGCGCGCACGATCAGGTCGAACACCAAGCCGGCGGCGGCCAGCGTCCGCAGCCCGGCGACGGTGGCGGGGGCGGTGAGCCAGGAGCCGTCCGGCAGTTCCTGGACCTGGTGCCGGATCCCGGCCAGCCACCGCCCGCCGGCCCCGGCGCGCAGCTCGGCCAGCCGGTCGGCGAGGTCCGGCGCCGCGACGTCGGTCCAGCCGACCACGCCGGCGATCAGATCCGATGTCTCGGCCAGCGCCAGCATCTCCGGCGTCTCGCCGGCCGCGTGGATGGTCTGCACCAGGATCGTCGCGGTGACGCCGGCCGCGGCGGCGAGCGGTTCGAGGTCGCCGAGGTGGAAGCTGCGGCGCAGGGCCGGCAGCCCGGCGGTCCAGGGCTGGTCGCGGACCGCGAGGTCCCACAGGTGGTGGTGCGCGTCGACGATCGCCACCTCAGACCTCCGGCAGCTCGAAGATCATCGGCAGCGGGGCGTCCCCGCCGGGCAGGGAGAAGTCCCGGAAGGCCCCGACCTGCCGCTGCCAGGCCTGGTCCTCCTCTTTGTCGGCGAGGAAGGCCTTGAGCGCCTCCCAGTCCTCGCATTCGACCAGGTGGAACAGGTCGACGCCGTTGCGCCAGATGGTCCAGCCGGTGCAGCCGGCGGCCCGGAGCAGCCGGGGGATGGCCGGCGGAATGGTGTCGTGCGCCTGCTCGTAGCCGGCTATGCCCTCGGGCTTCAGCCGCGTGTGGATGGCGACCCGCATGGGGCGGCTCCTCGGATTCATCGGATCTTTGGTCCCGTCCGCGCGAGTCTAGCTCCACCCACCGCCGGATGTGGCGAATGCGACAGCGGCGACGCCAGGGATCGACGGCCGGGCGGGAATATGATCATCCGACGCACGGTTGAAGGGTTTGTTCAACTTTCAACTTTTGGAGGGTGCTGTGAGCCAGATGCAGTTCGGCGTCTTCACCGTCGGAGACGTGACGCCCGATCCGGTCACCGGCCGGGCGCCGTCCGAGCGTGAGCGCATCAAGGCCATGGTCACGATCGCCGAGCACGCCGAGCAGGCCGGGCTGGACGTCTTCGCGACCGGCGAGCACCACAACCCGCCGTTCGTCCCCTCCTCGCCCACCACGATGCTGGGCTGGATCGCGGGCCGGACCTCCAAGCTGCTGCTGAGCACCGCGACCACGCTGATCACCACCAACGACCCGGTGAAGATCGCCGAGGACTACGCGATGCTCCAGCACCTGGCCGACGGGCGCGTCGACCTGATCCTGGGCCGCGGCAACACCGGGCCGGTCTACCCGTGGTTCGGCAAGGACATCCGGGACGGCATCGACCTGGCGCTGGAGAACTACGCGCTGCTGCGCCGGCTGTGGGACGAGGACGTGGTGGACTGGAACGGCCGGTTCCGCACCCCGCTGCAGGGCTTCACCGCCACCCCGCGGCCGATGGACGGCGTGGCGCCGTTCGTCTGGCACGGCTCGATCCGCTCCCCCGAGATCGCCGAGCAGGCCGCCTATTACGGAGACGGCTTCTTCCACAACAACATCTTCTGGCCGGCCGAACACACGCAGCGGATGGTGGCGCTGTACCGCAGGCGCTTCGCGCACTACGGCCACGGCACCGAGCAGCAGGCGATCGTGGGCCTGGGCGGCCAGGTGTTCATGCGGAAGAACTCGCAGGACGCGGTGCGCGAGTTCCGGCCGTACTTCGACAACGCCCCGGTGTACGGCCACGGCCCGTCGCTGGAGGAGTTCATGGCCGAGACCCCGCTCACCGTCGGCACGCCGGAGCAGGTGATCGAGCGGACGCTGAAGTTCCGCGACTACGTCGGCGACTACCAGCGGCAGCTGTTCCTGCTGGACCACGCCGGCCTGCCGCTGAAGACGGTGCTGGAGCAGATCGACCTGCTCGGCTCCGAGGTGGTGCCGGTGCTGCGCGCGGAGTTCGCGATCGGCCGCCCGGCCGAGGTGCCGGACGCCCCGACGCACACCGCGCTGGTGGCGGCCACGGACCGGAACGCCGCCGCGGCCGGCGAGGCGACGCGAGATGATGAACGGCTGGCGCTGTTCGACACGAAGGAGGCCATCGCACCGTGAGTGCTTACGAGGCGACGCAGGCCGGGTACCGGGACGAGGTGCTGGGCGCCGGATCGGGCGGCAGCGCGTGGTTCACCGGGCGGCCGGGGACGGCTGCCGGCGGCGCGGGTGCGGCGGGTGCGGGTGCGGCAGGGGCCGCACCGGCGGACGACGCC
>JABFXP010000855.1 GCA_013361685.1 Catenulispora sp.
TCTGCACGGCCGATGCGGCAGTCTCGGCGGGCACGGCCGATGCGGCAGTCTCGGCGCCGGCTTGCGTGGCGCCAGCGCCGCCGCGATCGCCGACATCGGCTGCGGATTCGGATTCGGGTGCGGGTGCGGGTGCGGGTGCGGCGTCGGCTTCGAGCACACACACCAGGTTGTGCTGGAGGCACGGCCCGGCGGTGGCGTGCGCGACGGTACGGCGCGCACTCCCCTCGTGGATCCGCGCGGCGGCCTCGCCGATCCGGATCAGCCCGGTCGCCATGATCGGGTCGGCCTTGCGCGGGCCGCCGCTGGCGTTCACCACCGTGTCCGCGGACAAGCCCAGCTCACGCCGCAGCAGCACTTCCTCGTGCTCGAACCGCGTGTGCAGCTCGGCGAACTCGACCGGTCCGGCGCCGACCCCGGCGCGCAGCGCGGCCTGCCGGGCCGACTCGCTGCGGGTCAGGTCGCGGACGCCGAGACCGTGCGGTTCGATGCGGTGGTCGATGCCGGTGATCCAGGCCGGGCGCGCGCACAGCCGCCGCGCCACGTCGCCGGCGGCGAGCAGCACCGCCGCGGCCCCGTCGGTCGGCGGAGGCGGTGTCGGATCCGGGTCCACGTCCAAGCCCGCGTCCTTCAGGGCCCGGGCCTGGAGCCCGGCTGTCCCGACGTCGCCGGGCATCAGCGGCGCGACGTAGTACGGGTCGTAGGACAGGGAGCTGATCCCGGCGTAGTCGCCGACCGTGCCCTTGCCGAAGCCGTAGACCAGGGCGGTGTCGACGTCGCCGTGCTGCAACCGTATCCAGGCCTCGTAGAGGGCCCACGCGCCGTCCTGCTCGACATGACTCTCGGCGATCGGCGGCCAGGCGCCGATGGTGTCGAGCGCCGCCACGAACGAGAACGGCGTCCCGACGAGGTAGTCGTTGGAGCCGGAGCAGGTGAAGCCGATCTCCGAGCGGTGCAGCCCGGTGGCCGCCAGGACCCGGTTGACCAGCGGCATCACCAGGTCGGCCTCGGTCCAGCCGAGGTCGGAGAAGCTGTGCTCGCTCTGTGCGAAGGCGACGACCGCCACATCCCGGGTCACACGTACTCCTCAAACCGCTCGAAGGGGACGTCGGGCTCGCCGGTCGGCGCGAACCACTTCAGGTTCTTGACCGAGCGGGTCCGCTCGGCCTCGGGGACCCAGACCGCCCGCACCCGCATCCCGAGGCGGACCTCCTGCCACGGCACGTCGGACACCAGCGCGAGCATCGCGATGTCCGCGCCGTCGAGCAGCACGTAGCCGGAGATGAACGGCACCTCGGGCGCGCCGGCCGCCGGGACGTTGTTGACGGCGAACGTGGTCAGAACGCCGGTGTCGGGCAGGTCCACCCACTCGGTGGCCGGCAGGCCGTCGGCCGGGCAGGCACCGCGGGGTGGGACGTAGACCTTGCCGCAGGTGGTGCAGCGGGTGCCGCGGATCCGGCCTTGGGCCATGCCGTCGATGAAGGTGTTCCAGACGGTGCCCGGCCGCAGGTGGTACTCCAGGCGGCTGGGGACGGTGATCATCGAGACCGGTTCGAGCTCTGCTTCGTCCGGCAGCGCCGGGGCCGGGGCCGCGGCCGGGCCTTCGCCGGGGGCGAAGCACGCGATGTCCTTGATCGACCCGGTGCGGTCGGCGCGCCAGGTCGGGTGCACGCGCATGCCGGTGGCCATGTCCGCCTTCGACCCGGCGTCGACGGCGTGGAGCAGGGCGGTGTCGGCACCGTCGGGGCGGATCAGCGCCCAGGCGAAGGGGTGGTCCAGCGGGTGGTCGGGGCGGGGGTCGGGGACCCAGGTCCAGGTGGTGACGGTGGCGGCCGGGCCGACCTCGGTCCAGTCGGCGTCGGCGGTGCCGAGGGGGGCGGCGGTGTAGGGGTCGTACTCGGTGGGTGGGATCAGGACTTTGCCGTCCGGGGTGCGGACGGCGAGGAGGCGGGCGGCGCGGAGGCCGGTGAGGAAGCGGCCGATGACGGGGCCGGTGGAGCGGGTGTAGCCGCCGGGGAATTCGAGGATGTGGGGGGTGGGGGTGGTGGTGCTTTGGTCGGTCTCGGTCTGTGCGGGGGCG
>JABFXP010000678.1 GCA_013361685.1 Catenulispora sp.
CCGTCTCACAAACTGGACTCGGTAATCCCCGCAGACCCGATGCACCTATAGTCGTCGACATGATCACGAACGAGAGCCGCCGCACGCCCGCCGCCATCATGGCGCCGCGGATGATGTGCCGCCGCCTCGCGTGCCGAATGTACGGCTGCTGAGCTCCTCGCTCCCACACCTGGTTTAAGCAGCACATTCTCCCTTTTTCATCCTTCGCGGCCGCCTGCTGGCGCGCCCGGCGCACGCCTGCCGTGCGGACTTGCGGAAAGCATCATGATCGATATTAAGAGCCTGACAAAGGTTTACTCGTCACGGGGTCGGTCCGTGACCGCCCTGGACGGCGTCGACCTGAGCGTCGAGCCGGGTTCGGTGTACGGCGTCGTCGGCCGTTCCGGGGCCGGCAAGAGCACCCTGATCCGCTGCGTCAACCTGCTGGAGCGCCCCAGCTCCGGCGCGGTCTGGGTGGCCGGCAAGGAGCTCACCGCCCTGTCCGCCAAGCAGCTGCGGGCCGAGCGGCGGCGCATCGGCATGGTGTTCCAGCACTTCAACCTGCTCTCCAGCCGCACCGCGCGGGAGAACGTGGAGCTGCCCCTGGAGATCGGCCCCGGCGGGGCCCGGCTGACCCGCCGCGAGCGCCGGGCCCGGGCGCTGGAGCTGCTGGACGTGGTCGGCCTGGCCGACCGGGCCGAGGCGCACCCGGCGCAGCTGTCCGGCGGGCAGAAGCAGCGGGTGGGCATCGCCCGGGCGCTGGCCGCCGATCCGCACGTGCTGCTGTCCGACGAGGCCACCTCGGCGCTGGACCCGGAGACCACGCGCAGCGTGCTACGGCTGCTGAAGCAGGTCAACGAGCGGCTGGGCGTCACAGTGCTGCTGATCACGCACGAGATGGAGGTCGTCAAGGCCGTGTGCGACAGCGCGGCGCTGATGAAGGACGGGCGGATCGCCGAGTCCGGGACCATCGCCGACCTGCTCACCCGCGAGCACTCGGAGCTGGCGCGCGAGCTGTTCCAGCTCGGGGAGGCGCCGGCGCGCACGGCGCTGCCGGACACCACGGTGCTGGACGTCACGTTCCACGGCGACGCGACGGCGCAGCCGCTGATCTCGCAGCTGTCGCGGACCTACGCGATCGACGTCACGATCCTGGGCGCCGCGATCGAGACGGTCGGCGGGCAGACGGTCGGGCGGATGCGGATCGGGCTGCCGGGGCGGTTCGAGGACAACGTGGTGCAGATCGGGTTCCTGCGGGAGCGGGGGCTGAACGTGGAGGCGGTGGGGACGGTCGCCACGGACGCGGCGCCGGTTCCGGGCACCGTCTCGGCGCCCTCCGATCACGCGGCTTCCGCGGCCTCCGGCATCGCGCTCCAGGAGATCGCGTCATGAGCTGGTCGGAGATGCAGCCGCTGCTGTGGCAGGCGACGTTGGAGACGTTCCAGATGGTCGGCTGGTCGGCGCTGTTCACGGTGCTGGCAGGCCTGCCGTTGGGGCTGGCGCTGGTGCTGACCGACAAGGGCGGCTTGCTGGCGAACCAGGCCGCGAACAAGGTGCTGGGCACCGTGGTGAACGTCGGCCGTTCGCTGCCGTTCATCATCCTGCTGATCGCGATCACGCCGTTCACCCGCGGCGTCGTGGGCACCACCATCGGCGTGGACGCGGCGATCGTGCCGCTGGCCGTCGGCGCGGCCCCGTTCTTCGCGCGGCTCGTCGAGGCCGCCGTTCGCGAGGTCGACAGGGGCCTGATAGAGGCCGCGCAGGCGATGGGCGCCGGGAACCTGGCGACCGTTCGCAAAGTCCTGCTTCCGGAGTCGCTGCCCGCGCTGGTCAGCGGCCTGACGACGACCGTGGTCGCGCTGGTCGGCTACTCCGCCATGGCCGGCGCGGTCGGCGGCGGCGGCCTGGGCGACCTGGCCGTCCGCTACGGCTACCAGCGCTTCGAGAACGGCCTCATGATCGCCACGGTCGTGCTGCTCGTCGTCCTCGTCCAGATCGTCCAGTGGCTCGGCGACTTCGGCGCCAAGCGGCTGGCCCACCGGTGAACCACCCCGGCCGAACGAAACCCCCCTTCAGTACACGGAAGAAAGAAGAACTTGTTCATGCGTAACAAGAAGCTCGCCGCGTCCCTGACCGCCCTCGCGGGCGTCCTGGCCGTGGGTCTGACCGCCTGCTCGTCCTCGAAGTCCGCCGGCTCCGCGCCCGGCGCCGCCCCGGCTGCCGCCGCCGTGGACTCGATCACCGTCGCCGCCTCGCCGGTGCCGCACGCGCAGATCCTGGACTACGTCCGCGACAATCTGGCCGCCAAGGCCGGGCTGAAGCTGACGGTGAAGGAGTTCACCGACTACGTGCAGCCGAACCTGGCCACCCAGGACGGCGAGGTCGGCGCCAACTTCTTCCAGCACCAGCCGTACCTGGACGACTTCAACAAGTCCAAGGGGACCGACCTGGTGCCGGTGGTCGGCGTGCACCTGGAACCGCTGGGCCTGTACTCGAACAAGGCCAAGGCGCTGGACCAGCTCAAGGACGGCGCCACCGTCGCGGTGCCGAACGACGCCACCAACGAGGGCCGGGCGCTGAAGCTGCTGGCCGACAACAACCTGATCACGCTGAAGGACGGGGTCGGGTCCAAGGCCACCGAGAAGGACGTGGCGTCGAACCCCAAGCACCTGAAGTTCAAGCCGCTGGAGGCCGCGCAGCTGCCGCGGACGCTGCCGGACGTGGACGCCGCCGTCATCAACGGGAACTACGCGCTGCAGGCCAAGCTCACGCCGAGCAAGGACGCGCTGGTGCTGGAGAAGACGCAGGACAACCCGTACGTCAACATCCTGGTGGTGAAGAAGGGCCATGAGAACGACCCGGCGGTGAAGAAGCTGTCGGCGCTGCTGACGTCGGACGAGGTCAAGAAGTACATCGAGACGACGTTCAACGGGTCGGTGATCCCCGCCGCCGCCGGCTGATCGGCGAAGACACCCGACGGGTCCGGCCCGGGACCGCGGTCATCCCCCGGGCCGGAACCGCGCGCCGGCGTCCGCGGGCGCCGGCGCCGAGCTGCGCAGCCAGGCCGCGATGATGGCGGAGTACTTCTCGTCGAACTCCGGGTCCCTGGTCCGGCCGTGCCGCTCGACCGGCTCGGGGAGCCGGAGCCGGGAGCCGTCGGCGAGCCGGATGTCGACGGCGCGGTCGCCGTCGGCGGTGGGCGTGGCGGTGATGGCGTCGATCTGGTTCCACGGGATGAACCGGCTGCGCACGGTCCGCACGGTGATGCCGGCCGCGGTGACCGTCGTGCACCGCTCGCGGGCCGCCAGGATCGCGAGCGGCACCGCGAACACCCCGGCCGCGAGCTGGTACAGGGCGGTGGGGAGCTGCATGACGAGCGCGCCGCCGGCCGCCAGCGGGAACGTGCCGAACTGGTTCAGCGTGCGCGGTCGCCTGTAGACCAAGTCCTCCACGGGCGCGATGCTAACAACCTCCTCGGGCTCCCAGCAGTTGCACGTTGTGCCATTCGTGCCCGATTCCCGGCGTTCTACGCAGGCGGCCCGCGCGCCGCCCGCGTCAGGCCCGGGCTGCCATGGCCACTCCGATCGTGATCATCGTGACCGCGATGACGCCGTCGAGCAGCCGCCAGGCCCGGGGGCGGGCCAGTATCCGGCCCAGGCCCCGGCCGCCGAATCCGAGCCCTGAGAACCACAGGACGCTGGCGGTCACCGCCCCGGCGGCGAAGGACCAGCGGGCCGCGCCGTAGCTGTTGCCCACGGTGCCGAGCAGCAGCACCGTGTCGAGGTAGACGTGCGGGTTCAGCCACGTCAGAGCCAAAGCGGTGAGCACCGCGGTGCGGGGCGATTTCGCGCCGGCGCCGGCGGATTCCAGGCGGTCGCTCTGCTTCCACGCGCGTTTGGCCGCCAGGAGTCCGTAGCTGACGAGGAACGCCGCGCCGATCCAGGCGATCGCGGTGACGGCGGCCGGCGCCGACCTCACCACCGCGCCCAATCCGCCGATGCCGGCGGTGATCAGCACCGCGTCGGAGCCCGCGCAGATCGCGACGATCGGTCCGACGTGCTCGCGCCGGACGCCCTGGCGCAGGACGTAGGCGTTCTGGGCGCCGATGGCGACGATAAGCGACAGGCCGGTGCCGAGTCCGGCCGCGGCGGCGGCGAGCGGGGCGATCATGGGCACGATGCTAGGAAGCGCGCGGACTCAAGGCCAGCTAATCTTTCTTGGCTATCGTTAGAGATCATGATGACGGATCTGCCCCTCGACCACGTCGGCACGCTCCTGGTCGCGGTGGACGCCGGGACGTTCGAGGCCGCGGCCCGCGAGCTGCACGTCACGCCGTCCGCGGTGAGCCAGCGCGTCAAGGCGCTGGAGCAACGCATGGGGCGGGTGTTGCTGGTGCGCTCGAAGCCGCTGCGGACCACCGAATCCGGCGCGGCGGTGGTGCGGTTCGCGCGGCAGTTGGCGTGGTTGCAGGACAGTGCCCGGGCCGAGCTCGGCCTGACGGGGTCCGGCTCGGCCGCTGACGCCGACGGTTCCGTCTCGCCGGACCGGGGCGCGCCGCCGGTCCGGATCACGCTGTCGATCGCGGTGAACTCGGACTCCCTGAGCACGTGGTTCCCGGAGGTCACGAAGCAGTTCGGCCCGGAGACCGGCGTCTGCTTCCGTCTGCACCGCGAAGACGAGGACCACACCGACAAGCTGTTGCGGGCCGGCCTGGTGATGGCGGCGGTGACGTCCTCGCCGAAGCCGGTGCAGGGCTGCACCGTGCGGCGGCTGGGGTCGATGCGCTACCGCGCGGCGGCGACGCGGGAGTTCGTGCGGCGCTGGCTGCCCGGCGGCGTGACGGCGGACGCGCTGGGGGCGGCGCCGGTGGTCGTGTTCAACGAGAAGGACGACATGCAGGACGACTTCCTGCGCCGCTTCGGCACCACCGGTTCGGGGCCGCGCCATTTCATCCCGGCCACCGACGCCTATATGTACGCGGTCGAGACCGGCCTCGGCTGGGGTCTGATACCGGATGTCCAGGCGGCCCGGTACGGACAGGTGGATCTGGTCGAACTGGTTCCGGCGCTGCCGGTCGACGTGCCGTTGTTCTGGCAGCAGTGGAAGCTGGCGCCGCCGCTTCTCACCGAGGTCGGCGAGGCGGCTGCGGAGATGATGGGACGCTGGCTGGAGTAAGGGGCGTGCCTCTTACTGCCGAGCGACCCGCCTCGGGGCCGCTGAACACTCCGAACAGTAACGCCTCCGTCACGGAATCCTGACGTCGGACCTCGAGGGGCGGATTTCGTTGCGGCGTAAGAAAAAATGCGCATCGAGAAACCTTGCGCGCGGCGAAAGTTTTTGGCGACACTACCTTCATGCGCGCTGACGATTCGCCCGAGCGGCCGGAGATACAGCTGCGGCCGGAGGACCTCGAGCGGCTGCGCGGCCTCATGCCCCGGCCGGCCGAGCTGCCCGAACTGGCCGAGCGACTGCGCGAGCGCAAGAAGCTCCAGACGCGCGCGGAGCTGAGCTGGGCCGCCATCAAGCTGGCGCTGGAGCGGGGCGGGCTGGAGCACATCCGCACCGACGAGATCGCGGCGGCCGCCGGGGTCTCGACGCGGACGTTCAACAACTACTTCCGCAGCCGCGAGGAGGCGATCGGGTCGGTGGCCGGGGACCGCGCGCGGCGGGTGGCGCTGGCGCTGGCCGACCGGCCGGCCGGCGAGCCGTTCGCCGAGGCGGTGGTGGCGGCGGTGATCGCGGAGTACACCTGGGGGCAGGAGCCGGACAAGGCTGTGGTGTTCCAGCTGCGGTCACTGATGACGACCGACTGCGGCGTGCGTCCGTTCATGCTGAACGCGATGACCAAGCTGGAGGACGAGCTGGCTCCGGTGATCGCGGCCCGGCTGGACCTGCCGGCCGACGACTTGTTCCCGCGGGTGCTGGCCGCCGCCGTGAACGGCGCGATCCGGGTGGCCACCGAATATTGGCTGCGGGAGGACGTCGACACCCCTTACACTGCCCTGCTGCGCCAGGCGGTCTCCACGGCTGCCGGCCTGGCCGAGCACGTCCGGCCTGCGCACGACGTCCAGGCCAGTCTACCCGAAAGCGCAAGACCCTGATTTCACCTAGAGTGCTCGCCCGGCCACGCCGTACGGGGCTGCCACCGGTGTGCCGAGAGAGATGGGACCGACCGCCATGTTGATCAGAATCCTGAAACAATACCTACGGCCCTATCGCGGGCCGATCGCGCTGGTGCTGGTGCTGCAGTTCGTGCAGACCCTGGCCGCGCTCTACCTGCCCACGCTGAACGCCGACATCATCGACCAGGGCGTGGTGAAGGGCGACACCGGCTATGTGGTGAAGACCGGCGCGGTGATGCTGCTGTTCTCGCTGCTGCAGATCGCCTGCTCGATCGGGGCGGTGTACTTCGGGGCCCGGACCGCGACCGCGCTGGGCCGGGACCTGCGGGCCGGGATCTTCGACCGGGTGCAGGCGTTCTCCACCCGGGAGGTGGGGCGGTTCGGCGCCCCGTCGCTGCTCACCCGCACCACCAACGACGTGCTGCAGGTGCAGATGGTGGTGCTGATGACCTTCACCATGGCCGCGGCCGCGCCGGTGATGCTGGTCGGCGGGGTGATCCTGGCGCTGCGCCAGGACGTGCCGCTGTCCGGGCTGCTGGTGGCGATCATCCCGGCGCTGGCGATCGCGATCGGGATGATCATCCGGCGGATGGGGCCGCTGTTCCGGATCGTGCAGGTGCGGATCGACAAGATCAACGGGGTCATGCGCGAGCAGATCACCGGGATCCGGGTGATCCGGGCCTTCGTCAAGGACGGGCACGAGACGCGGCGCTTCGGCGTGGCCAACGACGAGCTGTTCGACGTCTCGCTGCGGGTCGGCAAGCTGATGGCGCTGATGTTCCCGGTGGTGATGGGGATCGTGAACTTCGCCGGCGTCGGCGTGCTGTGGTTCGGCGCGATGCGCATCGACTCCGGCGGGATGCAGGTCGGTTCGCTGACCGCGTTCCTGTCCTATCTGATGCAGATCCTGATGTCGGTCATGATGACCACGTTCATGTTCATGATGGTGCCGCGGGCCGCGGTGTGCGCCGACCGCATCGGGGAGGTGCTGGAGACCGAGTCCAGCGTGGTGCCGCCGGCGGCGCCGGTGACCCGGGAGGGCTTCGGCACGCTGGAGCTGCGCTCGGCGGGCTTCCGCTACCCCGGTGCCGAGGAGCGCGTCCTGAGCGACGTGTCGCTGACCGCGCGGCCCGGGGAGACCACCGCGATCATCGGCTCGACCGGCTCGGGCAAGACCACGCTGCTGAACCTGGTGCCGCGGCTGGCCGACGTCACCGACGGACAGGTGCTGGTGGACGGGGTGGACGTGCGGGAGATCGATCCGGAGGCGCTGACCAAGGCGGTGGCGATCGTGCCGCAGAAGCCGTACTTGTTCACCGGCACCGTCGCCTCGAACCTGCGCTACGGCCGGCCGGACGCCTCCGATGAGGAGCTGTGGGAGGCGCTGGACATCGCGCAGGCCCGGGACTTCGTGGAGCGGATGCCCGAGAAGCTGAACGCCCCGATCGCGCAGGGCGGCACCAACGTCTCCGGCGGGCAGCGGCAGCGGCTGGCGATCGCCCGCGCGCTGGTGCACAAGCCGGAGATCTTCCTGTTCGACGACTCGTTCTCGGCGCTGGACTACAGCACGGACGCGCGGCTGCGCGCGGCGCTGGTGGACCAGACGCGGGACGCCACCGTCGTCATCGTGGCGCAGCGGGTGTCCACGATCCGCAACGCCGACCGGATCATCGTGCTGGACCAGGGCGTGGTGGTCGGGTCCGGGACGCACAGCGAGCTGATGGACACCAACGAGACCTACCGGGAGATCGTGCTCTCGCAGCTGACGGAAGAGGAGGCGGCGGCGTGAGCGAGGAGAACCCCGGGAACCCGGGCCCTGAGCAGAACGGCGCGAAGGCCGCGCAGAACGGCGGAGGGGCGGTGGGCGGCGCGAACGGGGCCGTCGGCGGC
>JABFXP010000178.1 GCA_013361685.1 Catenulispora sp.
CGTGGATCGCGGTGGCGTTGGTGCGGTCCTGATACGCGGGGGCGGTGGTGCAGAACCACAGGGTTCTGATGTCGGCGGGCGCTGAGGTCGAAGGGCTGATGACCCCCTGGCCGCCGCGGACCGCCGGCAGCGCGGACAGCGCGGACAGCGCGGCGCGGGCGGCGGCGACGCCCATGGTCGTCGTGTCCTCGTCGTACGAGGCCACGCCGCGCGTCCCCCGGCCGCCGCCACTCCCGGCCACCGCCGCGACCGTGGCCAGGTCCAGCCTCCGGTACGGCAGGTGGACGCCCCACCCCAGGATTCCTCGCATGGCGGCATGGTAGCGGAAATCTGATGGAGCGTCAGATTGCCTCAGGGCACCTCGCCGGCCAGCTCCTCCAGCCCCAGCCGGATCAGCTCGCTGGAGACGTCCCGGTCCAGGTCCCGATGGCAGGCACAGCGCCGCATGGGGATGTTCAGCGCCACGCAGATCGCCGCGCCGTAGAGGCGAATGGTGCGGGCCCGGTTGGCGTCCGAGGCGTGCGCCGGATGCGAGATCGCGTTCGCCACCTGGTCGGCGAGCTCCTCACGCTCCCGGTTCACCCCGAGCCACCGCATCGAGGCGCCGGCCGTCGACCGCAGCGCCGCCGCCGCCGAGGGCGCCAGCCCGTCCACGGCCCGTGCCACCCGCGCCAGCGAGATGCAGTGCGCGGGCCCCCACTCCGCATAGCAGCGCTGCCACAGCTCCGGCCCGAGCACCGTCGACAGCACGGTCCGCAGCGGAGGCTTCGGCGCGGGCTCGCTGAAGCCGGGCACGACGAGATCGGGGACGGTGAGGCCGTCGGGGAGGCCGACCAGCGTCGGGGGGTCGGGATCGGCGGCGGCCTCGGGTGCCGGCTCGGGCGGGTTCAGCACGACGCTGCGCAGCGGCGAGATCCGCGGCGGACGCGGAGGCGCGGGCGCGGCCACCTCGTCGGCGACCTCGATACGCGGCTGGATCAGCGTCGGCGCCTCGTCGCGGAACAGCGGCCGGGGGTCGGGCGCGGGCTGCTCCTCCCGCTCATGGAGCAGTTCCGCGACTTCGAGCCAGCGTGCGTCGTCGGCCTGGCGCCGCTCCTCAGCCTCGCGCTGCTCGCGTTCCCGCCGCGCCTCCTCAACGCGCCGTTGCTGCTGCTCGCGCCGCGCTTCCCGGGCTTCGCGCCGCTCTTGCTCGCGCCGGGCTTCCTCGGCTTCGCGTTGCTGCCGTTTGGCCTGCTCTTGCTCGCGCCGGGCTTCTTCGGCTTCGCGTTGCTGCCGTTTGCGCTGCGCTTGTTCGGCGAGGCGCTGCTCTTGCTCGCGGCGAGCTTCTTCAACCTTTTGCCGTTGGTTGTCGGTCTCGGCGTCCTCCTGCTCGCGCCGAGCTTCTTCAGCCTTCTGCCGCTGCTCGTCGGTCTCAGCGTCCTTTTGCTCACGCCGGGCTTCAGCCTTTTGCCGCTGCTCGTCGGTCTCAGCGTTCTCCTGCTCACGCCGGGCTTCTTTGACCTTTTGCTGCTGGACGTCGGTCTCAGCTTCCTCAGGCGCGCGCTGTGTGAGAGCTCCGCGCTGCTCCCGCTTACGCCGCGCTTGCTCAGCGAGGTCCCGTTCCTGCTCGCGGCGCCGCTCGTCAGCCCGGCGCTGCTCCTGCTCCCGGCGGCGCTCGTCGGCGAGCCGCCGCTCCTGCTCGCTGCGGTGCTCGTCGGCGCGGTTCTGCTCTTGCTCGCGCCGCACATTCTCAGCCTGCCGCCGCTCCAACTCCCGCCGAGCCTCCTCGGCGAGCCGGTGCTCCCGCTCCCGCCGTGCCTCCTCGGCCGCGCGCCGCGCGTCGGCGTCGGCGTCGTCCTCGCCCTGCTCGTGCCGCCGCAGGTAGTCCTCGATGATGCGGGTGCCGCGCTGGTCGGGGCGGGCCGGTTCGTTCGGCGCGTCCTCGCGTTCCGGGCGTGGCCGGCGGCGTTGCGGCAGGTCGTCGTCGGGGTCGCCGAACAGGATCCGCGTCGGGCGGGAGTGCGGTGCCGGCGGCCGGTACGGCTGGCGGGGATCGGCCGGTTCCGGGTCCGGCGGCGGTGTTTCCGGGCCGTCCTGTGCCGTCGCGAGGGGCGTGTCCCACTGTGCGGCGTGGGTGGCCGCGATCTCGTCGCGGGCCGACATCCAGGCCGCCGGGCCCGCGGTGAGGGCCGGGTCCTCCAGCGTGATCGTGCGCATCGCCAGGCGCAGCGGCGGCAGAGCCGCGCCGCCCAGGGCGCGGTGCTGGTGGCAGCGCACACCCTGCTCGCGGACGTGCCGCTGGCACGCGCTCCCGTCGCGAGTGGGCGCCCCGCAATGATAGGCCATGCAGGCATGTTCCCGGCTCTGGCGTGGATCTGTCATCCGGTTCGCAGGGTTCGTCCATACGGGATTCCCGCACCCTGTCGCGGTGTCCTTATTGCGTCGTCGTGCTCCCCAGGATCGCGGCGGTCATCTGGCCCAGGTCGCCGAAGTGGACCGCCGCGCCGCCGGTGACCGCGGTGATCTTGTTCAGCAGGGTCAGGTCCACGTCGGCGCCCAGGGCGACCACGAACACGCGCACCGGCTTCGCCGGGTCGCTGGCCGCCCGCAGACTGCTGATGAGCTGGTCCGAGCTCATGCTGTTCAGGCTGTCGTCCTTGCCGTCGGTGAACACCACGACCGTGTTCACCCGCGCCGGGTCCCAGCCCTTGAGGACCTCCTGGTACGCCGCCAGCAGCGCGTCGTAGAGCCCGTTGCGCGAACCCGGCTGGTCAGTCAGCGCGCCGTACGCCGCGATCATGTGCTGCCCGTGCGTCCCGCCGCCGGAGTCGGCCGCGCCCAGCTCCGCGATCGGCAGCACCGGCGTGATCTGCGTCGCGCCGGGGGCGCCGTGCGCCGTGGTGAACGTCCACAGCCCCATCGCCGCGCGGGTGCCGAACAGCGCCATCGCCTTCTCGCACGCCGCCGCGGTCAGCTGCAGCCGGGTCTGGCCGCCGGTGCCGGCCACGGTCTGCGCCATCGACCCGGAGACGTCCACCACCGCCAGCATCCGCAGCTGCTTGTTCAACGTGTCCCACAGCGCCAGGGCGTGCGCGGCGGAGCCGCTGTCCGCCGCCAGCACCGGCTGCATCACGGTGCCGTGCAGCTCCGGGTCGGCGGCCAGCACCGGGGAGCCGGTGCCGTCCGGCGAGCGGAACCCGCGGGCCCGCAACGTGTCCTGCGCCGTGGTCTGCAGATACGCCCGCAGCCGGTCCACGGCGATCGCGTGCGCGTTGTCCGCGCCGTTCAGCATCGTCAGCGGATAGTCCAGCGAGGCCGACCCGTCCGCCGGATACAGCGCGGCCAGCGGCACCTTCGGCTTCGCGCTGTTGTACTGCCACACCTTCTGCTCCGAGGCGGGGAAGGCCACGACGCCGGGGCCGGTCGCCCCGGCCGCCTCCGTCTGCGGCAGCTTGGCCAGCAGCTCCGGCAGCGACGGCGAGACGTTGTTCGACATCCCCTTCACGAAGCCGGTGATCCCGACCTTGAGCTGCGGGTCGTTCACCGCCTGCCCGAGCATCCGGTCCAGCACGATCAGCGCCGCCAGCCCCGGGCCGTCGTGCGCCGGGTCGGCCACCGCCACCAGCGGCCCGCCCTGCGCGGCGGTCCCGGCCGAGCCCTGCGCCTGCGCCTCGGACAGCGCCAGCTTCACCAGCTGCTGCCAGCTGAACGTCTGCTGCCCCGGCGGCGAGCCGGCCGATCCGGAAGCGCCGTCCGCCCCCGTAGCGCCCGCCAACAGGTCGGCGACCGGTTTCGGCGCGGCCACCACCGTCGGGGAGTCGGCGACCGAACTGCCGCTCTGCGGCACCACCGCCTTCCCCTTGTCGGTGCCGCGCGCCACGTCCAGCCACAGCGAGGAGTCCGGGATCCACACGTCGGGCCTGGCCGTCAGGTCCGGCGCGGCGGCGGTGCCGGACAGGTAGTGCGCCATCTCCGCCGAGTCGGTCTGGCTCAGCGCCACCCGCACGCACGGCACCGGATCCGGCGCCAGCAGCGGCGTCAGCACCCCGGCCAGATCCGGGGCGGCGGCCACGGTCAGCACCGTCGGCCCGGCCGGGCAGGTCGCCGCGTCGGTCGCCGCGGCCGGGTCCGGCGCCCGGTGGCGCAGCGCGTACCAGCTCGCGCCGCCGCCGGCCGCGCCCAGGACCAGGACCACGGTGACCAGGATCGGTATGGAGACCCGCGCGCCGCGTGGGGGAGAAGCGGAGCGGTGGCTGTGGCGTGGCACCATGGCGCGGTTCCTTCCGTGTGTCCCCTGACACTCTCAGCGCGAACAGTGACGCGAAGCGTCTCCTTGACGGGTGGTGAAAGACGGGTGGGCGCGCGCAGGCTAGTGGGTCAGGGCCCGGATTTCCAGAGGTCCGGTGCCCGGCGGGCATTACCCCGGCCGGGCGCTTGCCGCGTGTCGGGCCGGAGCACCGCGGATCCGTCCAGTTAGATGGCGGTACGTTCGGCCGGAAGGGCCGCCCGGGACCCGCCGGACGACGTGAAGGAGCCATCGACCGATGCAGTTCGACGACGACGCCCAACTGGACTCCAGTCAGGTCACCGACGAGCGCGGCTCCGGGCCGTCCGGGGGCGGGCTCGGCGGGGGCTTCGGGCTGCCCGGCGGCAAGGGCGGGCTGCTCGGCCTGATCCTGGCGGTGATCGCCGGGCTGATCGGGGTCCCGCTGGCGCTCACCGACGGCGGCTCGAACAGCAGCACCACGCCGTCGAACGCGGTGTCGGGCAACGGCGGCGGCAGCAGTGCGGTCACCGCCGGCGCGCTGGCCGGCAAGTGCCGCACCGGCGCGGACGCCAACGCCAGCGACGACTGCCGCGCGGTGGCCGTGGTGAACTCCGTGCAGGACTACTGGTCCGGCTACTTCGCGCGCAACGGCCAGAAGTACCCGCCGGCGCAGACCGTCATCTACAGCGGAGCCACCCGCACCGGCTGCGGCAACGCCACCTCGGCGGTCGGCCCCTTCTACTGCCCGGCCGACCGCACCGTCTACCTGGACCTGGGCTTCTGGCAGGAGCTGCGGACCAAGTTCGGCGCCCGCGGCGGCCCGTTCGCCCAGGCCTACGTCATCGCCCACGAGTACGGGCACCACATCCAGAACCTCACCGGCGCGATCCGCAACGCCCAGGGCTCCCAGCAGGGCGCGAACAGCGGCTCAGTGCGGGTCGAGCTGCAGGCCGACTGCTACGCCGGGCTGTGGGCGCACGCGGCGACCACCACCAAGGACGCCAACGGCAGGGTCCTGATCAAGGACCTCACCAAGCAGGACATCGCCGACGGGCTGGACGCCGCCTCGGCGGTCGGCGACGACCGGATCCAGAAGGAGTTCCAGGGCCGCGTCACCCCCGAGACGTGGACCCACGGCTCGGCCGCGCAGCGCCAGAAGTGGTTCCTCACCGGATACCAGACGGGGGACTTCAAAGCCTGCGACACGTTCTCCGGCGCGATCTGAACACCCTTCCGGGGTTGTCCCGGTATTGGTGAGCGCGCGGCCGCCGCCCGGGGCGGGTCACAGCCCGCCCGGGCCTGCGCTCGATACCCCGTGGCGGCGGAATGCCGGTTCGTACAAAGCGATCTGACGCGATATCAGGAACATGACGAGGGGCTGCCAGGCCTCGGATCCGCATCGAATCCCGTCCGTTTCACACCGGTATCGCAGAGTATGCACACCCGGTACCTTCACGAGAAGCGCCGATCCCCTCTCCTTGCCCCCGACTACGGGTGTACGCTGCGGATTCGTTCCACCAGTTGTATCCATGCACTACCCGTGGGATCCGTCCGCCAGGTGTGGTCCCGCATGTTCCGGGGGAGTTAGAGGCATGCCATAGGGCCTCGAGCGATTCCGGGACAAGTCCACCGACAGTACTCGAAGTCCAGAGGTGAACAGGCGTGGCTCTTCCGCCCCTCACTCCAGAACAGCGTGCGGCCGCTCTACAGAAGGCCGCCGAAGCCCGGCGTGAGCGCGCCGCGCTGAAGGCCCGCCTCAAGGCGGGTGGCGTGACGCTCTCCGATGTCGTGCGCGAAGGCCAGAAGAACGAGATCGTCGGCAAGATGAAGGTCTCGGCACTCCTGGAGTCGATGCCCGGCATCGGCAAGGTCCGGGCCAAGCAGATCATGGAGCGTCTCGACATCTCCGAGACGCGCCGTATCCGCGGCCTGGGTGCTAACCAGATCGCTTCACTGGAGCGTGAGTTCGGCGCGTGACGCCTGCCATGCCCGGGCGCCACGCCATGGCGCCGGGCTAGGCGACGCGTGAAGGATCCGTCGGAATCGCGGCCGGTCGGACCGGTACGATCTTCTCTTATGAGCGATCGCGCCGGAACGGACGGCCACGGTTCCGACTCCCCATGCCCCGCGCTGCTGACAGTGCTGTCGGGGCCATCCGGCGTCGGTAAGACGACGCTGGCCGCCCAGGTGCGCAAGGCGCATCCCGAGGTCTGGCTGTCGGTCTCGGCCACGACCCGCACACCTCGCCCCGGCGAGGTCAACGGCGTGCACTACTTCTTCTACGACCGGCCCACCTTCGAGGACCTGATCGCCAAGGGCGAGTTCCTGGAGTACGCCGAATACGCCGGCAACCTGTACGGCACCCCCCGCAGGCCCGTCGAGCAGCGCCTCGAATCCGGCCAGCCGGTGCTGCTGGAGATCGAGTTGCAGGGCGCCCGCCAGATCCGCGTCACGATGCCCGAGGCGCGCCTGGTCTTCCTGGCCCCGCCCTCGTGGGAGGTGCTGGAGCAGCGGCTGCGCGGCCGCGGCACCGAGCCGGAGGACGTCATCGCCCGGCGGCTGGCCACCGGCCGGATCGAACTGGCCGCGGAGTCGGAGTTCGACGTCACCATCGTGAACACCACCGTCGAGCAGGCCGCGGCCGAGCTCGTGGGACTGGTCACCGAGCCCGCGACCCGGGCCTGAGAGCCCGCCTCGGGCGTTCGCGCCGGTGGTCGGGCACGGCGATGCGTAGCGTCTCCCTGACGGCGGCTGTGGGCGGCGGGCCGGGTGTTATCCTTGTACGTCCGGATTCTTCGGTTCCGGTTCTTGATCTTGATCTAGAGGAGTCCTCACGCGTGTCCGCCACTGAGCCCGAAGGCATCATCAACCCGCCGATCGACGAGCTGCTGGACGCCGCCGGCTCCAAGTACAGCCTGGTGATCTACGCGGCCAAGCGCGCCCGGCAGATCAACGCCTACTACTCGCAGCTGTCCGAGGGCCTGCTCGAGTACGTCGGCCCGCTGGTCGACACCCACGTCCACGAGAAGCCGCTGTCGATCGCGCTGCGCGAGATCAACGCCGGCCTGCTCACCGCCGAGCCGATCGAGGCCGGGGCCCCGGGCTCCGTCATTCAGTAGGCAGGCCCCAGCTCGGCCGTTGCGGCGAGATCCCATTAGGGTCGAACCGTGACTGATTCTTCCGCGATGCCGCCTCCCAACGTCGTTCTCGGCGTGGGGGGCGGCATCGCCGCGTATAAGGCCTGCGAGCTGTTGCGGCTGTTCACCGAGTCCGGGCACGCCGTCACCGTGGTGCCCACCGCCTCGGCGCTGCGCTTCGTCGGCGAGCCGACCTGGGCCGCGCTGTCCGGGCGGCCGGTCGCCGCCGAGGTGTGGGAGCGGGTGCACGAGGTGCCGCACGTGCGCCTGGGCCGGCACGCGGACCTGGTCGTGGTCGCCCCGGCCACCGCCGACCTGATGGCCAAGGCCGCGCACGGCATGGCCGACGATCTGCTCACCAACACGCTGCTCACCGCCACCTGCCCGGTGGTGTTCGCCCCCGCGATGCACACCGAGATGTGGGAGAACGCGGCCACCCGGGAGAACGTCGCCACGCTCCGGCGGCGCGGGTTTTACGTCATCGAGCCGGCCGTCGGGCGGCTCACCGGCGCCGACACCGGCAAGGGCCGGCTGCCGGACCCTTCGGCGATCTTCGAATACTGCCGTTCGCTGCTGGCCCGCGGCAGTGCCGAACCGGATCTGGCCGGGTTGCGTGTCGTGGTCTCAGCCGGCGGCACCCGCGAGCCGATCGACCCGGTCCGCTTCATCGGCAACCGGTCCTCCGGCAAGCAGGGCTACGCGCTGGCCGCCACCGCCGCCGCCCGCGGCGCCCGCGTCACCCTGGTCGCGGCCAACACCTCGCTGCCCGATCCGGCCGGGGTCGATGTCGTCAAAGTCTCGACAACCGCCGAACTTCGAGAGGCGGTGCGGACCGCCGCGGGGGAGGCCGATGTGGTGGTGATGGCCGCCGCCGTGGCCGACTTCCGGCCCGCCGATCCCGCCGACGCCAAGATCAAGAAGACCGACGACTCCTCGGCCCCGGAGATCCGCTTGGTCCAGAACCCGCACATCCTGCGTGAGCTCGGTCACGCCCGGATCCGGGAGGGGCAGACGGTGGTGGGATTCGCCGCCGAGACCGGGGACACGCGCGGGACGTGGCTGGAACACGGCCGGGCCAAGCTCGCCAAGTACGGCGTCGACCTGCTGGTCGTCAACCAGGTCGGCACCGACCTGACCTTCGGCTCCGACCACAGCGCGGCGGTGGTGATCGGCGCCGACGGCTCCGAGCAGCCGGTTCCGGACGGCCCGAAGGGGCGGCTCGCCGATGTCATCTGGGACCGGGTACTTAAGGTGCGCAGCCCTACCGACTAAACTGGTCGCGCGATCGTTTTCGATCTTGTGGTGCTTCGGTGCGTGATGCGCGTCGGGGATGTGCCGCGGGGTAAGGGAGCGTCGCGTCGACCTGTAGTCAGCAGCCGCTGCGAACCTAGGAGTACCCATGTCCGGTACCGTCCGCCGCCTGTTCACCTCCGAATCGGTGACCGAGGGGCACCCCGACAAGATCGCCGACCAGATCAGCGACGCGATCCTCGATTCCCTGCTCAAGGACGACCCGCGGTCCCGGGTCGCGGTCGAGACCATGATCACCACCGGCCAGGTCCACATCGCCGGCGAGGTCACCACCAGCGCCTACGCCGACATCCCGCGCCTGGTCCGCGAGACGATCCTGAACATCGGGTACGACTCGTCGAAGAAGGGCTTCGACGGTGCCTCCTGCGGCGTGTCGGTGTCCATCGGCTCGCAGTCCCCGGACATCGCGCAGGGCGTCGACGACGCCTACGAGTCGCGCGTCGAGGGCGACGAGGACGAGCTGGACCGGCAGGGCGCCGGCGACCAGGGCCTGATGTTCGGCTACGCCTGCACCGACACCCCGGAGCTGATGCCGCTGCCGATCGCGCTGGCGCACCGCCTGTCGCGCCGGCTGGCCGCGGTCCGCAAGGACGGCTCGGTGCCCTACCTGCGCCCGGACGGCAAGACCCAGGTCACCATCGAGTACGACGGCGCCAAGGCCGTGCGGCTGGACACCGTGGTGCTGTCCTCGCAGCACGCCTCGGACATCGACCTGGAGACGCTGCTCGCCACCGACATCCGGGAGCAGGTCGTGGCCCCCGAGGTGGCGGCGCTGGAGCTGGACACCAGCGACTTCCGGCTGCTGGTGAACCCGACCGGCCGGTTCGAGATCGGCGGGCCGATGGGCGACGCCGGGCTGACCGGGCGCAAGATCATCGTCGACACCTACGGCGGGATGGCCCGGCACGGCGGCGGCGCCTTCTCCGGCAAGGACCCGTCCAAGGTGGACCGGTCGGCCGCGTACGCGATGCGCTGGGTGGCCAAGAACGTGGTGGCCGCCGGCCTGGCCGAGCGGTGCGAGCTGCAGGTCGCCTACGCGATCGGCAAGGCCGAGCCGGTCGGGGTGTTCGTCGAGACCTTCGGCACCGGCGTGGTCGAGGACGTGAAGATCCAGCAGGCCGTGCTGCAGGTGTTCGACCTGCGTCCGGCGGCGATCATCCGCGACCTGGACCTGCTGCGGCCGATCTACGCGCAGACCGCGGCCTACGGGCACTTCGGGCGGGACCTGCCGGACTTCACGTGGGAGCGGACCGACCGCGCCGAGCAGTTGAAGAAGGCGGTCGGCTGAGCGCTGAAGCACGTGCGCGCGGTGATGTGAGGAGCCCGGCTCCCCTTTCGGGGAGCCGGGCTCCTGCGCTGTTCCGGACGCGGTTCCGCCTCTGCGGTCAGCTCTCCGTGTAGACGACGCGACGCACGGCCGGAGCCGAGACGACCTGGATGCGTTTGTCGGCGCCGTGGTGGCGGATGTGCAGGAAGCCGCCCTGGAACACGACGAGGACATTCGTCAGGGTGCTCGCCGGCCGGTGGTCGGCGGCTTCGGCGGTGTAGCCGGAGGCGAGTTCGACGAGGTCGGCGGCCAGCCAGTCCATCTCCATGTCAGCGGGCTCCTGCGTCCAGCGCGGGGGCGGCCGGGAAGTCGAGGTCCGGCTGCGCGAGGTGGTTGAAGTAGTTCGACAGGACGTTGAGGGCCACGTGCGCCACCGTCTCGGCGAGCTCGGCGTCGGTGACACCGGCGGCCCGGGCCTTCGCCAGCGCCTCGTCGCCGACCCGGCCCCGGTTCTCGATCAGGTCCGAGGCGAGGCCCAGGATGGCGTCGGTGTGCGGGTCGGCGTCGTGCGCGTGCCGGGTCTCCTGCAGCTCCTCCGGGCTCATCTTCAGCAGCCGCGCGCCGCGCATGCTGTGGGCCGCGACGCAGTAGTCGCAGTCGTTCTCCTGGGCCGTGAGCAGGGCGAGCTGCTCACGCTGGCGCTCATTGAGGACGCCGCCGAGCAGGCTGTCGCGCAGGGCGAGGTAGCCGCGCAGGGCCGCGGGGCTCTGCACGAGGGTGGCGTAGAGGTTCGGCACCTTGCCGAGCTGGCGCTTGGTGGCGTCGAGCAGGTCCTGCTGAGCGGAGTCGGCGGTCTCCGGGGTCACCTTCGAGATCCTTGGCATGCCAAAGATGGTACCGATCGGTTCCGTTTTCCCACAAGGGTTTTCCGCAAACTCGATACCGATCGGTACCGTCTCCCGGCTCAGCCCTTGTCCGGAAACGGAACCAACCGGTACCATATGCCGCATGGCGGTGAAAGCACGGGAACGTCTGCTGACAACAGCGGAAGAACTCTTTTACGCCGAGGGCATTCGCGCGGTCGGCGTGGAGCGCATCCTGGCCGAGTCCGGCGTCGGCCGCGCGTCGTTCTACCGGCACTTCGCGAGCAAGGACGACCTGGTCGTCGAGGTCCTGTCCGGCCGCGACCACCGCTGGCGGGCCTGGCTGCGCGCCGCCGTGGAGGGCTACGACCTGCCGGCCGCCGACCGGCCGCTGGCCGTGTTCGACGCGTTGTCCGAACGGTTCGCCCGCGACGACTTCCGCGGCTGCGCCTTCATCAACACCATGATCGAGGCCGCCGACCGGGACAGCGCCGCGCACCAGGTCGCCGCCGAGCACAAGAAGTCGGTCACCGGCTACCTCGACACCCTGCTGGCCGACGCCGGCCGCGCCGACCACGCCGAGGTCGCCCCGGAGCTGATGCTGCTGGTCGACGGCGCGATCGTGACGGCGGTCCGCGAAGGCACGCCCGAACCCGCGGTGCGCGCGAAGCACATCGCCGAGGCGCTGCTCGCACGGCAGCCGGACCCAGGCGACACGCGCGAGGCGGTGCGGCGGCGGCTGCGGGTGGTGACGGGCGGGATGCGGTGACCGGCTCGGCCGAGCCTCAGCGTGACTGGACCTGCCTCGGCATCTTCACCGTCCGCGCCGGGCAGCCTGACTCGCCCGACCGGCCTGAGCAGATCGGGCAGACCGACCGGCTCGACCGGCCCGAGCAGATCGAGCAGACCGACCGGCCTGAGCAGCCCAAGCGGCCCGGGCAGCTCGAGCAGACCACCCAGCCCGTAGCCGCCATCGTCCGCGAATGGCTCCGCGCGCGGAACATCGATCGCGAGCTCGGCGCGGACGACGTGATGTTCCAGAACCTGTGTGGCCGCGCCGCCGACGGCTCGTGGCCGATCGAGGCCCGGATCTTCGTCCGGAGCTCGGTGCTGGAAGACTGAGGGCCCTTCTGCCCGTACCGCAGAAGGACCCTGGTGTAGATAGCTTGCCTGGTTACAGCGTCACAGTGTGGCCTCGAACGGGTCCCATTCCTCGGGCAGCCCGTCCATCTTCTCCGTCCACGGCGGCACCGGCACGAACGCCTTGTCCTGCGCCGAGGCGGCGATCGCCGCCATCACCTCCAGCACGTGCAGGGCCAGCTCGCCCGAGGCGCGGTGCGGTGCCCCGGAGCGCAGGGCGCGGGCCATGTCCAGCACGCCGAGGCCGCGTCCGACGGCCGTGCCGGTCGTCGTGATCGTCTCGGGTTCCTCGGAGTCCGCGCGGCGCAGGCGCAGTCTGCCGTTGAACTGGTTCGGGTCGGGGACCAGCAGGGTGCCCTCGGTGCCGGTGATCTCGATGCTCTGGCGGTCCATCGGCGAGTCGAAGCTGAAGGTGGCCGTCGCGCCGGAACCGGCGGCGAACTCCAGCAGGGCGGTGACGTGGCTCGGGACCTCGACCGGGAACTCCGTGCCGGCCTTCGGGCCCGAGCCGATGACGCGGGTCTGGCGGGCCTTGTGGCCGGTGGCCGCGACCGAGGTGACCGGGCCGAGCAGCGCCACCAGCGCCGTCAGGTAGTAGGGGCCCATGTCGAACAGCGGGCCGGCGCCGTGGGCGAACAGGAACTCCGGGCTGGGGTGCCAGCTCTCCGGGCCCGGGCTCTGGAACCAGGCCGCGCCCGCTACCGGGGTGCCGATCGCTCCGGCGGTCACGACCCGCAGCGCCGACTGCAGGGCCGCGCCGAGGAACGTGTCCGGGGCGTTGCCCACGCGCAGGCCGCGGGTGGCCGCCTCGGCCAGGACCGAGCGGGCCGCCGCCGGGTCCAGCGCCAGCGGCTTCTCGCCGTAGACGTGCTTGCCGGCGGCCAGGGCGGCCAGGGCGACGTCGGCGTGCGCCGCCGGGATCGTCAGGTTCACCACCAGCTCGACGTCGGGCCGGCCCAGGACGTCGGCCGGGGAGCCGGAGAACGGCACCCCGTAGGCGGTGGCCGCCGCGGCGGCGCGGGCCTGGTCCAGGTCCGCGATCGCCACCACCCGCAGGTCCGGGAAGCGGGTCAGGTTGGTCAGATACTGCGTGCTGATGTTGCCGGCGCCGATCACCGCGACGCCGACCGGTCCGCCCCCGCTCATGGCGTTCACGCCACCTTCCTTGAGATCCCGTGGTGTATCCGGTTCCGTATCAGGGCCCTGCCGCGTGCGTCCGCGGTGCTCACGGCTCGTCCCGCCCGTTCAGGTAGGCCAGGCTCTGCCCGAGCGCGTCGAAGATGTCGGTCGCGCACTCGTCCAGCTCCACCACGCGCCAGGCGTCGGCCGGGGCCGCGGCCAGGATCGCCGGGACCGGCATCGCGCCGGTGCCGACCGCCACGTGCGGCTCGCCCTTCACGACCGGGCCGTCCTTCACGTGCAGCGCCACCACCCGCTCGCCCAAGCGCTCCAGCACCGCCGCCGGGTCCGCGCCGCCGACCGCGGCCCAGTAGGTGTCGATCTCGAACACCACCTCCGGGGCGGTGAGGCCGACCAGGATCTCCAGCGCGTGCCGGCCCTCGAGCACCGGCTCGAACTCCCACCAGTGGTTGTGGTAGCCCAGGCGCAGGCCGTGTTCGGCGGCCTTCGCGGACAGGGCGTTCAGCAGGTCGGCCGCCTGCTTGAGGCCGTCGAGGCTGGTGAAGGTGGCCTCCGGGATGCCGGCCGGCAGGATCGCCAGGTCGGTGCCCAGCGTGGCGACGGCCTCGAACACCGGCGCCGGGTCCGGCTCGTTCAGCATCGCCATGGCGTGCGCGCCGGAGACGGTCAGGCCGAGGTCGTCGGCCAGGGCGCGGAAGCCCTTCGGGTCGGCCGTGGGGTCGTAGGGCTCGACGGCGGTGTAGCCGAGCCCGGCGAGGCGGGTCAGCGTCGCCTCGCGGTCGGCCATGTGGTCGCGGACGGTGTAGAGCTGGACGCTCGGCTTGCGGGTCATGGTCCTGGCTTTCGTTCTCGGGCGTTGACGCGTCTGTTCGGAACGACCGGCGGTGGCGGGCCGGTGCTGGTGCTGGTGTGTCGGCCGGCGGGCCGGCCGGGAGGGCGGGGCGGCTCAGCCGACGATCAGCGGCGACAGCGTGCGGTGGGCGATCCGCAGCCCCTGCTTGACCTTCTCCTCGGTGCCGCCCCACACCGGGTCCTCGTGCTCCACGCTCAGCACGCCGGTGAACCCGCCCTCGTACAGCGCGTCCACCACGCCGCTCCAGTCCACCTGGCCCAGGCCCGGCACGCGGTAGCGCCACCAGCCCTCGTCCCAGGGGTGCTCGCGGCTCAGGGTCTTGCCGAAGAAGCCGTACCGGTCGCGCGCGGCCGGGTCCAGCTGGGTGTCCTTGGCCTGTGCGTGCGGGATCCGGTCCACGTACGGCTTCAGCGCGGTGACCGGGTCGATGCCCAGCCACAGCAGGTGGGAGGGGTCGTAGTTGAGGTACAGGCCGAGGGAGAACATCCACTCCCACAGCTCGGGGGAGTAGGCGATGTTGCCGGGGTAGCCGTCGGGGTGCCAGCCCTCCATCACGCAGTTCTCGATGATGATCTTCACGCCGCGCTCGCCGGCGTAGTCGACCAGGCGCGGCAGCGTGCGCTCGGCCAGCTCGACGTTCTCCTTCACGCTCAGCCCCGGGTGGCGGCCGATGAAGGTGCCGACCGTCTCCACGCCGAGCAGCGCCGCGGCGTCGACGGCGTGCAGGACGTGGGCCGCGATCTCCTCGCGCCGTTCGGTGTCCGGGTGCAGGTTGTTCTCGTAGTACGCCAGCGAGGACAGCGTGAGCCCGTGCTCGGCGAACAGTCCGGTGACGTCCTCGGCGTGCGCTGCGTCGAAGTGCGCGACGTCGATGTGCGAGGCCTCGAAGTCCCGGCCGCCGACCTTCGGCCAGACCGCGACCTCCAGCGCCTCGTAGCCGTTCCCGGCGGCCCAGGCGGCGACGTCGGCCAGCGCGAGCTGCGGCAGGCAGGCCGTGAGGAAACCAAGCTTCATGTCAGGACACCTCGATCCAGGAGCGGTTCGCGGCCGAGGCCAGGACCGCGTCGGTGATGTGGGCGGTGCGGGCGGCGTCGGCGAAGGCCGGGTAGGCCGGGGCCGGGTCCGATCCGCGCGGAGCCGGGTCCGCGATGGCGGCGTAGACGTCGGCGGTGAAGGCGGCGAAGCAGTCGCGGTAGCCCCACGGGTGCCCGGCCGGGACCGCGTTGATCCGCCCGGCCTGCGCGGACAGGTTGTCGCGGCGCAGGATCTCGGTGCGGTCCCGGCCGCCGAGCAGCAGGGACTCGGGGTCCTCGCCGTCGAAGCTGACGCTGCGGTCGGCGCCGTCGATCTCGAACCACAGGCGGTTCTTCCGGCCGGGGGAGACCTGGGAGACGACCAGGGCGCCGGTGGCGCCGCGGTCGGTGCGGAACAGGACTTGGACCGCGTCCTCGGTGGTGACCGGGGTCCGCGGGGCGGCCGCGGCGCCCGCTGCGCCGGTGTCGGCGCCGGTCGTGAACGTCTCCCGCCCGGCGGCGCTGCGCTCGGGCAGCACCGTCTGGGCGGCGGCGACCAGCTCCACGATCCGGTGCCCGCTGACCCACTCCACCAGGTCGCACCAGTGCGAGCCGATGTCGGCGAAGGCCCGCGAGGCCCCGCCCACGGCCGGGTCCACGCGCCAGTTGTTGTCGTCGGGGCGGGCCAGCCAGTCCTGCAGGTAGTGGCCGTGGATGAGCCGGATCGCGCCGAGGTCCCCGGCCCGCACCCGCTCCCGGGCCTCCACGGTCATCGGGTGGTAGCGGTAGACCAGCGGCACCGCCGCGACCAGCCCGGAGTCCGCGGCCAGCGCGGTGAGCTCGGCGGAGTCCGCGCCGGTCAGCGACAGCGGCTTCTCGCAGACCACGTGCTTGCCGGCCGCCAGGGCGGCGCGCACCAGCGGGCCGTGCAGCGCGTTCGGGGTGCACACGTGCACCACGTCGACGTCGTCGGACCGGGCCAGGTCCTCGGCGCTGTCGTAGGCGCGCTCGGCGTTCAACCGCTGAACCGCCGCCTTCGAACGCTCCGGCGTCGAGGCCGCGACGCCGGCGACGACGCCGCCGGCGCGGCGGACGGCGTCGGCGTGGACCGCCGCGACCATGCCCGCCCCGGCGATGCCCGCCCGAATCGTTCGCATACGTTGTTCCCCTCCAGCCGGATACGTTTCCGGGATCGACGATATGGGCGCTCTTTACGACTGACAAGAGTCTTCATTAAGCTTACTTCTGTCATAAAGAAGCATCGCGTGAGCTTGTTCGGGACGGGCCGGACGGTCAGGAGGGGTCACCGGATGAACAGCGCGGCCAGACGGCGGCTGGCGTCGCTCAGCGAACTCGCGGGACTGGTCGCCGACGGCGCGGCGACCACCCGGTCGGCGATCGTCGGCGCCACCGGCCTGTCCCGCGCGGCCATAGCGCAGCGCGTGGACCTGCTGATCGAACGCGGGCTGCTGGTCGAGACCGAGCCGGCCGCCGCCGAGCGCGGCCGCCCGCCGCTCACGCTGGACCTGTCCGACGCCGAGATCGTGGTCGCCGGCTGCGACCTGGGCGCCACCCACAGCCGGGTGGCGGTGGCCACGCTGTCCGGGCGGGTGCTGGCCGAGCGGGCCCGCGCCATCGACATCAACGCCGGGCCCGACACGGTGCTCGGCGGCGTGCGCGCGGACCTGGAGGAGCTGCTCGCCGCGGCCGGCCGGCCCGGCGCCCACCTGCGCGCGGTCGGCATCGGCGTGCCCGGCCCGGTGGAGTTCGCCAGCGGCACCGTGGTCCGCCCGCCGATCATGGCCGGCTGGGACGGCTGCCGCGTGCCCGCCTTCTTCGAAGGCCGCTACGCCGCGCCGGTCCTGGTCGACAACGACGTCAACACCATGGCGCTGGGCGAGTACACGCACCGGCGGGACAGCCGGCACCTGCTCTACGTGAAAGTCGGCACCGGCATCGGCTGCGGAGTCGTCTCCGGCGGGGTGCTGCACCGCGGGGCCTCCGGCGCGGCCGGCGACATCGGGCACATCCAGCTGCCGGCCCACGAGGACGTGCTGTGCCACTGCGGGAACACCGGATGCGTGGAGGCGGTGGCGTCCGGATCGGCGATAGCGGCCGCGCTGCGCGCGCAGGGGATCGACGCGGCCGGAGCCGGCGACGTGGTGCGCCTGGTCTCGGAGGGGCAGCCGGCCGCCCGGCGCCAGGTGCGGCTGGCCGGGCAGCGGATCGGGGAGGTGCTGGCCTCGCTGGTGTCGTTCCACAACCCCGACACCATCGTGATCGGCGGGATCCTGGCCCAGCTGCACGAGGATCTGCTCGCCGACGTCCGGGCGGTGATCTACCGGCGCGCGCTGCCGCTGGCCACCCGGAGCCTGGCGATCGAGACCTCGGTGCTGGGGGAGCGGGCCGGGGTGCTGGGGGCGGTCCGGCTGGCGGCGCGGCACCTGCTGTCGGCGGAGGGGATGGCCGGAATAATCGGCGAGGTGTGAGGCGCGGTTCTGCGAGACTTCCGCGATGACGCGGGACAGCCTTTCGGAGCCGGCGCGGCGTGCGCTGGCACATGTGGCGGCGCGGTCCGGCGGCGCGCCGGTCGACCCGGCGCTGCGGGTGACGCTGAACTTCCATCCGGACCGTGACGACCCGCCGATCCTGACGGCGTTGGCGGCGGCCGGCCGGTACCGGTCGCAGTTCGCCACCGGGACGAGCAACGGCGGGCTGACGGCGTATCCCGGCGGCGACCGCTGGCGGTGGGAGAGCCGGATCTTCGGGGGCGCTGACGCCGCGCATCGTCGGTGACGCGGTCGCGAGCGGCAAGCACGACCCGCAGGACTTGAAGCGGGTGTGGCACTACGTGGCGCGGTTCGGGGCGCCGAGCGGTCCTTAGTTTGTGTAAAGGTCCTTCATAAGGTCGGCTAAAGGTACGCGTCTACGGTCTGGCCGCATGAGCGGATATCAGATCTCTCGCAGGACCTTGCTACGGGCCGGGACGGCCGGCGCCGCGCTGACGGTCGGCGGCCTGCCGCGCTCGGCTTTCGCGCAGAGCGCCACGCGGCAGGAGAACGTCCGGGTCAGCTTCGACGGGTTCGCCGCGCACGCGGAGCCCGCGGTGGCGGCGAACCCGCGCGATCCGGCGAACTTGATCGCGGCGTGCATGGCCGGGGAGCACGACGATCCCGGCCTGATCGCGGCGTACGCGTCGTTCGACGGCGGGAAGTCGTGGAGCAGCAAGGGGGCGCTGCCGCTGCCGGCCGGGTCCGTGGTCGCCGACGACGTCACCGTCGCGTTCACCCCGGACGGCCGGGGCTTCGTCGCCGCCATGGCGACCAGCGAGGTGTCGCGCACCGATCGCGGCGTCTACCACTGGCGGACCGACGACGGCGGCCGGAGCTTCCGGGCGCCGGCGACGGTGGTGTCCGGCGTGTTCGTCGATCATCCGACGCTCAGCGCCGAGACCGGCTGCGCGGGCGGTTCGCCGGCGCGGCTCTATGCGACCTGGGTCGGTGACGAGCACCAGAGCCTGGGGTTCACGCGCTCTCTGGACGGCGGCGTGACGTTCGAGGCGCCCCGCGCGATCCAGGGCGCGGCGGACACCGGGATCAGCGACACCCGCAGCGCCTCCGGCCCGAACGGGCTGGTCTGCGCCGTCTACGGGACGGATCCTGCGCCCTCCGACGGCGGGGGCGGCGACGGCGGTGATGGTGGCGGCGACGGCGGCGGCAAGACACCCGACGACAAGGGCGGCGGGGGCGGCGGGGACGGCGGCGACCACCAGTTCGTCGTCAAAGCCGTCACCTCGGCGGACGGCGGCGCCACCTTCACCGCGCCGGCCGTCCTGGGCCTGAGCGACCCCGCCGTCTCCCTGCCCGGCGGCGTCATCGCCAACGGCGGCCCGAGCGTGGCGGTCGATCCCCGCAGCGGCGCGCTCTACGTCGCCTTCGCCACCCGCCAGCCCGGCGCGGACCACACCGACATCGTCGTCTGCGCCTCCACCGACGCCGGCGCGACCTGGAGCGCCCCGGTCACCGCCACTCCCACCACCGGCGCGGTCGTCTATTTCCAACCCGAACTCGCGGTGGACCACAAGGGCCGCCTCTGGTGCTCGGCCTTCGCCCTCGCCGACGGCCTCGTCGATCTGGTGCTGGTCTGCTCGCCACCCGGGCAGCCGGCCTTCACCGCCCCGCTCACGGTCACCTCGGCACCCTTCGACCCCACCCCGGCGAACGACGGCAACCCCAAGCACGGCGCTTGGTGGATCGGCGACTACCAGGGCCTCGCCGCCACGCCCTACGGCGTCCACCCGCTGTGGAACGACACCCGCACCGGCCAACTGGAGCTCTACACCGCGCTCGTCAAATAGAGCTCAGTCCAGGGCGGCGAAAAGGTCGACGCCACTGCCGTCGGGATCGATGACCGACGCATAACGCTGCCCCCACGGAGCGTCCCAGGGCCCCCGCCATCCGTGGTAGCCCGCACCCATCAGTTCGGCGAACTTCGCATCCACCTCGGCCGGGCTCTCGAACTGGAAGGCGAGCGTCGTCCGCGGGCTCCCGAACGGCCGGGTCCAGGCCGACGTGAAACTCTGGATCGAGGCCTCGGAATCGAGCATCAACCGCAACCCGTTCCCCAAATCGGCCTCGGCGTGCCCGTGGGGCGAATCGGCGCCCTCGAACGTCAGGCCGAAGTTCTCGTAGAAGGCGATGGACACGGACAAGTCTGCGACGACGATGCCGATCGCTGCGGCTTTCGCGCTCATGGGGCGACCCTAGCCGCGAGGTCCCACGCTGTCTCGTCGGCGATCGGCCGTCAGCGGGTCGGCGGCGGCGCTCGGCGCCCGGCGCTCGCCGGGCGGCCGGCGCAGCCCACGTCAGGGCCCCGGCGGGTCTGCGCCGCCGACAACCCCGTTCAGGGTTTTCGCGGTATCCGCCGGGCTTCCGCTATGGCGGCTGCTGAGATCGCGTCGACCCGGCCTCGCGGCGCCGCAAATCTCCCGATTCCGCCACATCGTGGGAACCCCGCAGGCCCACTATCCTGGCCCTCGTGACACACCACACACATGATCTGACCGACCGCCTCGCCCGCGCCCAAAAGGCCGCCGCCGAGGCCGGTATGGACGCCCTGTTGGTCAGTCCCGGCGCCGACCTGCGCTACCTGACCGGGTACGAAGCCCTCCCGCTCGAACGGCTGACCTGCCTGGTCCTGCCGGCCAGCGGCGACCCCCTGATGGTCGTCCCCGCCCTGGAGCAGCCCGCGGCCGAGGCCTCGCCGCTGGGCGCGCTGAACCTCGAGATCGCCGCCTGGCACGAGACCGACGACCCCTACGCGCTGATCGCCTCGCGCCTGCCCGGTGCCGGCACGCTGCGCACCGTCGGCCTGGACAACCACATGTGGGCCGAGAAGGTGCTCAACTTCCGCCGCGTCCTGCCCGGCGCGGAGCAGGTGCTCGCCGGCTCGGTCCTGGGCGAGCTGCGCATGCGCAAGACCGAGCAGGAGATCGCCTCCCTGCGCGCGGCCGGCGCCGCCATCGACGCCGTGCACCGCCGCGTCCCGGAGTGGCTCCGGCCCGGCCGGACCGAGCGGGAGGTCGGCAAGGACATCGCCGACGCGATCATCGCCGCCGGCCACGCCACCGTCGACTTCGTCATCGTCGCCTCCGGGCCGAACGGCGCCTCGCCGCACCACGAGCTGTCCGACCGCGTCATCCAGGCCGGGGACCAGGTCGTCGTCGACATCGGCGGCACCATGCCCGACGGCTACTGCTCGGACTCCACGCGCAACTACAGCCTCGGCGTGCCCGCGGCCGAGTACGCCGACTACTACAAGGTGCTCCTGGCGGCGCAGACCGCCCAGTGTGAGGCGATCCGTCCCGGTATCACCGCCGAGGAGCTGGACGCCGTGGGCCGCGACCTGATCGCCGCGGCCGGCTACGGCGACAAGTTCATCCACCGCACCGGCCACGGCATCGGCCTGGAGACACACGAGGAGCCCTACATCGTCTCCGGCTCCGCGCGGCCGCTGGAGCCGGGCATGGCCTTCTCGGTGGAGCCCGGCATCTACCTGGCCGGCAAGCACGGCGCGCGGATCGAGGACATCGCCGTGTGCACCGCCGACGGCGGCGAGCGGCTGAACCTGACCACCCGGGATCTTGTGGTGGTGGACGTCTGATGGTCACCGTGGAGCGGACGCTGCCGGGCGAAGACTCCGTCGCCCTGTTCGAGCTGGTGCAGGACCTGTGCGCCAAGGAGCTCGCGCCGCGCGCGGCCGAGTACGAGGCCGAGGAGCGCTTCCCGCGCGAGGTGTTCCGGACCCTGGGCCGGGCCGGGCTACTGGGGTTGCCATACGACGAGAAGTACGGCGGGGGCGGCCAGCCCTACGAGGTCTACCTCCAGGTGGTCGAGGAGCTGGCGCGCACCTGGCTCACCGTCGGCCTCGGCGTGTCGGTGCACTCGCTGGCCTGCTACGGGCTGGCGACGTTCGGGTCCGAGGAGCAGAAGCAGAAGTGGCTGCCGGACATGCTCGGCGGCGAGCAGCTGGGCGCCTACTGCCTGTCGGAGCCGCAGTCCGGTTCCGACGCCGCCGCGCTCAACACGCGGGCGGTGCGGGACGGCGACGCGTACGCGGTCAGCGGGACGAAGGCGTGGATCACCCACTCCGGGCACGCGGATTTCTACACCCTGATGGTCCGCACCTCCGGCGAGGGGCCCAGGGGGATCAGCGCTCTGCTGGCGCAGGCCGGCACGCCCGGGATGACGTTCGGCAAGCCCGAGAACAAGATGGGCATGCGCGGCTCGGTGACGGCGCAGGTGCTGCTGGACGGCGCGCGGGTGCCCGCCGACCGGCTGATCGGCGCCGAGGGCCAGGGTTTCGCCATCGCCCTGTCCGCGCTGGAGGCCGGGCGCCTGGGCATCGCCGCGTGCGCGGTCGGGGTGGCGCAGGCGGCGCTGGACGCGGCCGTGGAGTATGCGAAGAACCGGCAGCAGTTCGGCCGGCCGATCGCCGATTTCCAGGGCCTGGGCTTCCTGCTCGCCGACATGGCCACCGGGGTGGCGACGGGCCGGGCGGCGTATCTGGCCGCCGCGCGGCGCCGGGACGCGGGCCTGCCCTACGGCACCGAGGCCGCCATGGCGAAGTTGTACTGCACTGATATGGCGATGCGGGTGACCACTGACGCGGTGCAGGTCTTCGGCGGGTACGGATACACCGCCGACTTCCCTGTGGAGCGTTACATGCGCGAGGCGAAGGTGCTGCAGATCGTCGAGGGAACCAATCAGGTTCAAAGACTCGTTATCAGTAGGGCGCTGACGCGCGTGTGACAGCCGGGCCCGGCGCGGTCCGCGGCAAGATCGTTCGCGGGCTGACAGGTTCCGTACAGCCGCGGGCGCGCCCACGCGTACAACCGTATACGTAAAACGATGGGCCCCGCGGGGACCGCTCCCCCTTGCGGATCGGGACATAGCGGGGCTTATCGACGCTTGGTCATGGATCGTCTTATCAGCGATACAGCAGACCATGTACCGTGCTGCCCATGACGCAGCAGCCGAATCAGAACTACCCCCAGCCCGGGGGTTGGGGACAGCAGCAGGGACAGCAGCCCGCGCAGCCGGGCTGGGGGCAGCAGCAGCCCGCTCAGCAGGGGCAGCAGCAGTGGGGGGCGGCTCAGCCCGCCTACGGGCAGGCGCAGCAGCCGGCCCAGCAGTACGGGGGCGGTGCTTCCTCCTACGGCGGCTCCTCTTCGGCCGGCACCGACACCTGGGGCAAGGTCTGGGGTTTCTACGTCGCCGGCGGCCTGGCCGTCCTCACGGCGATCACGGTCTTCCTGGCGTGGGTCAGCATCAAGACCACCGTCGAGGGCGAGTCGAGCACGGTCACGGTCAACGCGATCGCCAAGGCGAGCTCGAAGGGCAAGAGCGCGGACGCGGACGGCATCACCGCCATCTGGGGCTGGCTGATGATCGTCGGCGCGGCCGCGGCCGTCATCGGCGTGGTCTTGGTGCTGGTGATGAAGAAGGGCCTCGCCGGGTGGATCACCGTCGGCGGCGCCGGTGTGATGCTGATCTGCGCGGTCATCGCGGTGATCTACTTCAACGGCAAGGCCTCTGACGCGAAGAAGGCGATCGTCGGCAGCGGCGACCTGCCCGACGGCAGCAAGTACTCGATCGGTCTGGGCATCGGTGCCTACATCGGCGTGGCGGCGGCCGTGATCGCCGTGGCGTTCGCGGTGCTGGCGCAGCTGTCGCTGAACGCCGGCGGCGGCTCGTCCTCGGCCAGCTCGACCCCGGCCTACGGGCAGGGCTACGGCCAGCAGGGCCAGTACGGCCAGGCCGGCAACGCCCCGGCCTACGGCCAGCCCGGCTACGGCCAGCAGCAGGGACAGCAGCAGTGGGGCAACCCGCAGCCGCCGCAGCAGCAGGGCGGCCAGTGGGGCGGGCAGTACGACCCGGCGGCCAACCAGCCGACGCAGGCCGTGCAGCCCGGCTACATGCCGCCCCAGCAGCCGCCGCAGCAGCCGCCGCGGTAAGCGACGGCGGCGTCAGCGCACGGGGTTTTTTCAGCAGCGGCTGCTGAATCCTGCGTTTCGCGTGTAGTCCCAGCGGTCTGCGGAGCCTTTCACGAGGCTCCGCAGACCGCTGACGCCTTTGTGGGCGCCGGTCTGGACCCGGCCGGCTCAGTAAGCCGGCAGCGCCGACGCCTGCGTTCAGACAGGTCCCTATGGAAGAAGCGGCCGGATAGCGCCGCCTCTTCGCATCCATCAGCCGATCACATCAGACCACTGCTATCCCGCCGAGGTGATCTCGCCCGTCTCGGCGTCCACCTCAGCCTGGTCCTCCTGCCGGCGCCGGTCCGTGACCGCACGGCGCAACTGCTCGAACCGCACCGGCAGCGGGATCCAGCCCGGGGAGCCGGCCAGCGCCATGTTCGCCTCCACGACGGCCCGGGTGTAGGCGCGCTGCATCCCGCGCGGCATCAGCGGCATCCCCGGCGGGCGCCTTATGGCCTCGCCCTCGACGTTCAGGCGTCCGGCGTGGTTGGGGCTCACCGAGACCCACAGGGCCTTGGCGGTGCCGTGCAGCGGCTGTACGAGGGTCTCCCGCACCTCCAGCCAGGCGCGCAGAGCGGCGCGGGTGCCGTCGGACAGCCGCACCGTCTCCTCGACCGCCTCACTGACCGTACGGGCCTGCGGGCGGCGCACGACGCGGACCGTGCTCAGATCGTCCGCGAGGTCGGCCAACGTCAGCGCGGCCAGTTCGCCGACCCGGGCCCCGGTGTCCAGCTCCACGCCGATCAGCGCGAACAGCCGCACCCGCCCGGCCGGCGCGCCGACGGTCTCGGCACGCTTGGCCAGGTACTCGCGCAGCTGGGAGCGGGACGGGCCGTCGACGGTCTCCCGCAGCTCCGGCAGCCCCGGCCGGTCAGCCACCGCCACCGGGATCCCACTGTGCTCGCCCAGGATCTTCAGGCAGTCGGCCCGGATCCGCATGGAGGCGGTGGTGGCCTGCGCGTTCCCGGCCTTGGCCCGCCGCCGCAGCTCGCCGCGGGAGGCCAGATCGAGGTAGGCGCTTATCGCCCCCGGCGCCAGCAACTCCGCGGCACTCGCGGCATCCCGGAACGGGAACTCCTCGTGGTTGCGCACCAGGGCCAACTCGCCGGCGACCCAGCGCAGCTGGCGGGCCCGAGCCTTGCTGACCTCGCGCTCGGTGATGACACGCTCGGTCCAAGCCTCGATCGACATGTTCGCCGCGGGCGGCGCGGCGCCCGCGGACGACGATTGCGGCACGTGCGTTCCTCTCCGATCGGTGCTGCCACTCCGGATAACAGGCCCCACCAGTCTCTCATGATGGAGCCTCTCATATAGGGGGTCCGCCAGATCTGTGCGACACGGAAAACCCGCATCGAGGACCAAGGACCTTGATCCAAGGTAGAGGAGGGTACTGACAGACGCCGGTAGACGCCGACAGACGCCGGTAGACGCCGACAGACGCCGCGCTGGCTTACGCGGGTTCGCGGCGTCGGGCCGCGCGAGGATCCGGCGCTACTGACGTATCTGCGGGTCGGTTCGCGGTGGTGGTTGGTGGGGTGAGGTGTGGTGAGGTGGGCTGCTGGTTGGTGGGGTGGGCTGGTTGGTGTTGGAAGTTCTGTTGGGTGGGTGGGGCCTCCGGCGGGCCTCA
>JABFXP010000481.1 GCA_013361685.1 Catenulispora sp.
CTTCGCGGCCGCGTGCGCCGCCGCCCGGGTCGGCGGCGCACTGTGCTGCGGCGCGGCGTGCTTCCCCTGGGGAGCCTTGTGCCGACCGCTGTACTGCTCGACCTTGGGGCTGCTGACCGCCGGCGGCGCGTGCTGCGCCGACTGGTGCGAGGAGCCATGTTGCTGGCTCTTCGTCCCGGCGGCGTCCTGGTGCTCGGGGTGGTGCACCGCCGAGAGCGCAGGAGCGGCTCCGGTAATCAGCAGGCCGCCGGTCGCGACCGCGAGCGCGAGTCCGCGCTTGGTCACGTCGTGCATGCCAGACCTCATTCTTCTTCTCACTGGGCGTTCGGGAGAGCTGGGGGAGCGACGGGCCCCTGTGAGCGCCGACGGCGACAAGACCCGCCACTGCCGAGAACGGCCTCGGGGCCGCCACGTCACGCTCGGTTGACCCGGGCGGCTGAATAGTCGTTCTTTGTGATGAATCGCCGAGCCGGCGGGCATACCCGCTGGTCAGCGCCGTTGCCGGGGGCGGGTTGTAAGCGCGGAGAGCGGAGCGGGAGAATCCCCTGCATGACGGCTGATCCGACGAACGACCCGGCGGCGATCCGCGAGCGCGCCCTCAGCGCCGCGGTCGAGGCCAAGGGCGCCCTGTCCGCCCTCGGCGGCGATTACATGTCCTCCCAGGCGGCCCGCGTCGCCGCGAAGGACCTGGGGATGAAGGGCTGGCCGTTCTACTTCGGCGGCCGGGTCGGGGTGCTCGGGCCGGTGCCGCCGGAGGTGGTGCACGCCATCGTCGGGTTCTTCCCGGCCGAGCACGTGAGCGCCAGCTGGGACGCGGCGCGGGACCCGCGGCAGAGCCCGCCGCTGGAGCGGATCGTGGACCGTTACCGTGACCTGCAGCGCAAGTGGGCCGACGAGTTCCTGGCGGCGCTGCCGGACGGTGACGCCGACGAGCTGGCCGACCTGCTGCGGGACATCGCGACCGGTTCTGAGACCGGGCTGTCGCCGCTGGCCGCGGCCTGGGGCGCGATGCCGGAGCCGGCCTCGGCGCGGCACCGGGTGGTGCACTGGGCGCACGTCCTGCGCGAGCAGCGCGGGGGCCTGCACATCGCGGCCGTGCAGATGGCCGGGCTGAACCCGCTGGAGGCGTTCGTCACCGGGCCGCTCGGCGAGGCCGGGGCGCGGTTCTTCCGCTGGCCCGAGCCGTACCCGCAGCCGGACGAGGCGATGCGGCTGTTCCGCGAGGAGGCCGAGGAGATCACCGATGAGCTGGCCTCGCGGGCCTACCGCGGGCTGAGCGAGGCGCAGACCGACCGGCTGATCACGCTGCTCGGCCGGGCCCAGGAGATCGCGGCCGGCGGCGGCGTGCCGAAGCTGCTGGCCGAGACCGAGAAGGCGGCGGCCGGGGCCTGACCCGGTCGGCGTAACGCGACCGGGAGCGGCGGTCCGCGGCGCTGGGCATGAGCGCGCGGATCCGCCGCGACGTCATTGCCGAGCGGGTCCAAGGCTCAACGGCTCAACGGCACCAGCTCAAGGGCTCAACGGCTCCGGCTCACCATGGCCGGAACGGGCGATCTCAGCGCGGATTCTGCCAAGAGCTCTCGGGGTGCAGCTCCGGCGGCACCCACAGCTGCGGCTGCACCGTCCGGCACCGCAGCCCGCACCCGGGCTGCCACGGGAACAGGCCGTGGCTGTCCGGCCAGACCAGCTGCACGAACGGCGGCACCGCGCCCCGGTAGAAGCCGACCGCGAACCCGAACAGCGTCGGGTACCAGGCCGGGTGCACCCGCTTGGCCACCACCGGCTGCGCGTCCAGGATCCCGTCGACCTCGATGTCCAGGCCGAAGGGCTTGTTGTCGCGGATCAGCCGTCCGGCGCGGTTCACCCGCTGCTGCATGTCCGGCAGCAGCAGCCCGAACAGCGAGACCTCGGGGGCGCGATAGCTGTGCCACAGGCCGACGGAGAAGGCCCAGCCCGGGGTCCGGGTGCCGGGCATGATCCCGATCGAGGTCCAGCCGGTGCGGCGGACGTGCGCGGCGGCCTCGCCGAACCAGCCCGGGACCAGCGAGCGGACCGATTCCTCGGGGTCTTCCTCCAGTGCGTCGTCGTCGGCGAAGGCCTCGTTCTCGGCGACCGTCAGGGTCTGGCTGGCCGCGGTCTCGCTGTCGCAGATCACGCAGTGGCACGGCGGGATGTCGGCCGTGACCCGCCGGTGGTCTTCGGGGTCGCCGGCCGGTTCCGCGCCGCCCTCGGGGGCAGGACTGTCCGCCATGTTGTTCACGATATGCGATGAGTGCATGAGAGTACCTATCCAAGTTGCCCGCGGTTCACCTTTCGGACGAAACCAACCCGTACGGTGTGCACCCGGTCACCGTGGGTAGAACGGGTCAGGCGCCGCCGAGGGTCACGATCGCGTCGGTGAGGAACCCGGCGACCAGCCCGAGCAGGATGCCGTACGAGGTCAGCTCCTTCAGCCCGGTCTTGCGGGCCACGGCCAGCAGCTCGATCACCACATAGAGGATCGATCCGGCGGCCAGCGCCAGGAACGCCACCGACACCGCCGTGGAGGTGAACTGCTCGCCGACCAGCGTCCCGACGAAGGTCGGCCCGCCGCCGATCAGCCCGAGCACCCCCAGATAGCCCCAGGACGGCCGCTCGCCGACGGCGGCCATCGGCGCCACGATCCCGAACCCCTCGGTGGCGTTGTGCAGGCCGAACCCGATGATCAGCAGCACGGCCAGCGAGATCTCCCCGCCGGCGGCCGAGTTCCCGATCGCCAGCCCCTCGGCGAAGTTGTGCAGCCCGATGCCGATCGCGATCAGCATCGGCAGGCTCGCCAGCCGGACCACCAGCGGCCGCCGCGCGCCGCTGTCCAGCTCCGCCGCGGCCGCCGCCCCCGGTCCGCGCGAGGCCCGCTTGGCCACCCACCGGTCGAAGCGCGTCAGCCCGCACAGCGCGACGCCCAGGCCGGCCGCCAGCAGCAGCCCGTAGCCGATGGCCGAGCCGACGTGGTGCGGCTTGTCGCTGAGCGCGGAGTCCACCGGCTCCCAGGCGTGGCTGAGCACGTCGAACAGCAGGAACAGCAGGATCCCGATGGCGACCGCGTTCAGCAGCGCGCGCAGCCGCGGCAGGGGTGAGCGCAGCCGCCCCAGTGGCAACCCCAGATAGATCGTGAAGCCTGCGATCGCGCCGAGTATCGCGATCTGCGTCGAAGACATGGCAGTACCTGGATTCTGGTCGGACCGGCCCCGTAACGGTTGATGAGGTTAGCCTTGCCTGCCTACTCGGGACAAGCGTGCCCGGCCAGGCCGGACCTTATGCGCGTTTTGCCGAGTCTTGACCGGCCGGGGCGTCCGGCGCGAGCCCGGCCGGTACGCCGGGTCCGGGTCCGGGCCCGGCCGGTATGTCCGGCGCGAGCCCGGCCGCGACGGCGAACCCCGGCCAGAACGCGTCGGCCAGCAGCGCCGCGCTCTCCCGCGGCTTGATGCCCGCGCCCTCGCGCAGCCGCCAGCGCGCCACCCGCTCGCCGGCGCCGATCAGGGCGTGCGCGAACACCGCGACGCGCTCCGGGGACGCGGACGGCAGCCACCGGCTCAGCGCCGACTGGATCAGCAGCGTCTGCTGCCCGCGGATCGCCTCGATCGCCTCCTCGGCGGGGCCGGCGACGATCACCGACTCGTTGAGCAGCACCGCCCAGGCCCGGCCGTGCCGGTCGGCGAAGTCGAAGTACGCCTCCAACCCGGCCTCCAACACCGCGCGCGGGCCGTCCGGACCCGCCCCGGCGATCGCCTCGAGCGTCGCGGTGTGCAGGTCGGCGCGGATCCGCGCGACGCAGGCCAGCAGCAGTCCCTCCTTGGAGACGAAGTACTCGTAGAGCATCGGCTTGGAGACGCCGACCCGGGCCGAGACCTCGTCCATGGACGTGGCCTGGAACCCGCGCTCGGCGAAGACCTCCTCGGCGGCGGCCAGGATCTGCTGCTCGCGCTCGGCGCGGGGCATGCGTTTGCGGCGCGGGGCCGGCCCGGGTTCCGTCATGCCCCCGGACTCTATCGACTTCCTTCCCTACTCTCAGTAGGCTACCGGCCGGTAGCTTAGGGCTGGTCCGACCGAGGACAGGGGAGCATGGCCGATCCGCGATTCCACACCGTCGTCGCCTTCGACGGCGCCGAACTCCACGTCGAGCAGGACGGGGCCGACGACGCCCCGGTGACCGTCGTGCTGGCGCACGGCTGGACGCTGTCCACCCGGGCCTGGCGCGCCCAGGCCGCGGCGCTCGCCGCCGCCGGGGACGTCCGGGTCCTGCGCTACGACCAGCGCGGCCACGGCTTCTCCACGCGGGGCGGCGCCTGGCTCGAAGGCGTGTCGGGGCCGGATTCCGACCGGTACGGGCCCGGGCCCTCGGTCGACCAGCTCGGCCGCGACCTGGCCGCCGTCCTGGACCAGCTGGTGCCGGCCGGTCCGGTGGTCCTGGCCGGGCACTCGATGGGCGGCATGACGGTCATGGCGCTGGCCGACCAGCGGCCGGACCTGTTCGGCGGCAAGGTGGCCGGGGTGCTGCTGACCAACACCTCCAGCGGCGGCCTGCACCGGCTCACCCTCGGCTTCCCGGAGTTCGTGGCCGGACCGGTCCGCGGCTCCCTGATCAAGACCATGCGCCGGATCGCCGCCCGGCCGGACCGGGCCGACGCGGTCCGCGCCAGGCAGGCCACCGGCACCCGGCTAGCGGTCGCGCAGACCCGCTGGCTGCTGTTCGGCCGCCGCGCGCCCCGGGCCGTGGTCGTCGAGTGCAACGAGATCGTCAAGGCCTGCCCGAGCGCGACGCTGGCCGGGTTCTTCCCGGCGCTGATGACCCACGAGAAGCGCACGGCGCTCAAAGCGCTCGGCCGCGCCGAGGTCGAGGTGCTCGCGGCGTCCCGGGACAAGCTGACGCCGGTCGGCCACGCCCGCAGGCTCGCCGACGCCATCCCCGGCGCCCGGCTCACGGTCGTCCCCGGCACCGGGCACATGCTGCCGATGGAGCGGCCGCAGGCGGTCACCGAACGGCTGACCCGCCTGGTCGCCTCGGCCGCCGCGCGGACCGCCGCGGAAGGCGCCGCCTGATCCGTCTCGCATCCACCGCGAGCCGGCCGCGCAGGTGTGGAACGCCGAGGCTGCCGGAGTATGGTCACGCTGATCGCTGTCGGCGCCTCGACGACGGCTGTAGACGAGAACGGCCGTAAACGACGCTCTGGCCGGGCTTTCACCCGACGGTACGGAACCGCCGTGTGAAAGCCCGGCCAGAGCGCTTACTGCTTCGAACGCTGAGCTGCTGCTACTGCCCTTTCGCGGGATCGATCGGGCAGACAGCCATGTCCGCGCTTAGAGGGCTGCGCCCTCTCAGGCCGCCATCCGGTCACCGGTGGTGACCAGAACTGCCAGCACCGTCCGGGACGGGATGGACAGCTTGGCGAAGATACGAGACAGATGGGCTTCGACCGTCTTGGTAGACAGGCCGAGTGCCCGCGCGATCTGCCGGTTGGTCCGGCCATCGCGCACCAGCCGGGCGATCTCCATCTCGCGTGCGGTGAGTCGGTCCAGCGAGCCGGAACGCTGCTGCCCGACAGTCATGGTGCTCATTCCCTGTTCCCCCCAGGTGTTCGTGTTGTGCGATGGAACCACCGTAGAAGCAAGCTGGTGGTTTCGCGTCGGTAGAACCACGTACTCCACAGGCGTATTCGGAGGTTCACTCCCTACGGCCCGCGAGCAGTGTCGCCAGCTGTACCCGGTTGGCTACTCCGAGCTTGGCCAGGATGCGCTGGACGTGTGTGTCGACCGTCCGCTCGGAGATCACCAAGTCCTCGGCGATCCGGCGGTTGGTGCGGCCCAGGGCGACGTGGCCGGCGATCTCCTGCTCGCGCGGCGTCAGCGTGCCCAGGATGGCCGACGGCGCCTTGCTGCCCGGCGCCGTCGTGTTCTCGGGGTCCGGATCGTCCGGTCCGCCCGAGTGGTGGTGGGTATGGCTCATGGGGCCCGCGCCCGCGTGGGCCGGATGCCCGTTGCTGTGCCCGGGGCCGCGGCCGACGGGGCCGGGGTGCTCGTGGTCGGCACCCTCCGAGCGGTCGGGGTGTCCGGCGCGTGGGGCTGCGACGGCGCTCTCGACGGTCTCGGCGGTGGCCACGGACACCGCGGCGGTCAGCGCCTCCTCGGCGGACGGAGGCGGGTGGCGCGCGGGCGGGTCCGGTGAGCCGGGTGGGCCCGGCAGGCCGGATAAGCCCGGTGCGGCGGGTGCGGCCCGGGCCCAGGCCGTGGGGGAGTCGGCGGCGTTGTAGGTGCTGTGCGCGCCGTCGGTGCCGAACGGGCAGTCCGGCTCCCAGCACTCGTCGCCGAGGCGCACCTCGTCGGACAGCGCCCGGGCCATCTGCTCCCAGGTGAGTTTGGTGCCGGCCCGCACCGCGCCGCGGTAGGCGTCGTCCCCGAGCCGGGCCCGGACCTGTGCGGCGGCCTGCGCGATCTGCTCGGCGAACACCGCCAGCGGCCCGCTGCCGATCCCGGCGTACGCGGCCTCGCACTTGCCGATCAGCATCGCGGCCACCCGCGCGTCCTCGTCCCAGCGCAGGTGCGCCAGCAGCCGGGTGGACAGCGCCAGCAGCCGGCCGTAGCGGTCGCCGACGTCCTGGAAGTCCTGGTACGCCGCGTTCAGGGTGCTGATGGTCTCCTGCGCCCGGTCCCCGCCGAGCTCGCTGAAGGACATCATCACCCGCAGATACGCCAGCAGCCGCCGGTCGCCGGTGCCGGAGGTCAGCCGCCAGGAGCGCGCGACCCGGGCCGGGTCCGGCTCGCCGCCGTGCAGCAGCACCGGCATGTGGCTGGCGAACGCCTGCTGCCACAGGCTGCCGCTGCGCCGCGCGGTGTCCTGGGCGCGGTCGGCGAGCTCGGCGGTGTCGCCCTCCGGGTCCCCGATCATCAGGGTGTTGACGGCGAGGATGCGCAGCGCGTACGCCTCGGTGGTGGGGTCGTCGCACAGCTGCGCCAGCCGCACCGCCTCGCGCAGGGCGTGCATCGCCTCGAAGCCCTTGCCCTGGAGTTCTTGGAGCGCGCCCAGGCCCAGGACCACCCGCGCCCGGGTGACCGACGGGGCGTCCAGCCCGGCGCGGTCGGCGTGCGCCAGCGCGCCGCGGGCGAACCGCACGCCTTCGCCGAGGTGGCAGCGGCAGCAGTAGAAGTCCCACAGCGCCGCGGCCAGCCGCAGGCCCTTGTCGGCCAGCCGCGGGTCGGCCAGGAACCAGCGCCCGGCGGTGCGGATGTTGTTGATCTCCACGTCCAGCACGTGGAACGCCTGTGCCTGGCCGGGGCCGTAGAACCGGGGGTTCAGCCGCTCGGCGAGATCCAGGAAGTAGGCGGCGTGCCGCTCCCGCATCTCGGCGGTGCGGCCGGACCGCTCCAGCTCGTCGGCGGCGTAGGCGCGCAGCGTCTCCAGCATCGAGTAGCGCTGGCCGTCCGGTGTCGGCTCGACGGTCACCAGCGACTTGTCGACCAGCCGGGTCAGGGCGTCCACGGCCTGCGGGCCGATCGCGCCCTTGGCGGCGTGCAGGGTCCAGCCGCCGGAGAACACCGACAGCCCGGCGAACAGCTCCTGCTCCTCGGGGGTGAGCAGCTGGTGGCTCCACTCCACCGAGGTGCGCAGGGTGCGGTGCCGGGTCTCGGCGAACCGGAACGGCCCGGACAGCAGCGCGAACCGGTCCGAGAGCCGGGCCTCGATCTCCTCCACGCTCAGCGCCCGGACCCGGGCGGCCGCCAGCTCCAGGGCCAGCGGTATGCCGTCCAGGCGGCGGCAGATGGAGGCCACGGTGCGGGCGTTGGCGTCGGTGAGGCGGAAGCCGCCGGCGGCCTGCTTGGCGCGCAGCGCGAACAGCCGGACGGCGCCGAACTGCGCGGCCCACTCGGCGTCGTGGACCGGTCCGGACGCGGTGCCGTTCGCGGCGTGCTCGGCCGTGCGGTCGCCGGGGGCGCCGTGCGGGCCGGTGCCG
>JABFXP010000412.1 GCA_013361685.1 Catenulispora sp.
GCCGCGGCGCCAGCCGCGCCAGTATCAAGGCCCTGACTTCGGCGGGCAGCACCTGCGGGCCGCGGGCCACGAACGCGTTGTCCGGCACCGCCCAGCCCGCCGACGGCCCGGCCCACGCCGACACCCAGCCCGAGCCCCAGCGCGGGTCGTGCGGCGACTCCGGGCTCAGCCGGTCCTCGTCGAGCACCAGGATCGCGTCGGCGGCGCCCCAGACCGCGCGCGCCGCCGCCTCAGCCGGGGAGAAGCTCTCGATCGCCTCGTCCGGCTCCCCCAGATGCTGGGCGACGATGAAGGCCCGCTTGGCCCCGCGCAGGGCGGTGGCGACCCGGTGCGGCGGGAACTCCGGCGCGGCCATGATGGCCACCTTCGGATGCGCGCGGGCGGTGTTGGCGGCGCGCTCCAGCGACCGGTCGTCGGTGACGCAGACCACGACCGCGTCGTCCCAGGGCAGGCCGAGCCGGCCCAGCGCGGCGGCCACCGGGCCCGGCGCCGGATAGCCGACCACTTCGAAACCGGTGTCCCGCAGGTCCCGCAACACCCCGAAGAACCCGGGGTCGCCGGCGGTCACCATCACCGCCGGGCCCGCCTTGGGGTCGGTGAGGTGCGCGGTGAGCCGGGCGTAGGCCAGGCGGTTGTCGTCGCCGAGCAGGATCCGCCGCACGTGCTCCGGGACGCCGATGCCGTCCAGGTGCCGGGCCGAGCCCACGACCAGTTCGGAGGACTCCAGGACGCGGCGCACGACCGGACCCGGGAGCGAGCCGTCGTAGCCGACGACCGCGACCGGTGCGGCCGCCTGGGCTATCGCCGACCCCGCGGCGCCGTGCCGGCCGGCCGTCATGCCGGCCTCTCCGCCGGTGCGGCGGTCACGGCGGTCACGGCGAGGCTGGGATCGCGCCGTGGTTCGGGCATGGAGTGGTCCTCCGCTGTATGTCTCTGTTCACGTCTGTAGGAGCGTCACCGCACACTAACACCGCCTGTTCCATCCGGCAGGCGGCGAATCCGGCGAACCCGGGCGAATCAGACAGCGAACATGCCCGTTCGGCCGTGGCGCGCGACCGCGCCGCCACCGGCACACCGAACGCCGCGAGCCCGGGACCGGCGGCGCATGTGCAAAGGCACGTGCATCCGAGTGCGCCACCGGCGGATCAGTGCGCCATGGTCACCTGTTGGACACCCTCGGCGAGGAACGGCTCGCCGGCCCGGGCGAACCCGAACCGCTCGGCCCACGGCTCCAAAGCGGTGGGGACGTCGATCAGCAGCCGGCGCTCGCCGGCCATCTTCACGGCGTAGTCCAGCAGCCGGCCGGCGATGCCGCGGCCGCGCGCGCCGAACCGGGTGGCCAGGCGCTCTATCCGCAGGGCGTCGTCGGACTCCTGGACCACCCGCAGCGCGGCCAGCACCTCACCGTCCCGCTCGGCCCACAGGTGCACGCTGGCCGGCTCGGTGTCGCGGCCGTCGATGTCCAGGTGGGAGCTGCCCCACTCGACGATGAAGACCTCTTGGCGCAGGCGGAGCAGGGCATAGATGGTCGGCGCGTCGAGGTCCTCGATGTGCGCGTAACGATAGGAGACCTTGCCCAAGACGTATCTCCGAAACGGACCTGCCGGCTCATCGCCGGGTTGTCATGGTGACGCGGGATCGCCGCGCCGCGTTGCCGAACGTGCCTGCTTCCCTGCCGGTGACCTACCCGCCGCACCCCCATCGCCCCGACGCGACCCCCGTCATCGGCAGAATACTGACCCCGGAACTCCGGCGCCATGCGACCGGGACCGCCCCGAGTCCTCCCCAGGATAAGTAGTATCAGCTGGATACACTGCCAATTCGGCGAAGATGACACGTAGATGGCCTACACGGCAATTCGCCCCGTCTGTGGCGGGTATGCGCGTCCTTGCACGGACGCCGCCAGGCGTCCCGACACGGGAGCCGCGAAGCCATGCCCCACAGCACCAGAACCGGACTGCTCGCCGCCGCCGCCCTGACGGCCTGCGTCTGCGCCACCGGCGGGGGCACCGCCGCGGCCCGCACCCCGGCCGCCGATCCGGCGCCGCCGCCCGTGGTGT
>JABFXP010000628.1 GCA_013361685.1 Catenulispora sp.
GGGACGTCCAAGTAGTAGGCCACCCGCGAAACGAGCCACTCCCGCATCTCGGAAGCGTTCGTCGGCAGATCAGTCGCACCAGCTGCCAGCGCAACAGAAGCTTCAATTCCAACCGCCTCGCGCCCAACTGCCTCAAATCCAGATGTCACCGAACCGGATGTCATCGCTTAACTCCTTCACCACCAGGGATGGCGGCCGCGCCGGCCGCCACCGGTTCCATTTCGAGGTCCTCGTATCCGCTCCACACAGACACGTCGTCAAACTCCGCCGCCCCCGGCTCCCGCCCGAGACCGTCGACCACCCGCTCCGGATCCGCCGCCAGGTCCTCGAAGACCCGCGCGACATCACGCAGCACGCCCTCCGCCTCCGCCTCGCAGAAGACGTCCGGCCGGTACCCGAGCCACAGCCGGATCCGCTCGCCGGGCAACACCGCCAGCCGCAGCGGGAAGTGCGTGCCGTCGTCTCCGTCCATCGCGGTCAGCCGCAGCTCACTTCCCAGCAGCGAGTCCAGAGCCGCGGTGTCGAACGGATAGTTCGCGCACAGCAGCGTCGTGTCGAACGTCGCCGCGGGACCAGCCGCCCGCCGGATCTCGGCGAGCCCCGCGTGCCCGTACGCCAGCAGCTCGGTCTGCTCCTCACGCAGCCGCGCCAGCATCCGCGCCGCCGACTCGCCCGGATCGAGCCGGACCCGCACCGGCACCGTGTTCGTGAACATGCCCACCGCCCGCTCGATCCCGGGCAGTTCCGGCGGCCGGCCGGACACCGAGGTACCGAAGACCACGTCGTCGCTGCCGGTCATCCCGGCCAGCACCACCGCCCACGCGCCCTGCGCCACGGTGTTGAGCGTGAGCCCGCCGGAGGCGGCCAGCGCGGAGATCCGCCGGCTCACCGCCTCCGGCAGCTCGGTCCGCACCTGCGCGTGCCGGCCCGGGACGGCGTCGGCGGCGAACGGGGCGACGAGCGTCGGCTCCGACAGCCCGGCCAGCGCCCGCGACCACGCCTTCACCGCCGTGTCCCGGTCCTGCTCCGCGAGCCAGGCCAGCCACGATGCCGGGGAGGGGGACCCGGAGGAGACGGGCGCGCGGCCCGCGTAGAGTGCGAACAGGTCAGCCACCAGCACCGGGGTGGACCAGCCGTCCCACAGCAGATGGTGGTTGACGACCAGGATCCGGTGCCGGTCGGCGCCGAGCCGGAGCACCGCGAAGCGGATCAGCGGCGGAGCCGCGATGGCGAAGGGTCGCGCGGTGATCCGCGCGCCGAAATCTTCCAGAGCGGCGGCGCGCTCTGGCTCCGCCCCCTCCGCCCCACTTACTACCTCCGACAGATCGGCTTCCTCCCACCCCGGCTCGACGTCCGCGCAGACCACCTGCACCGGGCTCGCCCCGTAGTCCCAGCCGAACGCCGCCCGCAGCGCCGGATGCAGCTTGACCAATTCCTTGGCCGCACGGCGCAGCCGGGGGACATCGAGCGGGCCTTCGAGATCGAGGGTGAGCCGCGCGACGTAGGCGTCCTGCCCGTCGGCCGCCAGGAGCGTCTGCCCCAGCAGCCCTTCCTGCACAGGAGTCAGAGGCCAGACATCCTCGACGCCCGGATGATCCCGTTCGATCCGCTCCACCTGCTCCCCGGTCAGCCGCACCAGCGGCAGATCGGACGGCGTGCGCCCCCCGAACCCGGGACTCCCGACAGCCGCCGCCAGCCGGCGTAGCTCGGCGACCCAGAGATCGGCAAGCGCTTGCACCTCGGCCTCGGTGAACAGCCCGGAGGGCCAGGACAGCACAGCGTTCAGAACCGGCCCCTGCCGCTCCTGGTAAGCCAGGGCGTTCACTTCGATCTCATGCGCCATCGGCATCCCGGGGTCGGCACCGGAACCCGGCCGCCGACGATCGCGCTCCAAGCCCCACTCCGCATCCGGATCGGCGGCGAAGCGGCCGAGGTAGTTGAACGCGAAGCGCGGCGCCGGACCGGCCGGTCCGCGCTCAGGCGCCAGCCGGTGCAGCAGGCCGTAGCCGATCCCACGACGGGGAACGGCGCGCAACTGCTCCTTGACCAGCTTCACAGCCTGCGCGAGCTCGGCACCAGAGCCCGGATCAACGCAGACCGGATACATGCTGGTGAACCATCCGACAGTCCGCGACAGATCAGCGCGCCCCCCGACGTCCTGCCGACCGTGTCCCTCCAAGTCGATCAGCACAGCCGACCCGGCCTCCCGGACCCGCTCACGCCGCCACCGCCCGACCGCCACCGCGAACGCGGCCAGCAGAACGTCGTCAGGCCCGGCGTGGAACGCGGCCGGAACCTCCGTCAGTACCCTGACGCTGTCCTCGACTCCCAACTCGATCGTCAAATGCGCCGCGCTCTCAGCGGTGTCCACCTCCGGATCCAGATCGCGGTCGGCGAGCCGGGGATCGTCAGTGGCGGCAACCCGCGCCCAGAAAGCAGTCTCCGACCGTACCGCCGGGTCCGTCGCAGCCGTCGCGAGCTGATGCGCCCAGGACCGCAGGGACGTACCCACAGGCGGCAGCTTCGGCGCCTTGCCAGCCCGCACAGCAGCCCAAGCAGCAGCCAGGTCCGGAATCAGGATCCGCCACGAGACTCCGTCCACGACCAGATGGTGCGCCATCAGCAGCAGCCGCCCCGGCTGCCCGGCGCCGCCGTCGAACCAGACTGCGCGCATCATGCTCCCGCTCGCCGGTTCCAGATCCTCCCGGCAGCGGACGGTCGCCTGCTCGATCGCCGCCAGCAACGCGGCATCATCGAACCCTGCGACGTCCACCCGCTCCAGGCATCGCGACGCCTCGACGGCACCCGCCGGCCGGATCGACAACGCCGGCGGCTCCGGCGGCGTCTCCGCCTCGGAACGCACGAGCACAGCCCGCAGCGCGTCGTGATGATCGAGCACCGCCTGCAACGCCGAGCCGAGCGATTCCAGATCCGCGCCGTCGGGAGTACGCACCAGGACCGACTGGTTGAACCCGGCCATGCCGCGCCGCCACCCGGTGACCTCGCCGAACCAGGCGACAGCCGGCGTCAACGCCACCGGCCCGCACGGGTCGACCTCGCTTCCGCCGCCCCCCGCCCCGCGAGCACCCCGGCGCACATCGACATCCGCCCGCACTCCAGCCACCGCCGCGAGATCCCGGGGCGTCCGCAGCCGGAACACCTCAGTCGGCGTCAGCTCCAAACCCGCCGCCCGAGCAGCGGACACCACCTGCAACGCCGTGATGCTGTCCCCACCGTGCTCGAAGAACGACGCGTCAGCGCCGAACCTCTCCACGCCCAAGACATCCGCGAAGATCCGGCACAGCGCCGCCTCAACTCCCGTAGCCGGAACCGCGCCGCCGGAATCAGCACCCGGATCCGCGTCCCCGAACTCCGGCGCCGGCAGGGCAGCCACGTCGACCTTGCCGTTCGGCGTCATCGGCAGCACATCCAGCACCACAACCGCGGCCGGAACCATGAAGTCCGGCAGCGCGGCAGCGGCCCGCCGCCGCAACGCGACCGGATCGACGACGGCCCCGGCCCGAGGCACCACGTACGCGTACACCCCCGTGCCACCCGGCGCCGCCACAACCAGCGCCGTGGCCACCGTCCCGCCGCCGGTCAGCAACGCCTCGATCTCACCGGGCTCGATCCGGAACCCCCGGACCTTGATCTGGTTGTCGGCGCGACCCAGGTACTCCAGCGTCCCGTCGGCGTCCCAGCGCGCCAGGTCCCCGGTCCGGTACATCCGCTCGCCGGGGCCGTGGCCGCTGTCGAACGGGCACGGCCGGAACTTGTCGGCGGTCGCCCCGGGCGCGCCCAGATAGCCGCGGGCCAGCCCGGCCCCGGCGATGTACAGGTGGCCGGCGCACCCCGGCGGCACCGGGTTCAGCTCCTCGTCCAAGACGTAGACCCGCACGTTGCGGATGGGCCGCCCGATCGGCGGCGCGAGCTCGCCGCGCAACGGCGCGCTCGCGGTCGCGGTGACGGTCGCCTCGGTGGGCCCGTAGGCGTTGACCATCATCCGGCCCGCCGACCAGCGCGCGGCCACGTCGGCCGGGCAGGCGGCGCCGCCGACCACCAGGACGCCCAGGTCCGGCAGCGGCACGTCGGGCAGGGTGGCGACCACCACCGGCGGCAGCGCGGCGTGGGTGATCCGCTGCTCGGCCAGATACCGGTGCAGGTACTCGCCGGTCAGCGACCGGCTCGCCGGGGCCAGCACCAGGCGCGAGCCCGAGGCCAGCGCGGGCCAGACGTCGGCCACGGCTGCGTCGAAGCTGGGGGAGACGAACTGCAACACCCTGCTCCGCGGGCCGAAGCCGAGCCGGACCGCGTGGTCGGCGACGAGGTTCGCCAGCCCCGCGTGCGTCACGACGACGCCCTTGGGCCGTCCCGTCGACCCGGAGGTGTAGACGACGTAGGCGGGGTACTGGGGGAGAAGCAGGGCTCTGCCTTCCTCCCCGCCGGCCTTCCCACCACCATCCGCCGTGTCGGTCGTGCCGGTCATACCAGTCGTATCGATCGTGTCGATCACCCACCGCGGATCGCAGTCCGCGATGAGCAGATCCCGCCGCTCGGCGGGATACTCAGGATCAACCGGCACATAAGCCGCGCCGGCCAACATCACCCCGAGCATCGCCACGATCAACTCCGCCGAACGCGGCAACACGATCGCGACCCGGTCCTCCGGACCGATTCCCCGCGCCGTCAGTCCCCGCGCCGTCGCGCGAGCCTGCTCATACAGCTCCGCGTACGTCAGACTGCGGTCCCCGTCCACGACGGCCACCGCGTCCGGAGCAGAACTCGCGTGCTGCGCCACCGCCTCGGCGACGAACGGCCGATCCACCCGGCCGGCCGTGTCGTTCCAGTCCTCGACGATGGTCCGCCGCTCCTTCGGCGCCACCAGCGGCAGGCGCGTCACGGCCCGATCCGGGTCGTCCGCCGCGGCCTCCACGAACCGCAGGAAGCGGTCCCGGTGCGCCTCGGTCTCGGCCGCCGTGAAGTAGTCGGGGTTCGCGTCGAACATGATCTCGGCGCCGACTCCCGCGACCGGCGTCCCCACCCCGAAGGTGAGGTCCAGCGCGGGACCCGCGGACAAGTTGCGCACCGGTGCCGGGCATCCGGCCCACGGCGTCGGCGGGTTCGGCGGCATCAGGTTGACCATCGCGCCGAGCAGCCCGAACTCGCCGCCGGCCAAGCCGAGCGCCCGGCACAGGTCCTCGTGCCGGTACCGCTGGTGCCGCAGCGCCGTGCGCAACTCCTCGTCCACCGGACCGAGCAGCTCGGCCAGACTGGCACCGGACGGCACCTGGATCCGCAGCGGCACCGTGTTGCTGGCCATGCCCGGCGTCCGCCGCGCCGCCGCCGTGGCCCGCCCGGAGACCGGCAGGCCGACGACGACCTCGGCGCTGGCCGTCATCCGCGCCAGATACGCGGCGACGACGGCGGCCATGACGGTGGGCCACGCGGTGCGGTGGGCGCGCGCGAGGTCTCGCAGGACCCGGACTTGGTCGTCCGCGATCAGGCCGACGGCCCGGACCCGCTGCGGGCTGCCGTGCGCCTGGTCGGCGGGCAGCTTCGTGGCGCGGGTCGCGAGCCGGCTGGGCAGCGGCCGGTCGGCGAACTGCGTCGTCCAGTGGGCTTCGTCGGCCGCGTACTGCTCCGAGTCCCGGTACGCGGCGTCCTCGGCGATCAGGTCCCCGAGGGCGCCGAAGCCGGAGTCCCGCGGTTCCCGCCCGGCGACCGCCGCCGAGTAGAGCTCGGCGAGCCGGGACGCGACGAGGACGGAGGTCTGGGCGTCGGCCACGCTGTGGTGGAAGCGCTGGTAGAAGAAGAAGCGGTCCTCGGCCAGCCGCAGCAGCGTCGCGTCGGTCAGCGGGCCGTTCGCCAGGTCGGTGGGCCGGCGCAGGTCGGCGGCCATCCAGTAGTGCGCCGCCGCGGCCGGGTCCGCCATGTCGCTGAAGTCGATCGACGCGAAGTCGTCGGCGTCGGCGGCCGGTCCGAGCCGCCACGCGGTGCCGTCGGCGGCCACGCCGCGCAGCCGCAGCGCGTCGCAGTCCTCGATCAGGCGCCGCCAGGCGAGGCGCAGCGCGGCCGGATCGACCGGTGCGTCGATCTCGGTGTAGCCGGCGACGACGTGCCGGCACCGGCCGGGGTCCAGGAACTGCGCGGCCCAGACGCCGCGCTGGGCCGCGGAGAGCGGAAGGGCGGTGGTGGTGTCCATCAGCGACCACTGATCCCGGGCTCGGCGTGGTCCTGAAGGGCCTGATCCTGAAGGGCCTGCGTCTGGACTGCCTGATCCGCGAGCGCTTCGGGCGGGAACGTCCGAGTGAAGGTGAAGGCGTACGGGCTCGGCCCGTGCTCCCGCAGATGCAGCAGCCGTTCCCGGGCCTCGGCGACCGTCGGCGCGGTCCAGGCCGGGATCCACCACAGGACCTGGTACGCCTCGCTGAACGGCACGGTCAGTGCTTTGGCACGGCGGCGCATGAAGTCCGCGTGCGCGCCGCGGTAGACGAACTCCCGCAACGAGTCGAAGGTCTCCCACACCGAGAGGTTCACGACGATCCGCGGGTCGTCCGGCCAGACGGCGTCCAGGACCCGCCGGCCGTCCGCCGAGCCGCCGAACAGCCGCCACACGTAGCCGTCGGTGAACTGCGCCTTGCGGGTGATCTTGTCGAAGCTCTCGACGAAGTCGTCGTCGGTGAACTCCGGGGAGTCGGCGGGCACGGCGGGCAGGGTCAGGTTGAGCTGGGCGATGTGGTGTTCGGTGGCCATCAGGACTCCGTTTCGGGCCGGCCGGGGTCGGCGGCCGAGGTGAACAGGCGGATGACCCGGTCGCCGTCGGCGCCGTTGGTCAGGACGGTGTAGCCGTCGCCGGTGTGCGCGTCGCACATCGTGATGGCGCGGTGTCCGGGGAGCTCGCCGCCGTGGCCGAACCACAGCCGGCCGCCGGTGGCGTCCAGCACGGTCCCCAGGCCGAAGAACGAGCCGGGGACGGCCTCGGCGAGCATCGCGGTGGCGGTGGTCCGGGTCAGCAGGGACCGGGGGCGGCCCAGGAAGCAGCGCCGGATCTCGGCCGCGACGGCGGCCAGATCGGCAGCCGTGGTCCACAACCCCGCCGCGGCGCTGTCCACGCGGTGTTCCCAGCCGCCGGGCAGCGGGGCGCCGTCCGGTCCGTGGCCGGCGGCGGCCGGGCGGGTGTCGGGGAAGCCGGTCGCGAACCCGGTGTCCCGCAACCCCAGCGGGTCGAGGATCAGGGTCCTCATCAGCTCGGCGAACGGCGTCCCGGTGACGTTCTCCATGGCGAGTTGCAGGACCCAGTAGTTGACGCCGGCCTTGCCGAACGCGGCGCCGCAGGGTTGCGCGCGCTCGGCGCCGGGGCTGCCGGGTCGGCCCTGCACCAGTTCGCGCAAGGTCGGCAGAACGGCGCCGCGGGGATGGCGGCCGCCGGGCACCGGACGCAGGCCGGACTGGTGCGAGAGCAGATGCCGGACGGTGATCGGGGCGCCCGGACGTCCAGGGATGCGCCAGCCGTCGAGGTAGTCCTCGACATCGGCGTCCAGGGCCAGCACGCCCTCGTCGACCAGCCGCAGCACTCCCAGCGCGGTGACGTGCTTGCTGACGGATCCGACCGGGAACACGGTGCGGCTGTCGATCGGTTCGCCGTCCGCGCCGGTGGTCGTGGTGCCGAAGGCGGTCAGCTCGGTCAGCTCGCCGCCGCGCAGGACGGCGACGGTCGCGCCGGGGATACGGCCGGCGGCCATGGCCGCGCGGACGGCGTCGGCGTCCACGCCGGTGGCGCCGGTTCCGCGGCGTCGGTCGGGCGTGGCGGATGCTGTCCCTGCTGCCGAGGCTGCCGGTGTGGTCGAGATCTGCGCGTCGGCCGGCGCGGCCTGCCCGGCCTCGTCCAGGACGGCGGCGAGTTTGCGGATGGTGTCGTTG
>JABFXP010000172.1 GCA_013361685.1 Catenulispora sp.
CCCGGTGCGCCGCGGCCGGCGCGTGGCGCAGCACCGCGTCCGCGTCGGCGGCGCCCTCGGCGTGGTAGGCCAGCCGGGCTTCGTCGTCGCAGCCCTGTGCGTGCAGCGCCGCCAGCACCCTGCGATGGGTCAGCAGGCAGCGGTGGGCGGGCACCGCCTCGGCGATCGCCAGGCGCGCGATCTCGTGGCGGAAGCGCAGCCACATCCCGTCGGCGACCAGCAGGCCGGAGGGCAGCAGCCCGTCGAGGCCCGCGGCATCGCAGAGTGCTGCCAGCAGCGGCAGCTCGACCTTGGCGCCGATGAGCGCGGCGACCTCCAGGGCGTCGCGGGCGGGGGCGTCCAGCCGGGCGGCCCGGGCCAGGACCGCGTCGCGCGCCGACTCCGGCACGCCCGGCGTCCGAGCTTGCAGCAGTTCGGTGACGTGGAACGGGTTGCCCGCGGTCAGCCGGAACACCTCCTGCGGGGCGAATCCGCTGCCCTCGGCGAGGATCCGGACCGCGTCCGCGGACAGCGGCGCGAGGCGGACGCGGCGGGTCGAGGGCTGCGCGACCAGGTCGCCCAGGGCGACCCGGAGCGCGTCGCCGACGGCCTCGTCGTCGCGGTAGGTGACGATCACCGCCGCCGCGGCGTCCCGCAGGCGGCGGCCCAGGAACCGCAGCAGGTCCAAGGTGGCCTCGTCGGCCCAGTGCACGTCCTCGACCACCACCACGTCCGGGACCCCGGCCGAGCCCAGTTCCTGTGCCAGGGCGCGGAAGAGTTCGTCGCGCTCGCCGCCGGCCGCGCAGCGCCGCGCCAGGGCGCCGCCGAGCTGTTCGGCGACGTCGAACAACGGCCCCAGCGGCTGGGGGATGAACAAGCCGTCGCACGTGCTCCACGACCAGCGTGCGGCGCTCAGCTCGCGTCGCGCCGCCGCCAGCAGCGCTGATTTCCCGACCCCGGCCTCGCCCGACAGCAGTATCAGGCGTCCGGCGCCCTGGGCCGCCTCCCGGGTGTACCGGGCCAGTTCCGCCAGCTGGGAGTCCCGCTCCACCAGCCGCACGCCCGCAGTCTCCTCAGCCACGCGCCTCCCCCTTCCGTGTGGACCCTTCAAGCTACCAAGACCCCTGATATCGGCGGATCCGCCCGGCCTGTCGATCCGGGAAGTCCCGGTCGGTCGCGGGGCGGTTCATGGGGAGCGCCCAGGCCGAATATGGGGAGCCGTTCCCGATCTGGAACGACCCTGACCAGCCATAGCGTGAGCAGCGACCGGTCGGGTGGAGGGGTGTGCAAGGCCCGCCGGTCGATCGTGAACGAATCCCTGATAGAGAGGAACGACCGACATGAACCTGTCTCGCCGCAAACTCGGTCTGGTGGCGTCCGTCGCCACCATGGCCGCCGCGATGATGGCCGGCGGCAGCACGGTGGCCCAGGCCTCCTCGGCCTCCGCCGGCAGCGTCAAGCCGTTCGCGGGCGTCTTCAACCCGATCAGAAACGTCGGCGACAACCTGTGCCTGCAGCCGGTGAGCCCGGTGCTGAACTCCCCGGTGGTCCAGGAGCCGTGCGACGGCAGCGCCATGCAGGGCTGGGAGTCCGCCGGGGACTACCGCGGCTACCAGTACATCAATCAGGCCAGCGGCTTGTGCCTGAACGCCTTCATCGGGGCCGAGAACGGTGCCCCGTTCGGCCTGGACACCTGTCGCGAGGTCAGCAACGAGTGGTTCGCGAACGCCCTGCTGCCCAACGTGACGCAAGTGCAGTCGCTGATCGGGTGGGGGAAGACCGGGTTCTGCATGGATGTGCCGGGCGCATCCGGGGCACCCGGCCTGCAGATGCAGCTGTGGACGTGCAACGGGACCCTTGCGCAGCGCTGGGTCATCGGGTTCTCGTGACGGTCGCCTAGACAGCAGGTTCGGGTCCGCGCGTGGACCCGAACCTGTATCAGGATTATGTGGTGTCGGGGGAGGATCAGCTGATCCAGTCGCCGACGACCGGGATGTTCGAGTTGTACTTGTCGAGCACCCACAGGCGCAGCTGGTGCACGCCGTCGTGGTGGTACAGGGCCTGGCTGTCGGCGGAGACGGCGCCGGTGGTGTCGATCCAGTCGGTGTAGGCGTGGCCGCCGGTGTTGAGGTTCTCCTGCTCCACGCGCATCCGGCAGTTGGTGTTGTCGATGTGGCCCCGAGCCCAGTTCCAGCCCAGGTACGGGTCCTGGATGAACCACGCGTGGCAGCCGCCCTGCGAGGTGTCCCCGCCGATCCCGTTCGCGAAGGCGGACGGCGCCCCCAGGGCGATCGCCGTCCCGGTCGTCGCGATCACTGCCAGGGCCTTGACCTTGCGGGTGACCTTCATTTCGTTCCTCCCAGCCGTCGGGTTCCGTTCCTGATGGACCGATCTTGGGAGGCACGGCCATATTCCTTCTATGAGCGTGTAAGAGCTCTGAGTCGCTGTCGGTCGGACGGGCCTTCTAGGATGACGGCCATGCACATCGAACTGGACCCACCGAACGGCGTCACCGGTTTCGGCTTCGGCATGCCCGTCGAGGAGCTGAAGGAGGCCGCCGCGGCGCTCGGCCCGATCACCGTCACCGACGAGGGCCCGCCGAGCAAGTGGCGCCACATGAAGATCTACACGCAGCTCGACCAGTTCGACATCCTCTTCTCCTCCGAAGACGGCAAGACCCTGACCTCGCTGGACATCGCGCGGCCGTATGAAGACGACGCGGACGTCACCGTGACATGGCGCGGCATCGACGTGTTCCGGACCCCGGCGCGGGAACTGATGGAACGGATCGAGGCGCAGGGTTACCGGGTCGACCACCGGGAGAGGTTCAACCCCCTGGTGCCGGGACTTTCATTCGGGCTCGACTGGAACCCCCGCGACGACATCCCGTTCGACGGCGACATCGACGAGGACGACGACGCGATGCCGGTCTATCTGCGCGGCATTTTCGTCGCTCCGGCCGTGTACTACGACGAGGTGCTCGCCGAGATCGCGGCTATGGGTCTTTGACCATGGGCGAATCGGGTTACCTGCGCTATCCCCACATCGCCCGCGACCTGGTCACCTTCGTCGCTGAGGACGACGTCTGGGTCGCCCCGCTGGGGGCGGCGGCCGGCGGTGGAACGCGGGCACGCCGGCTGACCGACGACCGCGTCCCGGTGCTGCACCCCCGGCTGAACCCGTCGGCGACGCACATCGCCTGGACCTCGACCCGCGAGGGCACCCGGTCGCTGGGCTTCGCCGACCCGCGGGAGGTGTTCGCCGTGCCGGTGGACGGCGGCCCGAGCAGGCAGCTCACGTACTGGGGCGACCGGTTCGCGACCGTGCGCGGCTGGGTCGGCGACGACGAGGTGCTGGTGCTGAGCCGGTTCGGCCAGCCCGTCACGCACAAGACGTGGGCGTTCGCGGTGCCGCTGCGCGGCCCGGCCCGGCGGCTCGGCTACGGACCGGCCGGAGACGTCGCGGTGCGCGACGGTGCGGTATTGGTCGGCACCCCGCTGGAGACGCACACCTTCGACCCGGCGCGATGGAAACGCTACGGCGGCGGCACCGGCGGCACCATCTGGTACTCCCCGGACGGGACGGCCTACGAGCGGATCCTCACCGACGTCGGCAACCACCTGGTCAACCCGATGTTCGTCGGACCCCGCGTGGTGTTCCTGTCCGACCACGAGGGGACCGGGGCGATCTACTCGGCGCTGCCCGACGGCGCCGACCTGCGCCGCCACACCGATCTCGGCGAGTACTACGCCCGGCACGCGACCACCGACGGCCGGCGGGTCGTGTATCAGCGGGCTGGTGATCTCTGGCTGCTGGAGTCGCTGGACGCCGAGCCGGTGCGCCTGGACATCCGGCTCGGCGGTGACCATCCCGGGCGGGCGCGGTACCAGGTGACGGCGGCGGCGGAGCTGGGCACGTTCCGTCTGGACCCGGCCGGCCGGAGCGTGGCCGCCGAGGTGCGCGGCACCGTGCAGTGGCTGCCCGGCGCCGACCAGCCGGTGCGGGCGCTGCTCGCCGAGCCCGGCGTGCGCGCCCGGCTGCCGATCGAGATCCCCGGTGCCGGCGCGGTCATCTGCGCATCCGACCGGGGCGGTGAGGAAGGCCTCGACGTCCTGGCCGTCGACGGCGGCGCGGCGCGGCGTATCGGGCACGGTGCCTTCGACCGGGTCCTGGAGCTGGCGGTCGCGCCGGACGGCCGTACCGCCGCCGTCTCCTGCGCCGACGGCCGGCTGCTGACGGTCGCGCTGGCCGGCGAGCCGGTCATCACCGAGATCGCGCGCAGCCACGACGCCGAGTGCACCGGCCTGGCGTTCTCGCCCGATTCGGCGCTCCTGGCCTGGGCGCAGCCGTGGCAGCCGCGCCGCGCGGAGAGCCCGCGCCCGGCCGCGCACATCCGGCTGATGCGGCTGGCCGACGGCGCCGTCGCCGACGTGACCCCGCCCCGGTTCGACGAGAGCTTTCCGGTGTTCACCCTGGACGGCCGCCACCTGGCTTTCCTGTCGAACCGCGCGTTCGACCCGAGCTTCGACACCCACATGTTCGACTTCGGATTCCTGCCGGGTATCCGGCCGTACCTGGTGCCGTTGCGGGCCATCACGCCGTCGCCGTTCGCTCCGCCCGCCGACGACGCCGACGACGCCGACGACGCCGACGAACCGGTCGCCGGTGTCGACTTCGACGGGCTGGCCGACCGGATCGTGGCGTTCCCGGTGGCGGCCGGACGCTATGAGAAGCTCTGCGCGGTCACCGGCGGCGTGACGTGGCTGGATCGGCCACGCACCGGCATGGTCGGCGAGGCCGCCATCGGCGCCGACCCCGGCGACCTGACCACCCGGCTGATCCGTTTCGACCTGGCCACCGGCACGACTTCGGTCGAGGCCGAGGACGTCGACGACTACGTGGCCGCCGCCGACGGCACCCGCCTGGCCCACCGGGACGGCGGGTCGCTGCGGATCGCGCCGGTCGGCCGGTCCGGGCCGGACGCGACCGGCATCGACTTGGAGAAGATCCAAGTCACCGTCGATCCGCCGGCCGACTGGCGGCACATGTACCACGAGGCGTGGCGGCTGATGCGGGACCACTACTGGCGCGCCGACATGTCCGGGGTGGACTGGCCCGCGATGGGCGACCGGTACCGGCCGCTGCTGGACCGCCTCGGCTCCACCGACGACCTGCTCGACGTGATGTGGGAGTTGCAGGGTGAGCTCGGCTGCTCGCACGCCGGGGTGCTGGCGTCCTTCAGCGCCGGGCAGCCCCCGGAGCGGGTCCAGGGTCTGCTCGGCGCCGACCTCGAGCCGGCCGGCGACGGCACCTGGCGGATCGCGCGGATCCTGCCCGGCGAGTCGTCGGTGAGCGGCGCGCGTTCGCCGCTGGCCGCGCCGGGCATCGCGGCGGCGGCCGGCGACCTGATCGTCGCGGTGGACGGGCAGCCGGTCGATCCCGGCCTGGGCCCGAACCCGCTGCTGGTCGGCAGGGCCGGCAAACCGGTCCGGCTGACGCTGCGCCGTGGCGAAGCGGACCGCCGGGTCGTCGTCGTCCCGCTGGCCGGGGAGCACCTGATCCGCTACCACGACGCGGTGGCGCGGCAGCGGGCCGCGGTGCGGGCGGCCACGGGCGGCCGGCTCGGCTACCTGAAACTCCCGAACATGATGGCGCAGGGCTGGGCCGAGTTCCATCGGGACGTCACCACCGAGTTCGGGTGCGACGGGCTGATCCTGGACCTGCGGGACCTGGGCGGCGGCGACGCCGCGCAGTCGCTGATCGACAAGCTGGCCCGGCGCGTCATCGGCTGGAACATGACCCGGCACGAGCAGCCGGCCGCCTACCCGGCCGACGCCCCGCGCGGGCCGATCGTGGCGATCACCGACGGGCACGCGATGTCCGGCGGCGACCTGATGATCCAGGCGCTGAAGACGTTCCGGATCGCCACCGTGGTCGGCACCCGGACCTGGGGCGGCACCTTCGGCGTCGACCTGCGGTACCCGCTGGTCGACGGGACCCTGCCGGCGCAGCCGACGGGCGCCTGGTGGTTCGAGGGCGACGGTTTCGCGGTGGACAACCGCGGGGTCGAGCCGGACGTCGAGGTGTGGAACGCGCCGCACGACTATGCCGCCGGGCGCGATCCGCAGCTCGACACCGCCGTCGAACTGGCCTTGGCGGCGCTGGAGAAGAACCCGCCGGCCACGCCGCCGGAGCTGTCCGGTCCGAGCGCCTGAACCCGGGTTCTCCGGATCTCCGGGTTCTGAATACGGCTTCTGCTACGGAAGCGAGACGAGCCGGTCCGCGATGTGGCGTGCGATCTCCAGGGCGCTCGTCGCGGCGGGTGACGGCGCGTTCAGGACGTGCACCTGGTCGCGCGCGGTCTCGATGAGGAAGTCGTCGACCAGGGAGCCGTCGCGGCGCATCGCCTGCGCGCGCACGCCCGATCCGTTGCGCACGATGTCGTGCTCGGTGACGGCCGGGACGAGGCGGGCCAGACTCGCGGCGAACCGCTTCTTGGAGAACGAGCGGCGCACTTCGTCCAGGCCGGTCGGGATCGCATAGCGGCGGGCAAGGCGCCAGGTGCCGGGGAAGGCCGCCACCTCGGCGACGTCCTTCGCGGAGAAGTCGGTCCAGCTGTAGCCCTCGCGGTGCAGCGCCAGCACGGCGTTCGGGCCGGCGTGGACGCTGCCGTCGAGCATCCTCGTGAGGTGCACGCCGAGGAACGGCAGGGTCGGGTCCGGCACCGGGTAGATCAGGCCCTTGACGAGGTGGCGGCGCTCAGGGCGGAGCTCGTAGTACTCGCCGCGGAAGGGCACGATGCGGGCCGACGGGGTCAGCCCGGCCAGCCGCGCCACCCGGTCGGCGTGCAGGCCGGCGCAGTTGACCAGGGCGTCGGCGCGGATGACCCCGGTCGGGGTGGCGACTTCGATGCCGCCGGCGCGCCCGGGCCGGATCCCCAACACGGGATGGTCGAGTCGCAGGTCGGCTCCGGCCTCGTCGAGCAGCCGGACCAGTGCGGCACAGACGCCGGGGTAGTCGATGATCCCGGTGGACTCCACCCGCAGCGCGGCGACGCACGAGACCTCGGGCTCGTACTCGCGGGCCTCGGCCGGAGTGATCCGCTTCGCCGGCACGCCGTTGGCCGCGGCGCGCTCGGCCAGGACGTCGAGCGCCGGGATCTCCTCGGCGCCGGTCGCGACGACGAGCTTGCCGCAGACCTCGACGGGCACGCCGTGCTGCCGGGCGAAGTCCACGATGGACCGGTTGCCGGCGACGGACATGCGGGCCTTGAACGAGCCGGGCTTGTAGTAGAGGCCGGCGTGGACGACGTTCGAGTTGTGGCCGGTCTGATGCGCGGCCCAGCCGGACTCCTTCTCCAGCACGGTGACGTCCAGTCCGCGCCCGGTCAGCTCCCAGGCCACGGCCAGACCGACGATCCCGCCTCCGATGACAACGACACTGCGCACGATCGGCAGGTTACGCGAGCCGATAGCGGCTGACTAATGGCCGGCCCGCCGCTGCGGGCGTCGGCCCGGCTTCAGGACGTTCCCCAGCCGTTGTAAGCGGCGCCGTAGTTGGCGCACGGGTCGACATAGGCTTCAGAGCCGTTCAGATTGTCCTCCCACGTCAGGCACCATTGGCCGCCGTAGTAGTTGTCGGCCCAGACGCTGAGGAACTCGGTGCGCCCGTTGACGTACTTGTTCGTCCACAACTCGGGAGTTCCACCGTCGCACGGCGCCTCCCGGACGACGTTGCCGCCGTCGTGGTTGATCTGCATGCACAGGCTGGTGTTCGCCTGGCTGATGGAGCCGGTGGCGCCGTTGGTGGCCGGGTGGACCCAGTTCGTCGTGCTGGAGCCGGTGGCGGGTTCGTAGATCACCCCGACCGGCTGTTCCGATCCGTTGGCCCAGGCGCACAGGGACTCACCGTTCCGGTCGACGCAGAGGTGGGTGTAGGACGCCGCCGCAGCCGGGCCTGCTGAGCTGATCCCGAACAGCGCGCTGAGGGCCAGCACGCCGGCGGCTGCTATCGCGGAGATTCGGCGGGGCTTCATGTGTGATCTCCTTCACAAGCGGGGTATGTCAAGGCTCTCCTTCGCGAGTCAGCGGTGTCAAGCACACCCGGAGGTCCGCACGGATGTCGCCTCGTTGCCGCCGATGACCGCGAGCCGGCTGTCGCCGCGGCCGAGTCATGCCCTGCCTTCGAGCACGTGTTTGAGCCGGGTGAGGTCGGCTTGGACCAGGCCCGCGTCGCGCTCGAACTCCTCGTTGCTCATACCGGGCGTCCTGCGCAACGTGAACACGATCTCGCAGCCCTCACCATTGGCGAAGACACGCAGCGGAATGTAGAGGACCTCGCCTGAGGGCAGGGTGACGTTGTGGTCGAGGACTCCATACTCGTTGCGCGGAGCGAATTCGATACCGACCCGCCCCGAGGAGGTCTCGACCCACCACTGCCCGTCGATCTCGGCGACGGAGGTGCCCAGGCCCGGCGCCCATTCAGGCAGGTTGGCAGGGTTGGAGGCGTACTCGTAAGCCTCGCTGACAGATCGCTCGATCAGCTCGCTGATCTGCACCGACTCCAGAATCATAGACTTGAGTATTCCGGAGATGACTTTCGTCAACGGCGCCGGCCGCGCCGAGGACATCCCGACCGGCCAGAGCACCTACCGTTTCTGTGGGCGCGTCATAGTACGGTCGCACTCGCGTACCCGACCTCCCGGCGCGGAAGGACATCGTGAAGCTCCTCCTCACTTCCGGTGGCACCACCAACGCAAGCATCCACGATGCGCTGGTCGGTCTGCTGGGCAAGCCGATCGCCGACTCCAAGGCGCTGTGCATTCCCACGGCGCAGTACGGCCATCCCCTGTGCACGCCCGCCACGACCTGGAGCTTCGTCGCCGGTCGGTTCTCCGACACCGACATGTGCGCTCTGCCTTGGAAGTCGCTGGGCGTGCTCGAACTCCTCGCCCTGCCCACCATGGACAAGGAGCGGTGGGTTCCGTGGGTCCTCGAGGCCGACGTCCTGTTGGTGGACGGCGGCGAGGCGACGTACTTGTGCCATTGGATGCGGGAGTCCGGGCTGGCGGACCTCTTGCCGTCGCTGTCCGACACGGTCTGGGTGGGGGTGAGCGCCGGAAGCATGGTGATGACGCCCCGGATCGGTGCCGCCTTCGTCGAATGGACGCCGTCCGGCGGGGACGACAGCACCCTCGGGGTCGTCGACTTCTCGATCTTCCCGCACCTGGACTACGAGGGCTGGCCGGACAACAGCATGGCCGCGGCGGAACGGTGGGCCGCCGGCATCAAGGGTCCGGCGTACGCCATCGACGACCAGACGGCGATCAAGGTCGTGGACGGCGATGTGGAGGTCGTGTCGGAGGGGAACTGGCGACTGTTCAACGCGGACCTGCACGCCTCAGAGGGCTGAGCCGGCCGGCCCGATCACCGGAAAGTATCGACAGTCGGACGCTGCGCCTGCTCCCGCTCGTCCTCGGGGGAGATGGGATCCCGTAGGTCTGTCAGGATGCTGACGGCCAGCTGCCGGTCGTCCGGGGCGAGGTCCGGATCGTCGACCGCTTCCTGCAACACCCCCACCGCCTCCTGCGGGAATCCGCCGTCGAGACCGGCGAGGCGGCTGGCCGCGAACAGTCGGCCGTAGGGCGGACAATCGGAATCGGCGATCATCGCACGGAGGATCCGAGTGGCTTCCGGCAGGAAGGCAGGGCCTACAGCGGCCAGCGAGCCCGCGGCGCTGAGCCGGTCCGACACCGTGGCGGCCGGGTCGGTGGTCACGACGCGTAGAGCCTCGGCGACTTCGGCGGCGTTCTCCGGACCGAGCCCTGCCAAGGTCTCTGCCGCGTGGAGCCGGTGATTCGCCGTCAAGCGGGGGTCGGCGAGGATCAGGCACAGGGATCGGGCGAGCGTTTCCCCGTGTTCCGGCCACGCCGAGCTCTGGAGGCGGGCCAGATAGCAGCGCGGCCAGAGGTCGACGGCAGGATCGGCGACCATGTCCTGGACGACGTCGAAGCCGACGGCGCTGAGGTCGGCATCGAGATCGGCGAGGAGGATCGCGGTTTTGCCGCGAGTGATCGGTTCGGTCTCGGGTGCGGCGATCAACTCCCGCATGAGGGCGACGGCCTCGGCACTGTGGTCGGAATCGATGCGCGCAAGCTCGTAGGCCGCCAGCGAGCGCGCCCGGAGATCCATTGCCGGATCGTTCACGAGCCCCCGCAGGATGGCGATCGCCTCGCCGGTCCGTTCGAACGGCGGTGCGGCCAGCCGTTCCGCGGCGCTGATCCGATGCCACACCTCGGCGTCTTCGTCCGTCGCCACACCGCGCAGGTAGGCGGCAGCCTGGTCACACTGCTCCGCGTCGTGCCACCCCAGCTCGACGGCGGCGAGTTGGCGGTCCTCGGCTTCGGCGTCGTCGGATGCGATGACCGCTCTCAGGAGCTCGGCCTCCAGCTCCGGGGGAATGTCGAGGTGACCGGTCGCGTCGTCGGCTCCTTCCCACAGCTCCGCGTAGACACCGGCCTTGACCAGCTGTGGTCGCAGGATGCCCGCAGCCTCCCGCGCATGCTGTGGTCCGAGCTTGGTCAGGGCGACGAGGTTCCATCGGAAATCCTCCGAGTCCTCGGCCGCCGCCGCGATCGCCGCCCTGATCACATCCGCGGCCTCGGCGCGGTAGGCCGGTCTCAGCCGGGCGAGCGCCACCGCGGCCCATCGGCGTTCGAAACGTGTGGCGCTCGGATCCGCCAGCACCGTGCGGATGGCGGCTGCGGCTTCGTTCGAGCGGGTGGGGATGATCTCGGCCAACACTTCGGCGGCCTGCCAACGGCCCCTCGGTTCGGTAGCCGGGCCATCGATGACCGCGAGCAACGCTTCGGCGGCCTGGCGCCGCTGTTCCGGCCCGAGCACGGCAAGCGTCCGAGCATGCTTTATGCGGCTCCGAACGCTCTGCGCCGGGTCCGCCAAGGCCTCCAGCAACACGCTGGCGGCCTCGGCCGTCGGCTGTGGGCCTCGGCGCGCGATGCGTCCGGCGAGTCGGCGACGGTCGACCGGGCCGAACTCGGGGTCGACGAGCCCTGAGCACATGATCGTGACAGCGTCGGCGGCATCACGACGCCGGGCGTCGGCGAGCGCGTCGGCGGCCCAGTACCTCGTGGACGGTTTCGCTGCGGGATCCGCGATCGTCCGTCGCAGGGCTGCTACGGCTTCGGAGACACGGTGGGGAGCCGTCCCGAGCAAAGCCTTGGCGGCTTCGGCACGGACGTCGGGTTCGGTATCGGGATCAGCGATCAGTTCGTGCAGAGTGCTTTGCGCATCCGCAGTTTCGCCGTTCTCAAGCTTCGCAAGAGAAGCGGCGGCCTTGATCAGGAGCAGGGGCGGAACTCCCGAGTCCCTGATCAGTTCTCGAAGGCAGCGCGCCGCATCCGCGTCATGCGGCGGCCCGAGCCCGGCCAGGGCTTCGGCGATCGTCCAGCGTTTCGAGGGCTGTATTACTTCTTCGACGAGTATCGCGCGCAGGAGGTCGGCGCTGCGACCCGCGTAGCGCCTGCTGATCCCCGTGAGTTCCTGGGCGGCGCGCACGCGGTCCGAGCTCTCCCAGGCACGATCCGAGGCCAGCGCGGACAGCGACGCCACGGCTTCCTCGACGTACCGGAGACTGAAGCGCGCCAGCTCCCGCGCCGCCGCGATACGGTCGAAGGCGTCGGGTGCCGTCTCCATGATCCCCCGCAGGGTGCGGATCGCCTCTTCGAAATACTCGGGCCCGAGAGCCCGGAGCTCCGCCGCGGTGTCCACCCGGTCGTAAGGGCCGACGGTCGGATCTGCGACCATGCGCCGCATGGCTTCGGCCGCTTCCCCGGCGTAGTCCGGTCCCAGCGCGATCAGCGTCGTGGCCGCGTCCCTGCGAGTCCGGGCTGTCGCACCGGTGTCGGCCAGCACCGAGCGGATCGCCTCGGCGGCTTCGGCGACGTGTCCGGGTCCAAGGTCTATCAACGTATCAGCAGCCGCGAGACGGATCACAGCGTCGTTCCCGGTATCGGCGACGGCCGCCCGGAGGATCTGGACGGAGGCATCGAGGTGTTCGCCGCCGGCTCTCGCCAACGCCTGCGCCGGCAATGCCACGTCGATCGGCTCCGATGCCGGGTCACCGACCCACAGCGTCAGGACGCGGGCGGCTTCGGCACAGTACTCCGGGCCGAGCTCGATGAACGCGGTCATCGCCTGCAGCCGCGCATGGTGCGACTCGCTGGTGTCCGTGAACACCCCGCGCAGCATCCCGGCTGCTTCGACGACGTACGCCGGTCCCAGTTCGGCGAGCATCCCGATGACATCCCAGCGGTCCGTGACGCCCCAGCCGCCAGGGGGCGAGCCCGCGGAGTCGACGACGAGATCGCGCAGCGCAGAAGCGGCTTGCGGCAGATACCTCGGACCCAGACCCGAGAGTCGCTCCGCCGCTCGGGCCCGGACCGAGATGTCCACCCCGGGTCCTCCGGCCACGGCGGACAGGGCGGCGGCTGCCTCGGAGACGTAGTCGGGGCCGAGATCGGCCAGCCGCAGGGAGGCGCTGTTCACCGCGCCCGGCGTCGCGAGCGGATCGGTGATCACCGCGCGGAAGACGGCGGCTGCGGCCTCCGCATGCTCACCCGTGAAATCCGAGCACTCCTGAGCGAGGTCCGCGGCGATCTCGATGCGCTCGGAGGCGTCCAGGCCGTAGCCGGCCAACAGCTCGTCCGACGCGGCGATGGCTTCCAGGGCGTAGCCGGGGCCGAGGCCGGCGAGGGTGTTGAGCAGCCGACCGGTGACGCGGACGTCTGAGGTCGCCGCCAGCTCGGCGCGGATGATCGCGGCCAGGGTTTCGGCGTCGGTCTCTAGGGTCGCCAGAGTCTCGAAGATCCGGAGGCGGAGATCGGTTTCCGAGGTGATGTCCGCGAGCCGTTCATACAGGCGCTCGGCTGCGCGGGCCACAGACTCCGAACTCAACGCGCCCAGCATCCGCGTCGCACTTCTGACGTCGTACTCGTCGGCCGTCTGGTCGGTCAGGGCCGATATCAGGGGATCGATGACACCGGCTGTGTCCTCCGGTTCGAGGTCGATCAGGGCTTCGATCGCCTCCAGGCGGTCTTCGGCCACCTGCGTAGGGTCATCCGCCATCGCACGCAGCGCTGCGACGGCGCTCTCGCGCGCTCCGCCGGACGGCAGAGCCGCCATTGCCATCGCGCGCTTCTCGACGTCAAGCTGCGGGTCCTGGGCAAGCTCCAGGAGCAACTGCTCGGCACCGGGATGCCGGATCCGGCCCGCCGCACTCGTGAAGGACTCATGCTCGACCGCTCCCGATGCCATTCCTCGGCGCAGGGTTTCCAAGAATCGCTCAGTGTGTACGGGCTTTGCGGGAACGCCCTCCGCCAGCAACAGCCCTGCCACGAGCTTGAAGTGCATGCCGCCGCGCTCGAGCCACTCCAACACCGCCTCGGCGTCGCCGTGCCGGTAGGCGTGGTGCACGAGCACCGCGACAGCGTCGTCCTCCTCCTCGATGAGGCCGTGCACGACCGCGTCCCAGGCCGGATCCGCCGAGTCGAACCGGGCCGGCAGAGTCCGCGCCACAGCTGCGGCGGCCAGGTGTTCCGCCAGGCTCAAGTGAACGAAGCGCAGGCGCGGCGCATGCAGGAACAACCCCGTGGCGTCCAGCGCCGAAGCGATCAGCTCCGGCCAGTCCGGCAGCCGGATCGCCGCCTGCCGGCCGCCGCGGTCGGCCATGAACGCCACCGCCGCGGCCAGCAGGTCCGCCTCGCCCGCGGCGGCGCGCGTCGCGAGGTGCTCGACCAGCGCCGCGCGCTCGGCCCGCAGCCGGTCGGCGGCGGTGGTGTCGCCGTCCAGGGCTGCCGCCATCCGAGCCCTGATGTCGTGCCACTGGCGGGCGTTCTGTTCGGCCCGCGCCGCCGCGAGGTAGCCGAGGTACTGCTCGTACAACGTGTAGATGTTCCCGGGCAGCGGGACGTCTGGGTTCTGCTGATAGAGGATCGCGGCGATGGTCGCCAGCAGCGGCACCCGGAGCAGTTCGCGGGGTCCGGCTTGGTCCAGTCCGGCCAGGAATCCGGCGGTGCGTCTCCGGCCCTCGGGATCCGTTCCGAACCAGGACTCGGCGAAGGCCGTCAGCTGCGCGGTGTCGAACGGCGTCAGCACATGCCGCACCGCACCGGCCTTCTCCAGGACCGCGAGTTCCTCGGCCGGCAGGTCCCGGCTGGTCACCAGCAGAGTCAGCCGGGGGTCGCCGCAGCGCTGAGCCAGCTGCTCGACGACGCGCCGCCGCAGCCGCGGGTCGGCGATCTCGTCCACGCCGTCGACCATCAGCAGCCAGTGGAGCTGATCGCCGCCGAGGCGCAGCAGATCCGGCGGCAGCGCGCGGTCCAGGGCCATCCCCAGCTCGCGGGCCGCCGCAGCGACCACGGCTTCTTCCCAGGATCCTTCCTCGGCGGCCAGCGTCGCGGCGGTGACGCGTACGCCGAGCAGGCGGTCGCCGGGTCCGTCACCGGCCGGCTCCCGCGCGTCACCGCCGTGGTCGAGCACGTCCGCGGCCAGGCGCATGGCCAGTTGCAGCGTCAGAGTCGTCTTGCCCTGGCCCGGTCCGCCGATCACCAGCAGGTGCCCGCGCTCGCGCAGCAGATCGTCGAGGAGGATCGGCGGGCCGAGCGAATCGGCTTTGACGACGTCGCGCTGCCCGGCCGCGAAGCCCCGGCGCTCGTCGTGACGGTCCTCGCCGAGGGAGTCGCCTGAACCCGGCGCCGGCCGGCGGAGGTCCTGGCGCACGTAGACCGTGTCCAGCCGGGTGCCGTGCGCGCCGGAGAGCTGGTACGGGAACGCGCCTCCGGCTCGTCGCTGCGCCGCGGCCAGGTCGGCGAGCACGTCCGGAAGCAGGACGGCGGGAGCCTGGTAGGCCACGTTGCGGGCCAGCGCGATGCGGCCTCCGCCGCCGGAGGCGATCGGCCACGGCCGGGGCCGGCCCTTCGCGAGGAGGGCGTCGTCGAGCCGCGCGGCCAGGGCGTCCATCCGCAGCACCGCCTCGCCGTCGGCCATGCCGCGGTCGAGCAGGGTGATGAGCTCCCCGGTGAACGCGGTGTACGTCTCGCCCGGCACCGCCAAGGCGGTGGCGGTGGGGGCCGCGGCGCCCAGGACGAATGATCCGTTCGGCACGGAGGGCGGGACCCACGCGCTGGCGGGTCCCATCCTGGAGCCGGACGCCATGCCGGCGAAGCAGCAGTCGAGTATCAGTACTTTGTGGGGGATGTGTGACGCCGCGGCCAGGACGCGGCGCACCGCCTCGAACTCCACCGCCCGGTACAGCTTGTCCGCGCTCGTCTCGGGCAGAGCGAGGTGGAGGCGGTCCTCCTCGTCGAGCAGACCGTGGCCGCTGTAGTAGACCAGCAGTAGTTCGCGCGTGTGCCGGGCCGCCTCGCTCACCGCGTCCAGGACGCGGACGGCCGCGCCGTCGACAGCGAGTTCCTGGTGCCCCAGCACGGTCGTGTGGGTGTCCGGCAGGCCCCAGATCCGCTCCTCGCCGAGCAGAGCGGCCAGCCGGCGCACGTTGTTGGCGACCGCTGGGAGGTCGTGGAGAGCCGGATCCCGGACGAACCGGGACGGTCCGATGAGTACGGCCCGCGACGAAGCGGGATCGGCCAGGGTGTCCATGGGCGGCGATTACGACGTGGCGTCCGGCCCTGCGCTGCTCGACGGCGGCTCGTCCGGGGCTTCGGCGCCGTCGGGATCGGCGGCCTCGGCGGCGGGCCGCGCCGGCGAAGGTCCGGAGAGCGCGTCCGCGATCCGCCGGACGGTCTCCGGCGAACCGTCCTCCACCACGACCGTCAGGCCGTCCCGCTCGAAGCGGACCTTCGAGCCGGAGCGGCGCGCTCGCCGCCAGACCGCGTACGACAGCGCCAGACCACCGAGCCCGGTCCCGTCGCCGATCAGGGCGTTGATCGCCTCGAACACTCCGCCCTGAGCTTCCGCATCCTGTCGCGGCACCAGCGTCAGCCGGGTGTCCGGCGCCGACTCCCGTTGCAGCCAGCGGAACAGCGAGGTCAGCTCGGCGTGAGCCGTGTCGTCGCCTGCGTCGACGCTGATGCGGACAAGCATGTAACCCCCTGATACGCGTGGTGATGAGCGCTCGCATCCCAAGGCAAGTGTCACCCAAATTCGCCGTGGCGGACATGCTCTTGGCCCGATCGGGCGTCATGCCCGTGCGCTCTCTGCCAGGCCGACATCGCGCGTTCCCACTGGTCGCCGGTCAGTGCGGTGAGCGAGGCGGGGAACAGGCCGTCCTCTTCTTTGGCGATGTGGTCGGTCAGTTCGTCCATGGCCGCGATGATCAGCTCCCGGTCGCGGTTCGTCGCCAGGTCGGCGGTCGCCATCAGATCTCGCAGCTCCCGGTGCTCCTCGATCAGCTTGTCGATGTACTCGGCGTAGCCGTCTTCTTCGCGCATCGCGGTGAACAGGCCGCCTTCCTCGCCGCGCCAGTGGTCTTCGAGCTTGGCGGCGATGTCGGCGAGGAGGTGCGTCGCCGTGGGGAGGTCGTCCTGGCGCAGCGCCTTGGTGAGGTCGGCGCCGAGGTCGGTTACGCGTTCGTGTTCGGCGATGTAGTCACGCAGTAGGGGGATTTCGCGGCATCCGCAGTAGAAGCACACGGTTTCGGTCTCCGTTCGTGTATCAGGAGTCGGCGATGATGGTGCCCGCCGCTCCGCGTTCGCCGTCGGCGAGGCGGTGGGTGATGAAGGTGTAGGTGCCCGGCTTCGGGAAGGTGAGTTCGACGAAGCCGCCCTGGCCGGGTTGCAGGTCGAGTCCGGCGGCCGCGCCGTCGGCGGCGTTGCCGGGCTGGAGCAGGTAGGCGCCTTCCTTGAAGACGGTGTCGAACTGGGCGCCGACGATGTGGAAGACGTCGGGCTCGTTCGGTCCGGCGTCGAGCACCCACAGCCGGACGCGCTGCCCGGCTCGGACGTGGAGGGGCGCGTACCGGTACTGGTTCGCGTATCCGTTGAACGTCACGAGGTCCGGGTTCGCGGCGAGCAACTGCGCCGTGGTGGGGATGCCGCCGTCCTTGCCGAGGTAGAACTCGGACTGCACGAACACCTCGGAGGCGGCGACCGGCGCCAGGCCGGGCGGGTCGATGACCACCGCGCCGTACATGCCCATCGCGACATGCTGGATCATCGGCGGGGTTCCGCAGTGGTAGAGCCAGATTCCGGCGTGCTCGGCGCGGAACTGGTAGGTCAGCTGCCCGCCCGGCGGTACGGGCTGCATGGCCTCGGCCGGGTCGACTTGGCTGGCGTGGAAGTCGACGGAGTGCGGCATCGGCGTGTCGTTGACCAAGTGCACGGTGAACAGGTCGCCGACCCGGCCGTGGAGGGTGGGGCCGGGGACCGTGCCGTTGTAGGTCCACACCTGTTGCCGGACGCCGGGAGCGACCTCGGCGACGGTCTGCTGGACGTGGAGGGTCACCTCATGCTCGGTGCCGTCGGGGACCGGACGCAGCGTCGCGTCGTAGGGCCGCCACTGCGGAGCCGGGCTCGCGTCTCCCGTCATCCCCGGCATCTGCGCCATCCCCGGCATGGCAGAGTTCTGATCGCCCCCTGACGACTGTGCGGACTGTGCGGACTGTGCGGACGGGGATGACGGGGATGCCGTGCCGGGAGCGGCCACGGTGATGGCGAGGGTCATCCCGGCTTCTTTGTGGCCGGACACGGTGCACCAGGCCTGCTCGCTGTGCTGCACCACGCCGAGGTCGATGACCTGCTCCTCGCCGGGCGCCAGCATCCGGGTGCCGCGAGCCCCGTCCAGGCGCAGGTCGTGGTGCATCCGGCCGGTGTTGCGCACGGCGAGGACCAGATCGGCGCCCGGGGCCACGGTGATGCCGGACGGCTTGATCGCGAACTCGTCGAGGGTCACCGCCACCGGCACTCCGGAGGCGGCGGCGACCGCGGGCCCGCCGGGTCCGGTGCCGCCGTAGACGCTGATGCCGACTGCTCCCAATGCGGTCAGCACCACGACGACCGAGCTGATCGCCAAGGCCCGCAATCCGGCCCGCCGCTCCGGCTGCGTCCGGTCCGGGACGTCGCCTCCGAGGGGGAGCAGATCAGTGGCGGCACGCCGGGCGGCCACCACCGATGCCGCGACGAGCGCGGGGAAGGAGGCGAATTCCGCCAGCACCATGGCCCAAGCCACCGGCCGCGCGTCGGCGGGCATGGGCAGCATGAGCATCAGAATCCCGACGTTGCCCAGGACGGTGCGCGGTATCCAGGCGTAGCCGAGCACCGAGGTCATCCGGCGGTTGCCGACCGGCCCGCCGCCGAGGGTCACCGGCAGCAGGAACATCAGCGCGCCGATGAGGATCTGCGCGACCGACCCGATGCCGAGCGCCGGCACCAGCAGCCGGCCGAGCAGGTCGTCGGCCTCGGCGGCGCCGCGGACCAAGCCGGTGACGTCGACGAGCAGCGCGGCGATCAGCCAGGCGTTGCCCAGCAGCAGCGTCACCGCGGCGGCCGAGCGCGGAGGCTTGACCCGCGCTTCGCGCACCGCCGGAACCCAGGAGCACGCCACCCCGGCGGTGTAGCCGAGCATCCCCAGGACGGCCAGCCAGTGGCCCGCACTGCTCACCGCGGTCAGCAGCAGCCCGGCCACCGCGACGCCCAGGCCGCCGGTCGTGACCCTCAAGACCCGCCGGGCCACGGCCGGAGAGTCCTCGGCGATCTTGGTCCGCAGCACTGCCGGCCACAGCATGAACTGCGTCCCGACGATCACCAGCCCGAGCCAGCCCAGCACGTTCAGGTGCGCGTGCGCCAGCCGCACCGCCTGTTCCCACCGCTCTGAGGAGACGGTGCCGGAGGCGAGCAGACCGCCGAGCGAGCCGCCCACGGCCAGGGCGATGCCGCCGGCCACGTAGAACCACACCACGATCCGCAGCCGTCCGGACAGCGTCGCGGCCCGCGCCATGGCCACCAGGCTGCCGACGTGCGCGACCACGGTGCCGACCACCACGGCCGCCCCGGTCACCGCCAGCCACGTCACGCCCTCCGCCATCCCGCAGAGCACGGCGACCACGCCGACGTTGAGCAGGGCCAGCCGGATGTAGGCGGGCCGCTCCGGCGCGGGTTTGACGTGCAGCAGCGCCTGTGCGAAATGGCGGCTGTAGACGAACACGGCGTTGGTGGCCGCGCCGAGGACCAGCAGATGCAGCGCCAGCCACTGCGGCATCGTCACGAAGCCGTGCGCCGCCACCACCACCGCGGCGGCCAGCAGGTAGCCGGAGATCAGCGTCGCGGCCGAGCCGTGCAGCCGTCGTCGCGGCGACACGCCCGGCGCCTGGGAGACCGGCAGGGGCCGACGGAGCAGGGTGCGAGTCGATCTGTCATCAGCCACAACGCAATCTCCTCTAGCGCGACTCGTCTGGCAGTCGGCCAGAGCAGGATCACCGTAAGAGGCGGTGAGAGCGCCCGGCAGGGCCGGAAGTCCCGAAGCAGAGAAGTTGCATCACGAATACCTATTCACTGCCAGATGCCGTGCTCAGGTGTTCTGTATTAGGCGGCGTGCAGCGCTGTATTAACGGTGCCGAAGGTCCCGGTTTTCGCGTGACGAAGGTCCCTGGTCCGCCGTTCCGCCGACCGGTCATGCTCAACCGACCGAGTCGCCGCGAGAAGGGGAAGTGTCAGGCGTGAACGCTGTTCAGGAGTTCACCGAGGTGTTCCGGACCGAGCATCGACAGGTCCGCGACCTGCTGCTGGAGCTGGTGCGGGCGTTCCAGGAGCGGGATGCCCGGCGGGCGCGATCACTGCTCACCGCGGTCGCGGAGGCCACCGGGCCGCACTTCCGGTACGAAGAGGAGGCGATGTACCCGCAGCTGACCGGGATCTTCGGCGACGTCTACGTGGGCAAGCTGCTGGCCGACCACGACGGCGCGATCCGTGACTCCCGCGAACTGCTGGCGCTGGTGGGCCACGACGAGCTGACCGAGGAGCAGGCCGCGCGCGGCGTCGAGCTGACCCGGCGGATCCTGCCGCACGTCAGCGACTGCGACGGGCTGACCATCATGGTGGAGACGCTGCCCGATGAGGTGGTGCACGACATCCTCTGGGCCCGGGAGGCGGCGCTGGACGCCGGCCTGGACCTGCTGGACTGGGCGGCCACCACGCGCGCGCGGCCCGCCTGAGCCCATGCGGACGACACCGATCCGCACCCTGCGGCACGACCCGGGCGACCGGCCCTTCATCGTGATCTGGGAGATGACCCAGGCCTGTCCGCTGGCCTGCGTGCACTGCCGCGCCGAAGCCCGTCCCGACCGCGACGCCGGCGAGCTGACCACGGACGAGGCCCGCGCCTTGATGCGGCAGGTGGCGGAGTTCGGCAGCCCGCCGCCGGTGTTCGTGCTCACCGGCGGCGATCCGTTCGCCCGGCCGGACCTGCTCGATCTGGTCGGTTACGGTGCCGGGCTCGGGCTGCCGGTGGCCGTGTCCCCGTCCGGCACGCCCACGCTGACCGCCGAGCGCCTGGCCGAACTGCGGCAGGCCGGCGCCCGGGCGATCTCGCTGAGCCTGGACGGCTCGACCGCGTCGATCCACGACCGGTTCCGCGGCGTGCCCGGCGTCTTCGACTGGACGCTCCAGGCCTGGCAGGCCGCGCGGGAACTGGGCTTGAAAGTCCAGATCAACACCACCGTGACCGGCCACAACCTCACCGACCTGGCGGACGTCGCAGGACTCGTCCACCGGCTGGGCGCGATGTCGTGGAGCGCGTTCCTGCTGGTGCCGACCGGACGGGGCGCGCTGTTGCCCGCGCTGACCGCCTCGCAGGTCGAGGACGTGCTGAACTTCGTCTACGACGCCGGGGAGTACATACCGGCACGGACCACCGAGGCGCACCACTTCCGGCGCGTCGCCATCCAGCGTCAGATCCTCCGTGCGCGGGACGCCGATCACGTCGCGGAGCTCGGCCTCGGCTGGACCTACGACCGATTGCGGAACCGGCTCGACGCCCTGGGCCTGGAGCGGCGCAAGACCCGGCGGGCACCGGTGAACGTCAACGCCGGGCAGGGGTTCGTGTTCGTGTCCCACCTCGGCACCGTCCACCCCAGCGGCTTCCTCCCGTTGGCCGCCGGCAGCGTGCGCACCGAACGGCTCACCGACATCTACCGGACGTCGCCGCTGTTCACCGGGCTGCGAGACCACGACAGGCTGTCCGGCCGGTGCGGCGCCTGCGAGTTCGCCCCGGTCTGCGCGGGATCACGGTCCCGGGCGTTCGCGCTCACCGACGATCCGTACGCCGAAGACCCCTGGTGCTCCTACCAGCCCGGAACGTTCCCCTACCCGAACGACCTGGCCGAGTTCGGTCTGGCACCGAGATCGGCAGCACAGTGACAGGAGACAGACATGCAGACCGATTCGTCGGAGGCAGCACGGGACCACGGACATCGACATGCCGGCTGGAAGATCGCCGTCGTGGGTGGCGGGATCTCGGGTCTGGCCGCCGCCTGGTTCGCTAAGAAGGCCATGCCCGACGCCGGCGTCGTACTGTTCGAGGGCTCGCCGTCGGTCGGCGGGAAGCTGGCGCTCGGACAGGTCGGCGGCGTCGGCGTGGATCTGGGCGCCGAGGCGATCCTGAACCTGCGGCCCGAGGCGGTCGACCTGGTGCGGGCGGTCGGGCTCGACGACGACGTGGTCCACCCGGAGACGACGGCGGCCTCGCTGTGGAACCGCGGCGAACTGGTGCCGATGCCCAAGGGGCACCTGCTCGGGATCCCCGGGGATGTGCAGGCGCTGGAAGGGCTGCTGTCCAGCGAGGGGCTGGCGCGGGCTGCGGAAGGCGGCCGGGTGGAACCCGCGCGGGACATCTCGGTCGGTGAGTACGCAGCCCGGACGTTCGGACGCGAGGTCGTGGACCGGCTGGTCGAGCCGTTGCTCGACGGCATCTATGCCGGGCACGCGGACGAGATCTCGTTGCGCGCCACCATCCCGGCGCTGATTCCCGCGCTGGAGTCGGGCAAGCCGCTGGGCCAGGCCGTGGCGGACATCCTCGGCGGTCACGGTGCCGCCCCGAAGCCGAAGCCGACGCCGGTGTTCGCCGGAATCCGCGGCGGCATCGGACGCTTCCCCGTCGCGCTGGCTCAGGACTGCGAGCGGCTCGGTGTGACGATCCGGCGCGGCACCGCGGTCGGGGAGCTGAGCCGGACGTCCGGGGGCTGGCGGCTGGTCGCAGATCCGGCCGGGGAGCACGGCGGGGTCTACGACTTCGACGCCGTGGTCGTCGCGGTGCCCGCACCAGCGGCCGCCAAACTGCTCGCCGACGTGGCGCCGACCGCGTCAGCGGAACTCGCCGGGATCGAGTACGCCGCGGTGGCGCTGGCGACGTACGTGTTCGACGGCGCCGTGCCCTTGGCCGGCAGCGGCTTCCTGGTGCCGCCGGTGGACGGGCGGTTCATCAAGGCCTCGACGTTCTCCAGCTCGAAGTGGGCGTGGCCGGCCGAGTCGGGCAAGACCGTGGTGCGGGCCTCCGTGGGCCGCCACCGCGAGACCGCCGCGTTGCAGTACGACGACGCCGAGATCGCCAAGCTGGCGCTGGCGGATCTGCACGAGGCGATCGGTCCGGTGCTCCCCGAGCCGATCGACTGGCGGGTCCAGCGCTGGGATCCGGGACTGCCGCAGTACACGGTCGGCCATGTCGACCGGGTCGCGCGCATCCGGGACGACATCGCGCGGCAGCCCGGCATCGTCGTGTGCGGCGCGGCCTACGACGGCGTCGGGATCGCGCCGTGCGTTGCTTCGGCGCTGCGGGCGGTCCGAGAGTTGGTGTCGAGCGAGGCGTGACGCCGGTGCTTAAGTGGATTCAGCCTTCGCCACGGGCGTACGGATCACGCGCGTGATCCGTACGCCCGTGGGGATCCGGCGCCGGTCGCATCCCTCACAGCGACCGGGATGTCAGACCCCTGAACCAGATCCCTGAACGCTCACGTCAGCGTTCTGCCAGCCCGATGCCCACAACTGCTCGGGTTCCGAAGTGCCTTGGAAGACCGCTGCGGAGCGCTCGGCGAACTCGGCGAAGGAGGTGGGCCGGAGGCCGAGCTGTTCGAACACCTTGATGTCGACGCGGGACTCCGGCCCGCCGTTGCGGCGCAGGCGGAACAGGTCGTCGAGGTCGTCGGCGAAACGAGGGGGGATGCCCGCGTCGAGGAGTCGCTTGCGCTTCTCCTCCGGAGCGATGTCGACATACCGGATCGGTTTGCCGACCACAGATGACAGGACCTCGCAGATCTCGGTCATGGTCAGCGCCTGCGGCCCGGTGATCTCAAAGGTCTTCGACGCGTGGCCGTCTCCGGTCGCGGTCGCGTAGGCGATTTCGGCGACGTCCTGGACGTCGACCGGCGCCAGCCGGGTGTCGCCGAGCGGTTGGGCGAACGTCCCGTCGGCCAGCATCGTCGGAGCCTCTCGGTAGTAGGTCTGCATGAACTGGCTCGGGCGAAGCAGCGTCCAGCCGACACCGGCCGCCTGAAGGTACTGCTCGACCTGGGCGTGGTAGCGCCCGAACCGAAACGGCGAACTCAGATCCGGGCCCAGCCCCGACACCTTCACGATGCGGCCGACGCCGGCGGCGACAGCCGCATCGATCAGGGTGCACTGGGCCTCCACCATCCGGTTGTCGGCGCTGGAGATGAGAACGACGGTGTCGATCCCTTCCAGCGCCGGAGCCAGGGTGTCCGGCACGAGCAGATCGCCCTGGACGACCTCGACGCCGGACACCGCTGTCAGGGCCCTGGCTTTGTCCGGGTTGCGGACGAGGGCGCGAGCCGGCCGGCCCCGCCGGACGAATTCGCGGACCACGGCCGAACCGGTCAGCCCGGTCGCCCCGGTGATGAGGATCATCGATGACTCCTTAATGGACATGGGACATGGGTTTGTGGACACGGGGCCGGATCGGCCCCTGACCGGTGTAGACGAGGCATGCCGAGGAAACTGACCGCGCGACGGAATAGGTTCGGGCAGCAGGGTGCTTCGCCTCTCGTGAGGTCTCCTGCCGCCGCTGTGTCCAGCACCAGTGCGGACTGGGGCACCATCGACGAACGCCACCGGCGGGAACTGCTCCGCCACTGCTACCGGATGCTCGGCTCCCCGTTCGACGCCGAGGAAGCCGTCCAGGAAACGATGTTCCGCGCCTGGCGGGGCCGCGAGACTTTCGCAGGAGCCGCATCAGTGCGGGTGTGGCTGTTCCGCATCGCGACCAACATCTGCCTGGACATGCTCAGACAGCGGCCTCGCCGGGAACAACCCATCGGCGCCGCCGGTGCCGCAGACGCCGACTCGCTCCTCGGCCGGCCGGATGACAGCAGATGGCTCCACCCCGCACCCGACCGCTGGCTACTGCCCTCCGGAGCCGCGACCGAGGAGGTCGCCGTGCTGCGCGAGTCGATCCGCTTCGCCTTCATCGCCGCTCTGCACCGCCTCACACCCATGCAGCGCGCCGCACTCATCTTCCGAGACGTCCTCAAGTTCACCGCCGAGGAGACCGCCGACCTCCTCGGGATCACGGTCGCCTCCGCAAACGGGCTGTTGCGACGCGCCCGCCACCGCCTGGCGGCAGAGGCGCCACCGCCGACCTCCTCGGCCGACCTCGACGGCGGACAGCGTGCTCTGCTCGAGCGCTTCGTCCACGCTTTCGAACGCTACGACGTCCAGGCTCTCACCGAACTGCTCAAGGAAGACGCGACGTTGTCCATGCCGCCGTATGAACTCTGGCTGGCAGGCCGATCCCAGATCCGACGGTGGTTCCTACGCGACCCCAACCCGTGCCACGGCGCCAGAGCCGTCGCCATCGGGGCCAACGGCTCACCGGCGCTCGCGATCTACCACCTCGACGAGTCACACCAGACCCTGCGACCGTTCGCCATCCTGACCGCCGCCATCGAGGACGACCGGATCGCGGCGCTCGACATGCACATCGTGCCGCGACTGTTCCCGTTGGCCGGGCTCCCG
>JABFXP010000194.1 GCA_013361685.1 Catenulispora sp.
CGGCTGCGGCTGCTTCTTCGGTCCCGGCACCGGATTCGGCCCCGGCTTCGGCCCCGGCCAGGTGGTCGTACTCGACGATGACATGCGCGTTGGTCCCCGAAGCGCCGAACGAGGAGATCCCGGCCCGGCGCGGCCGCTCCAGCTCCGACCAGGGCCGTGCCTCGGTCAGCAGTGCCACGGTCCCCGACGACCAGTCCACATGCGGATTCGGCTCGTCGGCGTGCAGCGTCTTGGGCAGCACGCCGTGCCGCATCGCCTCCACAGCCTTGATCACGCCGCCCACGCCCGCCGCGCTCTGCGCGTGCCCGAAATTGGACTTCAGCGAGCCCAGCCACAACGGCCGGTCGGCCGGCCGGTCCCGGCCGTAGGTCGCCAGCAGCGCCCGGGCCTCGATCGGGTCGCCGAGGACGGTGCCGGTGCCGTGGGCCTCCAGCAGGTCCACGTCGTGCGGGCCGAGCCCGGCGGCGGCCAGCGCCTGCCGGATCACCCGCTGCTGGGCCGCGCCGTTCGGCGCGGTCAGGCCGTTGCTCGCGCCGTCCTGGTTGATCGCCGTGCCCCGGACCACCGCGAGCACCGGATGCCCGGCCCGGCGCGCGTCCTCCAGGCGCTCCAGCAGCAGCAGCCCGGCCCCCTCGCTCCAGCTCGTGCCGTCCGCGTCGGCGGAGAACGCCTTGCTGCGCCCGTCGACGGACAGCGCCTGCTGCCGGCTGAACTCGACGAACGCGTCCAGCGTCCCCAGCACCGAAGCCCCGCCGGCCACCGCCAGCGTGCATTCGCCGTTGCGCAGCGCCTGGCAGGCCAGGTGGATCGCCACCAGCGAGGAGGAGCAGGCGGTGTTCACCGTGACCGCCGGGCCCTCGAACCCGAAGGTGTAGGAGATCCGGCCGGAGACCACACTCGGCGAGCTGCCGGTGAAGCCGTAGCCGTCGCCGTCCGAACCGTGGGACCGCAGCAGGTCCAGGTAATCCGAGGAGGCGTTACCGATCGCCACCCCGACCGGCTCGCCGCGCAGCGCGGCGGGCACGATCCCGGCCCGCTCCAGCAGCTCCCACGTCAGCTCCAGCAGCACGCGCTGCTGCGGGTCGGTCGCCACCGCCTCGCGCGGGCTGATGTTGAAGAACCCGGCGTCGAACCCGGCGGGGTCGTCCAGGAACCCGCCGAACCGGGTGTAGGTCGTGCCGGTGCGCGCCCGGTCCGGATCGTAGAGCGTGTCGAGGTCCCAGCCCCGGTCGGCGGGCAGCTCCGACACCGCGTCGACGCCGCCCTCGACCAGCCGCCACAGCGCCTGCGGCGAGTCCACGCCGCCGGGGAACCGGCAGCTCATCGCCACGATCGCGATCGGCTCCCCGTCCGGCCCGGCCGACCGCCGGGCCAAGACCGGCCGGTCCGGCTCGTCGTCGCCGGCCGCCATGTGCGCGAGCAGGTAGCGGGCCAGCGTCTCAGCGGTCGGATACTCGTACGCCAGCGTCGTCGGCAGGGTCAGCCCGGTCTCCCGCCCGAGCCGCCGGGCCAGCTCGACGGCGAGCGCGGAGTCGAAGCCGAGATCCTTCAGCGGCAGATCCTCCGGGATCTCGTCGGCGTCGGCGTAGCCGAGCACGGCGCTCACCGTGGCCCGGACCAGGCGGCTGACCATGCTCTGGTGCTCGTGCGCCGGAACGCCGGCCAGTCGGCGCGCCCACGGGGAGTCGGAATCCTCGGAGAAGGCCGGCTCGGACTGCTGGACTTGATCGGTCGGGACGATGTCCGCTACTGCGGTCGGCGCTGTCGCCCCGCCGTTCTCCAGCCAGAAGGTTTGGTGTTGGAAGGGGTAGGTGGGGAGTTCGGTGTGGTGGGGTGGTGTGGGGGTGGGGAGGGTGGTGGTCCAGGTGATGGGGGTGCCGTGGGTGGCGAGGTGTGCGGCGGAGGTGAGGAGGCGTTGGTGGGTGCCGTGGTCGCGGCGCAGGGTGCCGGTGGTGATGACGTCGGTGGTGTCGGCGATGTCGGTGATGTTGGGTTCGAGGATGGGGTGGGGGCTGATTTCGATGAAGGTGTCGTGGCC
>JABFXP010000036.1 GCA_013361685.1 Catenulispora sp.
CGTGATCGTCAGCGACACGTTCCGACACTCCCGGGCGGCGGGCCGGTCGGGTTCGGTTCCGACCGGCCTCGACCGGCTCATCGGCCACCGGCTCATCGGCTACGGGCGATCGGTCCGCCAGCCTGCCGGCGACCAGCACCGCCAGTCCACCGGCCACTGGCTCACCGGCCTACCGCCCCCCCGGCCCGATCAAGCCGACGCGCCCGCCATCACACGGCGGCGCCCTGCGCCTCGCGCTCGCTAGCGCTCCGCTCCACGCAGAACGCGTTCCCCTCCGGGTCCTGACACCAGATCCAGCCCGCGCCGTCGGCCTTGCGGTGGTCCTCGACGATCGTGGCGCCGAGGGCGAGGACCCGGGCCAGTTCCTCGTCGCGGGTGATCTCCGGCCGCAGGTCGAAGTGCATGCGGCTCTTGGCCGTCTTCGGCTCGGGCACCTCGATCAGCAACAGGCCCGGCAGTCCTTCGGGAGCCTGCAGCAGCACCTCGCCGTCGCCGGGGGCGGCGTCGGGGTCCATCGGCCAGCCGAGCACCGCCTCCCAGAACTTGCCGAGCTCATAGGGGTTGTTCGCGTCCAGGGTAATGCTGCGTATCACGGTCATGACCGCCACTTTCGCGGCACCGGCGACCATGGCGCAAATCAGTTGAGTGGCGCTCAACGATCACCCCGGCCCGTATACTGGATCGGCGGCGAGTCGGCGAGGCGATCGCGGCACCGGGCGACCGGCGTCGAGGAAAGTCCGGACTCCATAGGACAGGGTGGTTGGCAACACCAACCCGGGGTGACCCGCGGGACAGTGCCACAGAGAACAGACCGCCCGACCGCCCGGCGCGAGCCGGTCGGAGCGGGTAAGGGTGAAACGGTGAGGTAAGAGCTCACCAGCGCCCGGGGTGACCCGGGCGGCTAGGTAAACCCCACCCGGAGCAAGGTCAAGAGGAGCGCGGGAGACCGCACTCTGCGCAGGCGTTTGAGGACGGTCCGTCCGAGCCTGCGGGTAGACCGCACGAGACGCGCGGCGACGCGCGTCCTAGATGGATGGTCGCCACCGCGCCGAGGCGCGGGACAGAATCCGGCTTATGACCGGCTCGCCGCCTGACCTGCGCAAGCAGGATGCCTCTGTCGATTTTTTGTCCATCGGGGCATATCCGGCGTCACGACTGGTGCGGCGCATCCGACCGCGACCGACTCGGTGAACGCATGACCCGTGGTCCGGTGCTGGACACGTTCCTTGACGCCGCGTGGCCTCGGCTCAGTGAGGCGACGACCCCGTGATTCCCGGCTCAAAGAGGCGGCCCAGGTGGTAGTTGAGGATCGTGGCAGCAGCCTCATGGCTGCGCTGTCCACCAAGCACGCTGGAGGTCAGCCCGTTGGCGAGTGCCAGCAGCCCGGCAACCTCGGTACGCGGGTCGCGATCGGGTCCGATGTCCCCAGCGTGCTGTGCGGCACGAAGCCGTTCGGTAAGGAAGTCTTCCAGCGCGTTGGGGCCGGTGACCCCGGACGCGGCGAGCGCCGAGTCGGTGAGGGCGGCGGTGTAGTAGGCGGTCCAGGCCAGCGAGTCCAGGCGGCTCTGTTCGTCGGAGGGCAGGATGGCGCCGAGGACGGCGTCGAAGACACCCCGCGTCGACAGCCCTTCCGCAGCGACAGCAGCCCGCTGTTTGACCCGGCGGTCCAGGCGGGCGGCCAGTTCGGCGAGGCCCGAGTCGAGCAGGGCCTGCTTATCGGTGAAGTAGTACTGGACGACGCGCAGCGATACCCCGGCTTCGGCGGCGATCTCACGCATCGAAACGGCTTTCAGGCCGCGCGTGCTGGCGATGCGCAGCAGCGCCTCGGTCAACAGGCGCCGCCGCTCGTCGTGATCGACCTGTTTGGGCATGTAGATCTCCTAGCCGCGGTTCGCGCTGCGCGCCGGGGCTTCGACCCCGGCCGGCACGGCAACGGCGGTGATCCGTTCGATGACGAGGTCCGGGGCTTCCACGGGGAGCGCGTGTCCGGTGTTGGGCACGATCTCCACCCGCCAGGACGGAACGACCTCGGACAGCCGCGCGGCAACCGCCTGCGCGTCGTGCAGCGCGCTGTGGGCGCCGAGCAGTACCTGCACGGGTGCTGCGAGCTCGCGCAATTGATCGTCAGTGTAGGCGGGCGGGATGGGCAACCGCCGACGGAAGGAGCGGCCGGCCGACACGAGCCGCATCAGGGCGTCCTCGCGAAGCGCGCCATTGCCCACCGTGCCGGCGACACGTCGACGCAATGCACGAGGAAGCAGTGCAGCCATGCCGCCGACGATGACCCACCGATAGAACCGCGCCGTCAACGGCGCGAACCCGACCGGATCCACCAGCGTCAGGGCCGCGACCCGGCCGCCCTCGCCGAACTGTTGTTCCAGCGCGGTCCATGCGCCGTAGGACGAACCCACCACATGCGCGCGCTTGGCGCCGACCGCCGCAAGGACGTCGGTGAGCCAGCCGCCGGCCTCGGCGCCGGTTGCTATCGGCTCGGTCTGGACCGAATGGCCGGGTTCGCCGAGCGGATCTACTGCGAGGACGGGACGAATCTTCGCCAGCGGCTCGATGTAGCGGTACCAGGCGAGCGCGTTCCCGCCCGATCCCGACAGCAAGACCACAGGATCTTCCCCATCGGGTCCGGCTCGGTAGACCCGCACACGACCGGACCGGGTTTCGACGTCCACCGCATCCACAGGCACCGGCCAGAGTTCGCCGAGCAGCCGGTCATAGGCGGCGATGTACTTGTCCCGGGCAGAGTCGCTGGTGAAGGCCGACGGCCGATCCGGTACGCGCATGGTGACCTCATCTCGCTTTTTGGATACAGTCGTATCCTAACAGGAGGAGATCGATAAGGAGACGAATTGCGGCCCGGTCGTCGCCAAGTTCAGAGAAGTGGATCAGGTCGCAGACGATGTGGACCTGCCCTCGACCTCGACAGACGCAGGGTCCTGCGACTGATCGAGACGGACATCGAGCACGTGCCCGAGGAATCCGGTGACTACCTCGACTCCGCCTACCGTGGCCCGGAACGCACCGATCTGAAGCCGTTCTCGATCGCCCAGCCGGAGGGCGTCTCCTTCACGCTGGAGGACGAGGCCCTGGCCTGGCGGAACTGGAAGGTACGCATCGGCTTCAACGGCCTCAACTACGGCCAACCCGGTCCGATGCACGGGTGGCGGAACTATTTCGACACCGGCGAATGCCAGTTCGGGCGGCTGGCCAACCACCTCGAACTCGGCTGCGACTGCCTCGGCGAGATCACCTATGTCGACGCGGTCGTGGTCGATGACCTCGACGACCGCGGCAAGCGCTGGTCCTGCCGAACGCGATCGGCATCCATGAGGAAGATTTCGGCGTCCTGTGGAAGCACACCGACGTCTACTCCGGCTCCTGGGAGACCCGTCGTCAGCGCCACGACGGCGCCGACCCGCACTCGACGGAGGTGGTGCCCGGGGTCCGAGCACCGGTCCGCCAGCAGCTGTTCTCCGCCCGTCTGGACTTGACGATCGGCTGTGGGTGACGCAGTACGAGCGCGACGAACTCTGGCCCAGCGGATACACCGGCAACCAGAACCCAGGCGGCAAGGGCCTGCCCGCATATGTCGCCGGCGACCGTTCCATCGACGGCGAGGACGTCGTCCTCTGGCACACCTTCGGCCTGACGCACTACGTCGGCATCGAAGACTGGCCGATCATGCCCGTCGACTACGCGGGCTTCAAGCTCAAGCCGTACCGCTTCTTCGACCGCAACCCCACAATCGAAGTACCCGACCTTAATACCGCGCACGGGTCCTACGCCGGCGGAGAGCGCTTCTTCGAAGCTTCGGGAGTACTACTCCACTGCCATGACTACCTCGATAGGCCGCCGCCGCGACAGGAGCGCGGCCGGGACAAGCATCCCTCCGACCACCACCACGCCGGCCGACAGGATGCCCGCGAACAGATACGGCAGCGGCATGTAGGGAAGCCAGGTGTGGAACTGGGAGTGCAGCATAGGGGCGAGCGTCACCAACCCCACACCGGTGGCCAGCGCCAGCGCGGTGCCCAGGACGATCGCCGCCTCGACACCGACTATGCCCAGGATGCGGCGTCGGTCGGCCCCGGCGAGTCGGGTGACGGCCAAGGCACGGCGGCGGCCGGCCATGACGGTGATGAGCGTGTTCAGTGCGGCCGACGCGGCGAATGCGCAGTAGACGCTGGTTCCGGCGTAGTCGAGCCACACGTCCGTCGCGGCGTCGGCGCTGCCGGTGACGTGCGCGGCGGTGGTGTGCATCGAGACCTTGACGATGGCGAAGCCGATCGCCAGCACGAGCGGGACGAGCGCCCCGGACAGCGGCCGGGAGAGCACCGCGATGTTGTCGGTCGCGATTTCGGCCGTGCCGGAGCCGCCGAGGGCTGTGGCGAGTGGCCGGGCGAGGCCGACGATGGCACGCAGCAGGATCGGCCCGAGCATTCCCACGCCGACGCAGAGGGCGAGCATGACGAAGAAGGCGGCGTCGCCGGCGTTCTTCGCGTCGAGCTTGGAGATGATCCCGGCCAGCACTGCGCCACCGGCGAGAAGCAGTACGCCGAGCAGCGTGCGGAACACGCCGATGCGAGGACGTCCGGTCGCCGAGTCGGTCAGGGCGCGCGCCGGACGCGAGCGGGCGGGCCGGATGGCGGCGACGAGCGAGCCGAGAACGGAGGTGGCGAGCTCGATACCGGCGACGATCGGCAGCGCCAGAAGGTCGGGGTGGAAGGTGACCTGCGGAGGCAGGATGCCATGGGAGCGCAGCGCCGAGATCCAGGCGGCCCCGGCGAGCGTGCCCAGCCCATATCCGAGCACTGAGGACGGCAGCGCGACGATCGCTGCTTGCAGCGCGGCCGAGCGGCGGATGCGTGACGGCGTGGCGCCGACGGCGCGCAGCAGGGCGATGTCCCGGGTCTGGCGGCTGATGACGAGGTTCATCGCCACGCCGACCAGCAGGATCGACATGTAGACGGAGCTGCCGATGAAGACGCCGTTCATGGCGCCGACGTCAGGGCTGATGAGGTTGTGGCGCTGGGGCTTGGTCAACGGTGCGGTGTCCATCGACCGGGCGGCCATGATCGCGGCACTGATGACTGTGGCCGCGATGGTCTGCGTGGCGGCCGGGCCGAGGAAGGCCCAGCGGTGACGACGCAGGGCTTGGAGAGTGATGCCTGACGTCATGCCGGGTTCCAGACGGGGCGGTCAGCTGCGCGGCCGACGACTTGGCCGGCTGTGAAGTCGGCATCCCGGCGGCCGTGAGCCGCTCGGCGGACGCGGCCCTCATCCGCGACGGGATTTCCGGCTCCCGCGCCGACGGAAACAGCATGCAGGCGTGCGGCGATGACTCCCTCGTCCGGCGGCGTCGGCCCGTCCACCACGACTCGTCCGCTTCGTAGCAGTACCAGCCGGTCGCTGATCGAGGCGGCGCGCGGATCGTGTGTCACCATCACCACCGTCACCCCGTCCCGATCCACCGCCTGCCTCAGCAGGCCCAGGACCTGGCCGCCGGTCGTCGGGTCGAGGGCGCCGGTCGGTTCGTCGGCGAACACCACCGCAGGCCGCGTCACCAGCGCCCGGGCTACGGCGACTCGCTGCCGCTGCCCCCCGGACAGCTCACCGACCGGCCGCCGCTCCAGACCGCCCAGACCTACCGCGTCGAGCACCCGCGCCACGTCCGTGCGCCCCGCTTTCGGACCACCGAGCCGGCTGGGAAGCAGCACGTTCTGGCCGACTGTCAGCTCTGACAGCAGGTTGTAGGCCTGAAAGACGAATCCCACACGATCCCGCCGTAGCCGCGTGAGCCGGCGCTCCCGCATGCGCCCGATCTCACGCTCGGCCAGCCACACCCGCCCTCTGTCCGGCCGGTCCAGCCCGGCGGCGCAATGCAGCAGAGTGCTCTTCCCCGAGCCTGTGGCACCCATGATCGCCACGAACTGCCCTGGCGGTACCGACAGCGTCACGTCGCGAAGCGCCCATACCGGCGTTCGGCCCGACTCGAACCTGCGGCTCACTGATTCCAACTGCACGGACATGACACCAGCCTGGACGTCCGAAGACGGGGATTCGACCGTGCGACCCCGAAAATCGTTGGTAGGGATAACCGGGGGGGTCATGCGCGAGATCTCAACCGCCGCCGCTGACCTCGTCAGTTCCTGAAATCGAATGCCTCAGCGCTGGGATATATCGCTGCGGGAAGCCTGCCGCGTGCCGGGTGCCCCTTTGGCGCTACGGCTGTTCAGCTCCAGGGCTGGTCGACCAGCCAGCTGGTGTCGGCCGCCCAACTGGTCGCGTTGTCCCAGCTGTGCGAACGGCTGTTGCCGGCTATGTAGGCGGTGTAGGTGTAGCGGCGGATGTACTTCGTCGGATAGTTCACGGACTGGAATGAGTGGCCGGTTCCGCTGTTGCCCGTGATGGGGCAGAACGTGGCGTCCTGTGCGAAGGAGACGCCGCCGTTGTCGGTGTTCAGGTAGAGCTCGAAGTTGCTGTGGCGCAGGTATTGGCCGGGTGCGTTGGCGGACTCGAAGGAGACGCAGGAGCCGTTGGCCGGTTCGGCACGCACGATCCAGCTGGCGTCGGCCTTCACCGTGGCCGAGCTGGAGGAGTTGACGGTGGAGATGATTACTTTGGTGGAGGCGTCATCGTGGCGAAGATGGTCCGAGGTGCAGCAGGTGGTGGTGGCCTGCAGGGAGACCCGCGCGCCCGGAGTGAACGGCGTGCCGGCGGAGACGGCGTAGCCGGCCGCGGCGATGTTGGTCTGGAGGGCGGCGTCGGAGGGATAGCCCTTGACCATGGCGCCTTCGTAGAAGGTGCCCGCGCTGGCGTTGTGGTTGGTCTGGCAGCAGTCGCCGCCGCTGCCGAGGATGATCGCGCCCTGCTTGTGCATCGGGTCCCAACCGCTGGGCAGCGAGCCGTCGTAGAACTTCGTCAGGCTGCCCGACAGCTGGGCGTTGCCGCCTTGCAGTGCCATCTGGGTGGTGCCGTTGTTTTTGAGCATCGCGGTGACGAAGCGGCTTGAGGCCAACTATGACCGCAGCGGCTGCCTTCGGGACTGTGAAGTCTGCGAAGACCCCGAGCACAGCAACGTCGTCGGCGAGGTCCTGTGCTGGATCGGGGAGCTGGCATTGAGGTCAGAAGAAGGTACCGCCGCCGTCGTGGAAGCCGCCAGAATCGCAGGAGGTGTGAGACGATCCCGAGTCAAAGTGGGGGACATGGTGGTGAGATGACCCGGAGTCGGAGTGCGAGGCATGGTGCTGGGATGATCCGGAGTCGGAGTGCGAGGCATGGTGGTGAGATGACCCGGAGTCTGTGTGCGATGGGGAGCCGGAGTGGTGCCCGGACGACTCATGGCTAGCAGGTTCCGGGGTCGGGCCGTATGAGCTCGTAGAGAAGTCGGCGTAAGTACTGGCCGTAGCTGTGCTTCCAAAGGCGTTCGTGTCGTAGCCAGCCGGCTGTCGTGGCTGCGCGGGTGGGGTGTTCACAGCCCACGAGGAGCGGTTGTACCCACCTTGCCCAGAGTAGTTGTATCGGCCCTGCCCCGAGTACGAGCGAGGGCTCTGCCATGTATCCCGAGCTCGCGGGGGTTTGAACGCACTCCGCTTGCGCTCCGAGCGGCGGATGAAGAAGTAAGCCACCACGCAGATCAGAATTATCTCACCCACGACCGGATCCTCCGTTCCAGGCCGTAATGTGCTACTCGTACCAATAACAGTAGGCCCATATTGTCCGTTGGGCTAGGCAGTGCCCTTGCTCGGATCGCCGAGCCGGCAGTCTGGATGGAGTGCCAGCCCGGAGCCCGTCGATTTTTCGTCAGTCGCTACCTACCCGCAATTCCCAAAAGCTCCTGACCAGTGCAAACGATGATGGGCCTCGTGGCATGCCGAAGCGGCCGTCTGATGGCAATCGCGCCCGGTAGCCAGGCTCTGCGTAATGACGCCGATCCGGTCGACTATGCCTCGTGATCGCGGGGCAGCAGCGTATAGGTGGGGTTGGACATCGCCAGGCGCCCGGCGGTTTCTCCGACCGTGCCGGTCACGCGCATCCGGGTTCCCGGCTCGATGCCGGCGATCGTGCGCCGTCCCAAGAAGACGACGGTGAGGCCGCCGGAGTCGTCGACCAGTTCGCAGACCACTGACGGGGAGCCGGATACCGGTGCGGTGCGGACCGAACGGACCCGGCCGGAAACCGTGGCCCGTTCGCGCCAGCGCACCTGCCCGATCGGGACCTCCCCTGGCTCGCGCTGCGCTGTGGGATTGTCCGGGGTTCGGGCGTTCAGCAGGTCGAAGTGGGTGGCGCGGCGTCGGCCGGCGGGGCGTGGCTGTACCGTGGTGCCGCCGTTGCCGCAGCGTTGTTCGGCGATGGCCTCGACCACGTCGAAGGGGACGATCATGGCGGCGACGTGGGGGAGGGGGGACAGGGCCTCGGCGATGTCGTCGGCGGTGCGGTCGTGCAGCAGTCGGCCGACGATTGGTGAGTAGATCCGGCGCGGTAGCAACACCGTGACTTCGGTCTCGCCGTCGGCTGCTTCGCGGGCGGCAAGTTCGGCGGCGGCTCGCTTCAATCGTCGGTCCGGTACTTCCACGATCTCCAGGGGGATGTCGGCGGCGGTTGAGGCGTCCCAGGCCCGGCGCAGGTCCTCGGCCCGGGCCGAGTCGATCATGAGATGGACTGCGCGCAGCCGGGCCGGGCGTTGGGCGCGGGCGTACCGCAGTGCTCTGATGACCGCCAGGTCGATGCCGTCGACGAGGACCAGGGTGGAGGTCTCGGTGAGGGTGGGGAGGCTCGCGGTCGCCGGGGCTTCGGCCAGTGCCTCCACCTCGGCGCGGTAGCGGGCGTTGGTGCGGATCAGGGCCCAGACTCCGATCGGGAAGACCAGCACGACCAGCCACGCGCCCTCGGTGAACTTGAACGTCGCGAAGATCAGTACCACGATCGCCGAGGCGACGGCGGCGGCGACGTTGATGATCAGCCGCAGGCGGCGGTGGGGTTCGCGATGGAGCAGGTGGTGGCGGAACATTCCGAGTGCGGCCATCACGAAGCCGGTGAACACCCCGATCGCGTACAGCGCGACCAGCGACGTCAGATTCCCGCCGGTGGCGACCAGCAACACCAGCGACAGCACGGTGAGGATGATGATCCCGTTGGAGAAGGCCAGCCGGTGTCCGCGCAGTGTGAGCTGCCGCGGCAGGAACGAGTCCTCGGCGACGAACGAGGCCAGGAACGGGAACCCGGAGAACGAGGTGTTGCCGCCGGTGTAAAGGATCAGCGCGGTAGCCAGCTGCACCGCGGTCAGCATCGCCGTCCCCAATGCGTTGTTGCCCCAGATCAGCCGGGTCAGCTGGGAGATCACAGTCGGGTTGCCGCCGGAGTAGGGCATGGTCTTGGCCTGCCAGGCCAGGATCGAGATGCCCAGCACCAGCGAGCCCAGGATCGTGACCACGACGGTCATCGTCCGGCGGGCGTTGATCCCTGTGGGCTGCCGGAACACCGACACCGAGTTGGAGATCGCCTCCAGGCCGGTCAGCGAGGAGCCGCCGTTCGCGAAGCCGCGCAGCAGTGCGGCCATCGCGGCGAACACCAGCAGCGACTGGGAGCCGTGCGTGCCCAGATCCAGTACCGGGTTGGCGGTGTTCTGGTCGTGCAGGTTGTTCGCGTGGTGCAGATGCCCGGTGGCCAGCTGAACCAGTCCCAGAAGCACCGTGGTCCCGGCCAGGGTGATGTAGAAGTACGCCGGCAATGCGAAAGACCGGCCGGCCTCCCGGATGCCGCGCAGGTTGCCGTAGGCCAGGATCAGCACTACTGCGATCGAGATCCAGATCTTCCAGGAATCGATGTTGATGTTGTACGTGAACGTCAGCCAGGAGGCGATCGCGTCGGTGCCGGCGGCGGTCTGCACAGCCACCGTCACCACATAGTCGATCAGCAGCGCGACCGCGGCGATCTGCGCGATCTTCACCCCGAACTGTTCGCGCGCCACCACATAGGAGCCGCCGGCCTTGGTGTAGTGGGTGATCAGGTCCCGGTAGCAGACCGTCAGCAGGATCATCAGACCCAGGATGATCCCGGTGATCGGCATGATCAGCATGAACCCGACCAGGCCGAAATACGGCACCAGCTGGGTCAGCATCTGCTCGCTGCCGTAGGCCGAGGAAGAGATCATGTCGATGCCCAGAATCCCCAGCGCGGTCGGGTTCGACAGCTTCTCGCTGTGCAGCTGCTCGGTGACCAGCGGCCGGCCCAGCAGCGTCCGTTTGATCCGGTACCCGGCCGACTCGGGCAGGTCCACCTTCACCGGAAGCACGGTCGGCGGCGCTGCCGTCGCCTCGCCGTGTTCCCGGATGTCCGTCCCCGCCATATCGACGCCCCTCCTGGCTGTCCGCGACACTTCGCCGCCAGTCAGCATGGAGCCAAAGTGCTGGTCAGGATATGAGTGGGGTGTGAGGATCATCGCCTTCTGCGTTTGCGTTTTGTGAGTGACGCCGAAACCGCGACGGTGACCGGGTGTAGCCGGAGAGCTCGCGAATCGTTAAGCTCGGCTGTCGGTGTGCCGGGAAGTCTGGTCGGCTCGGGATGACTGCCGCGCGGATGCGTGCCGGACCCGACGAGCCGCGTCAGGGGTTTCTCGCCGGTGTCGCACACTGTTGCTGCTGCGCTGCTCTCGGTGGTGCCGGGTGCCGCCGTTGCCGGCTTCGCCTTGATGCAGGCGCCGAGTTTATGTACTGCTCAGAATCCGTGGCTACGGTCCTGGCGTCCCGCGCGTCATGCCATCGACGCATCGCCTCTGCATCGGATTGGTAATGGCGCAAATTCCTGAGCCCATCGGTGGCGATGCCAGCACGGCGATGACCGTCGCTGTGGAAGAGGCGAGCGCTGGGTCGGCCGGGGCGGCGCAGGTAGTGCCGGAGGGGTCGGACGGTCCCGAGCGCAGTCGTAGGCCGCGGGTGCTGACGGTGGTGGCGGTGCTCGGTGTGGTGTTGTTCGCGCTGTGGGGTATCGGAGGGCCGCTGTTCGGCACCTCGACGTTGACCTCGACCGATGAGATGGTCGCCCAGGGTCCGTGGTTCAATGCCGGGTTCGCCGACAGCGTGGCCACGAACACGTTTCTGGACGACACCTACACCTCGCAGTTGCCCAGCGAGATGCTGTTCCGGCAGGAGTTGGGCCGGGGCAAGGTGGCGCAGTGGAATCCGTACGGCGCCGGCGGTAGCGCGCTGGGCGCCGTCCCAGACTATGCGCTGTACTCGCCGTTGACCGTGCCGTTCTACGTGCTGCCGGCGTGGCTGGCGCCGGCGTATGAGCGGCTGTTGGAGATCGTCTGCTGTGTCGGCGGGGCGTTCTTGTTCCTGCGCCGGGTCTCGTTGTCACGGCCGTCCGCGCTCGTCGGTGGTCTGGTGTTCGCCGGCAGCGGGTTCATGGTCGCCTGGCTGGGGTTCCCGCAGACCAGGGTGGCCGCGTTCATCCCCGCCTTGTTCTGGGCCGTTGAGCGGTTCATCCAGCTGCGCCGCCCTCGGGACGCGGCGCTGGCCGCGCTGCCGGTGGCGGCGATACTGCTGGGCGGGTTTCCGTCGGTGGCCGGGTACGCGCTGCTGACCGCGTCTGCGTACGCCCTGGTTCGGCTGGCCGGTGAGCATCGTGAAGACCTGCGGAAGCTGGTCCGCCCGGTGTTGTATCTGGGCGGGTCGTTGGCCGGCGGGGTCGGTGTGGCGTTGTTCCAACTCGTCCCGTTCCACAGCTTCTTCACCACCTGGATGATCCAGGGCCGGGATCAGACCGGGTCGGACACCCTGCCTGTGTCCAGTGTCCTGACGGCGGTGGCGCCGTTCTCGTTCGGAACGATCGATTCCCGGGATCCGGTCCAGTTCGTGCTGGGGCCCAACATGGTGGAGGCCGTGTCTTACCTCGGCGCGGCCGCTGTCGTCCTGGTGCTGGTGGCGGTCGCGATGCCGCGCCGAGGCCGGACGATGCTGCCGGTGGGGGCGTGGGTGTTCGTCGCCGCCGCTGCGGCGGTGTGGGCTGAGCTGATCTATGTCGGCGGCCCGCCGCTTGCATTGGCGCAGAAGCTGCCGGTGTTGCGGGCACTGTTCGAGCAGAACTACATCGGCCGGGCCAGAAGCATCCTGGGTTTCCTGTTGGCGGTCCTGGTGGCGGTCGGCTTCGAGCTGCTGATCCGGGCTCGGACGCAGCAGCATCAGGCCTTGTCCAGGCGCCGCCTGTGGGGTGTGACGGTGGCGGTCGGCGGTGTCGTCTTCGCCGTCTGCACGGCCTACCACGGTCGGAACACGATGCGGGTCGCCGCGGCCGCGGGCGGACAGGATGTCGTCGCGGCGTTGCACCAATACCGGACCCAGATCCTGGGCGCGGCGGGCCTGGCCGTCATCGCCGGCGTTTGTGCGCTTGTGCTGTTCGTGGCCCAGGGGAGGCTTGCCGGCACCAAGAACGTGCGGTTCGTGCGTCTGGCTGCCGCCACAACCTTGATCGTGCTGATCGCCGCTCAGGGCGCGCAGTTCATGGCCCGCTACTACCCGCACTCCGGCAAGGACACGTTCTATCCGGTCACCGACACCCACGCGTTCCTCGCGGACAATCTCGGCGAGCAGCGCTACGCCTCGACCTGGAACGCGGTCGTGTTCGGCACCAGCACCGCGTACAACCAGCGTTCGGTGAACGGGCACACGTTCCTGAACGCCGCGTTCGCCGCGATGCTGCAAGGCGTGCCCGACGGCGCGATCCCCTACACCACCTACGTCAACTTCCAGCCCGGCGACCTGCAGCAGGCCACCAGCCCGGTGCTGGACCGCCTCGGCACCAAGTACTGGGTCGCCGGACCCGGCGACGCCGTCTTCGGCACCGTCCACGCCACACCCCGCAGCGGCACGACGCAGCTGATCCCCGGCCGGCCGGTCACGGTGCCGGTCACCGGCCCGCTGCGCGGCGTGCAGTTCACCCCGCAGGGTGATGTGCCGCCCGGCATCGCAGCGGTGGCCAAGGACACCACGGTGGACGTCGTGATCCGCGACGCGAACGGCAACCAGGTCGCGCAGGCCGACCGGATGACCGGGGCACAGGCCGGGGTTCCGTTGCAGATCGCCGTCGCCGCCGACGAGGTCCCTGCCGGCACCGCGCTGACCGCGACCATCACCTTGCACGCCGACGCGCCGCTGACCGTGGATGCGAACGGCGCCGTCCCCGCGATCGACACCCTCGGTGACGCCGACGACGGGCTGCGCGTGGTGTATTCCGGCTCGACGGTGGTCTACGAGCGGCTGAAGGCACTGCCCAGGATCAGGTGGGCCTCGCAGAGCACCGTCGTCGCCTCGCAGGATCAGCGCGTCGCGCTACTGGCCTCCGGATCTCTTCCAGACGACGCGGTCGTGCTGTCAGACCCCGGATACGTCCCGTCCGGGCAACCGGCCCGAGTCACAGTTCAGGAGGACGGCACGGACACGATCACGACGACTGTCGACGCGGCCGGCTCAGGCTATCTGGTGGTCTCCGACGCCGACCAGGTCGGTTGGCGGGCCAGCGTGGACGGCCGACGGGCCGACCTGGTGAAGGCCGATCAGGGAGTGGTCGCGGTGTATGTGCAGGCCGGCACACACACGGTGACACTGCGGTACGACCTGCCGCAGCAGACGACCGCCACGTGGGCATCCACAGGCGTTGCGATCTCGCTGATGGCGGTGCCGGCCGGCGAATGGTGGTGGCAGCGCAGGCGGAGCCGACCGGTACCGCAGGCTCACCTCGAGAAATCAAACGGTATATAGCGGTTGCGCCGCAGCCTATGGAATCGGGGGAGTTTCCACAGATACGGAAGGGTTTGGTTCATGACAGTCGCAGGTCTGAACACATCGGTCGATCTGGACCGCGAGGTTCCCGTTGGGGCCGCAACCAAGGTCGCGATGCTGCCGGACGCTGAGCGCACGCCCCATGTCAGCGTGGTTCTTCCGTGCTACAACGAGGAAGCACACGTCCTTCTGGAGATCCGGCGCATCTGTGCCGCGTTGGACGCCGCCGGCTACCCGTACGAGGTGCTGGCGATCGATGACGCGTCGACCGACGGGACGCTGGAGGTGCTGCGCAAGGCCGAGATCGAATACCCGAACGTCAAGGTGGTCGCCTTCAGCCGCAACGGCGGGGCCGGGACGGTGCGCCGCATCGGGTCCAAGATGGCCGCCGGCGACATCGTGGTGTGGACCGACGCCGACATGTCCTATCCGAACGAGCGCATCCCGGAACTGGTGGAGATGCTCGACTTCGACGCGGACATAGACCAGGTGGTCGGTGCCCGCAAGGCCGAGATGGGCTCGCACCGGCTGCTGCGGATCCCGGCGAAGTGGGTGATCCGCAAGATCGCCGAGAAGCTCACCAACCAGAAGATCCCGGACCTGAACTCCGGGCTGCGGGCGATGCGCCGCGAGGTGGCGCTGCCCTATCTGCGGCTGCTGCCGCCCGGTTTCTCCTGCGTCACCACCATCACGCTGGCGTTCATGTCGAACCAGAAGAACGTCGTCTACACCCCGATCGACTATGCCAAGCGGGCCGGGAAGTCGAAGTTCCGGTTCGTCAAGGACGCCTACCGCTACATCCTTCAGGTGCTGCGGATGGTCATGTACTTCAACCCGCTCAAGGTGCTGATGCCGCCGGCGCTGTGGCTGGTCGGCATCGGCGTCGTCAAAGCCGGGTTCGACCTGGTGGTGCATCCGGTGCGGTTCGCCCAGAACACCGCGCTGCTGCTGTTGTCCGGCATCATCATCGCCTCGATGGCGCTGCTCGCCGACCTCATCGTGCGATCACGCCCGGAATAGCCGACCCGGAGGCATCGACCTGTTGCAGATTGCTGATTACCATGTCCGCATGTCGGCCACAGTCATGCATCAGCCGCGGGTCGCCTGGGAGGCGTCGCGGACTCTGGTGGACGTCGCCTGCTCCGATGTCGAGATCTTCGCCTGGTATCGGGACCAGGTCTCAGCCCTGCTCGGGCCGGTCTGTCATCGGGAACTGCTGGCCACCCGTACGCGGCTGGAGAACCCGCAGCGCGACGACGCGTTCAGCGTCGAAGTCGGCCGGTGGCGGGTGCGTTTTGAAGATGAACTGCGCAACCACGCCGAGATCACCGAGGGTCTCCACCTGCTGACGATGGCTACTCGGCGCAGAGCCCTGCCTGTGGGACCCGGGCCTGTCGGCAGTTTGGCCGACGCCGTGCCCGGCAGCGGCGACAGAACTGACAGCACGGACGGCACCGAAGGCCCGTCCGACGGCGACCTCGGCCTTTTCCGGTTGGGCTGAGCCGGCGCCGAGACGGATCGGCCCGTCCGACCGACCAGCACAACCACCCCGACACGAACCGTCCGACCCTCATCGGGCCCGACCACGGTCATGATCCGGCACAATGGCGGGATGCCTCAATCAGTCCCCGCCGACCTGCTGGAGATCGCTGAGGCGCTCGTCCCCGACGCCCCCCTCGGCTCCGCACGCCTGGCCGAGCAGGGCAACATGCACCACGTCGTGCTGCTCCCCGACGTCGCCGCGGTCCGGATCAGCAAGCGGCCCCTGGCCGCCGCCGAGTTGCCGCGCCGGGTCGCGGTGCTCCGGGCTGTCGCGGCGGCCGGCTTGCCGTTCGCTGTGCCGGTGCCGCTGAGCGACGTGACGATGTTCGGGGAACGTGCGGCTGTCGCGATTTCGTGGATCGGCGGTGCGGGGCTGCCGCAGGGGGTCGGCGACCCGATGGCGTTCGGGCCGCTGCTGGAGGCGCTGCGGGAGGTCCCGATCTCGCCGGAGTTGGCCGCTGTGCTCCACACACCGAGCCGCCATGCCGACGGCCTGGGGTGGGCCGACATCCTGACCGAGGAGGTCGTCCCGCGGCTGCCCGCGCGGTGGCGGGACGGAGTCCGGCAGCGGCTGGACGTCCTGCTGGCGATGGAGGAGGTGCCGGCCCGGCTGGTGCACGGCGACCTCGGCGGCGGCAACATCCACTTCGACGGGGACGGCAAGCTGGTCGGCGTCGTCGACTGGGACCTGGCGATCCTGTCCGACCCCGCGATCGACGCGGCGCTCGTCGCCACCTGGCACGGCTGGGACCTGCTGCGCGTCGCCGCCGACGAGCAGACCCACCGGCGGGCCTGGACCTGGAACGACGTGGTCGGCGTCGAGCACCTCCACGCGGTGTTCACGGGCCGGCCGCTGGTGTCGGTCGACGGCTTCGTCCGCGCCGTCGTCGACTGGCTCGAGCGCGGCTAGGACGTCCGGCCGGAGGTAAATCAGTGGCGCGACAAGCCCCCGACCAGGGACCATGGTCTCGGCGGGGTGGGGAAGCCTGGTTGTTCCCGCGGGCCTCATAAGCCCGAGGTCGCCGGTTCGAATCCGGCTCCCGTCATGACTGGGCTTGTGGTGTCAACGGCAGCACGGCCGCCTTGCAAGCGGCTGGTCCGGGTTCGAATCCCGGTGAGTCCACAACGTGCATAATGTGCATAAGGCGATCAACCCGGGATCTTCCAGAGAATGTGGGAGATCCCGGGTTGACGTTGTCGGCGCGTCATTCACGGACGTAGTAGTCGCCCAGAACGCCGTCGAACCGTCCGCTGGACCGACAGCATCTGCGGAAACCGCCGTCCAGAGCCGCAGGGGCACGGGTCGGCTCCGCCGAGCTTCTCTATCAACTCTTTGTCGAGGCCGACGCTGCGGTCGCCCCGTTTGACCTGCGTCTCGCTAGGGGGAACCCCCGGCGTCGCTTGGCCGTCCGCTCAAAAGGAGCGCTCGACGTCTTCGTAGCGGCTCATCTCAACCACCTCCTGATCAGGGACCTCAACCGGTCCGCGGCGACCTTAGCCGTCGCGAGTCGGCGCGTGCCACCGATTTCCGCCGCCGGTCGCGCTGCGTGGATTACAGGTGGATCACGGCTCGCAACCTATGATCGGACCCCGCGTCATAGCCACCGGGGGGACCTGAGCGAGCAGAAGGGCGCGCAATGCGCGAGCGCAGCGAACAACGTGACATATACGACGAGTATGACGATCACGATCAGTACGATCAGCCGCAGTATCGAGAGCAGTATCGAGATGAGCGCGTTGGCGGGGTGCGTCAATCGGGACGGCCTCCGCAGGCGCGGGAGCGTGCCCCTCGCACCATGCCGGCACCGGCGCGCAAGTCGCGGGCTCCCATCGCGATCGCGGTTGCCGCAGCAGTTGTCGCCGCCGGAACCTTCGCCGTCGTGAAGTCTGGGGTGCTGAGCAAGGGAAGTTCGACACCGTCGGCCGGCAGTCAGCCGGCAACGGGCAGTGCGGGCAGTCCAGGCAGTGCAGGCAGTGCGGGCAGTGCGGGCAGTGCCGGTTCACCGGCGACGGCGTCCACGCCTGCTCCTCAGGTTCAGCCCGGACTGTCAGCGCCGAACGGAGGCGCGAAGGTCGGCACGTTCTATGGCATCGTCCAGCACGAGCTCGACCCTCACGGTCAAATTCCCAGCGACCAGGCCGCTGTGCCTGCGCTTTTTGCCAGCAGTTCGCAGTTCCACACATATTGGAGTTCCGCGGGCAAGCCGACGGCCGGCGCCACGTGCGGGGCGAAGACTCCCACGCTCGCCGTGGTCGAGACACCCCAACCGGCGACCGGAACGGGTGCGACCGTGCGGGTGGACCTCTTCGAAAAGGGCAAGCTCGCGGTCAAGGCGGCAGTGGTCGGTGTGGACGGCAGCGGCAGGATCGAGTCGATCAAGTGTGTGGCGGCGGCGATGCCCACATATCCGGGGTTGTCTTATATTCTGGGTACCTACGGCATCAATCAGATACCGGGCACGCAGGTCAGCCCCAGTCATACCTACGCGCCCAAGTCGCAAGACGCGCCCAGCCCCGACATGGATTCTGAGTGGAACGTCTGTGCGCAGTACAGCCCTAATACATGGGTCTTCTATGCTCCGGTGGCTACATCCGCCGGCAACGCCTGGCGCTTTGCTTTCGACCAAGTCACATATTCTCGGCTTCCCGACCTTTTCGTAGACCCCGCGTCCGGAAGTATCCAGCGCATCATCTGCGAAGGACTGCCGTCGATCCCGGCCCCTGATCTCGCTGCTGCTGGCAAAGACCCCCATGCGTACGGTGGCGACCCGGCCGATGCCCTTGTGATGTTCGCGCTTCAGGGGTACGCGCGCGAACGGTCCCTCGTCAGCGCCGGCGCGAAGCCCACGTCAGAACTGGCGCCGTACTTCGCGTCGGATGATGCGTTCCAGACCGCGCTGTCCAATACGGGAAAGATCCCCTTGCTCTGCACTGATAAGGATCCATTTGGGGTCGTGGCGAGTGGTATCGGCACCGTGACCGGGACGAATGAGGCGGTTGATGTAAACGTGTTGGGTGCTTCTGCCGATGGGAATAGGGCAGACGTTCCCACCATCGGTAAAGCGACCTATACCATCGACCTCAATACAATGAAGATCACCGGGATCGCGTGTCATTGATCTCTTAGTAGTCAGCTTTCGCCCTCAATCGGTCGGGGAGTCGTCGTGAGTCCGAACGTCAGCCTCCCCGACCATGCGTGCCCCTCGCTCCAAAGCGCCGTCCACCGCGCTACGGCCGGGGCGAAGAAGGACGCAGACGCGGCCGGCCGTCTGCTGCTGGCGATCCCGGCTGACGCCGGCGACGCGGCGACGGCGGAGGCCGAGGCCGTCCTGGCGGCGGCCGATCCGAGGTTCTGGGTGGCGCTGGAAAGCGCGCGGGACTGGCTGTACTGGGAGTCGGACGGGCGGCTCGGCGCTCCGGTGGGCTCGGATTCGCTGCCGGCGCTGATGGTCAAGGCACTGATGGCCGATGGACGCCTCCGCGAGCCGGCGGTCCGGCTCCTGGCCGAGGCCGAGTCGGTCGCGGCTCTGCCGGTTCTCGGGCTGCGGGCCGCCGACTGGGTTCCGATCGTTCGCGATGTCGCGCGTGGGGCGATCCTGCGCCGGTTGGAAGATGATCCCGACGGTGCCGCATTGGCGGCCTTGGCTCCGATGGCCTTCCTGGTCGCCGGTCGGCAGCAGGGCGGTTGGCTCCTCGACGAGGTGACCCGCCGGTTGCGGGAGCCCGCGGCGGGACCTGTCGTCTCCCAGCTGCTGGGCTCCTCGGACGCCGAGCTGCGCCGTGCCGCGTACCAGGTGCTGACCGAATTGGGGAAGCTGACCCTCGAACAGGCGATCCAGGCCGCGGTTCGCGATCGCGACATCGTCATCCGCAGCCGCACCGCCGCCTACGCCGGGCGCCTGGCCGTCGAGACCGACTCGCTGACGGCGGCCCGTCAGCTGTTGGCTTCCCGTACTCCGCTGGTGCGCGCCGAGGCGTTGCAGGCGTTGAACCGTCTGGGTGACCTCGACGCGGTGCGGTCTGCTCTCGTCGATCGCAGCAGCCTGGTTCGCGGTACCGCACGCTTCTACCTCCGCCCGCACGGTGTCGACTTCCCCGCGGTCTATCGTCTGCGGCTCGGCGAAGGCGGTGATGCGGTGACGCCTTACACCGTGGCCGGCCTGGTCGAGGTCGGGAGCGCGGACGACACGGAGCTGTTCTGGAGCCTCGTGCGTCATCCGATCGCCCGGGTCCGCGTCGAGGCACTCCGTGGCTTGCAGGCGTTCGCTCCCGCGATCAACGGCGACGACCTGCTCGCCCTGGTGGCCGGCGACCCCTCGGCAGCCGTGGTCAGGCAGGCGGCGGCCACGATCATCGCCCGAGACGTCGTCCTCGACACCGACCGCCTGCTGGACCTGCTCGACTCCGCGCGGCCGGTGTCGGTCCGCCTCGCCGCCCACCGGCTGCTGGCCGCCCGCGACACGGCATGGCGCCTGGCCGCCGACGTGATGCTGCTCGCCGACGCCGAGCCCGTGGTGGCGGCCTACGCCAGGCATGATGTGAACGTAGCCGTCAAGCAGCAGATGTACGTCCGGCCCAGCGGAAGAACAGCAGAACTCCTGGCTGCGCACCTACCGGCCGCCGACCGGCTGCTTCCCCCGGTCGTAGCTCGGAACCTGAGGATCGCCGTCGGCATGCGGCTTCCCAGCGAACCGACCGAGCCCGGGGCGGCGGACGGATAAGCAGAGGCGTCGCACGGCCGATAACATCCTCAGCCCGACTTCCGGCGGGTCGAACAGCGCCAACGCCGTGTCAAGGGCAGGATTCCACCATGTCCGTGAGATCTGACGCGTCCGGTGGCCCGGCCGGGATGACCGGCGCCGCGAAGCGAGTCCTGGTGACCCTGAGCGCGGGACAGTTCCTGATGGCGCTCGACAGCTCCGTCATGAACGTCTCCATCGCCACCGTGGCGAAGGACGTGGGCACCTCGGTGACCGGGATTCAGGGGGCGATCACGGCATACACGCTGGTGATGGCCGTGCTGATGATCCCCGGCGGCAAGGTCGGGGCGCTCATCGGGCGCAAGCGCGCGTTCATGATCGGATGTGTGATCTACGGCTGCGGTTCGTTGACCACGGCCCTGGCGCAGAACCTGCCGACGCTGCTGGTGGGCTGGTCGTTCCTGGAGGGCGTCGGCGCGGCCCTGATCATGCCCGCGATCGTGGCGCTGGTGGCGGGGAACTTCGCCGAAGCGCGGCGGCCGGCCGCCTACGGGCTGGTCGCGGCGGCCGGTGCCGTCGCCATCGCGCTGGGTCCGCTGATCGGCGGCGTCGCCACGACCTACTTCTCCTGGCGGTGGGTGTTCGCCGGCGAGGTGCTGGTGGTGCTCGGCATCCTCGCGCTCGCGCGGGCGGTGGCCGACGCGCCGACCGGGCGGCGGCCCCGGATCGATGTCGTCGGCGCCCTGCTCAGCGGGCTCGGGCTCGGCGTGTTCGTGTTCGGCGTTCTGCGCACCGGCGAGTGGGGCTGGTTCCAGCCGAAACCGGGCCAGCCGTCGTGGTTCGGGCTCTCGCCGGTCGTCTGGCTGATGCTGGGCGGTGTGCTCGTGCTGTGGATCTTCCTGCACTGGGAGGAGCACCTGGTGGCGAAGGGCGGGGAACCGCTGCTGGACCTCGCCATGTTCGCCAACCGGCAGCTCACGGGCGGTCTGACAATGTTCTTCTTCTGGTATCTGGTCCAGATGGGCGTGTTCTTCATCGTCCCGCTGTACCTGTCCGTCGCCCTCGGTCTGTCCGCGCTGATGACCGGCGCGCGCATCCTGCCGCTGTCCCTCACGCTCCTGCTGGCGGCGGTCGGGGTTCCCCGGATGCTGCCGAAAGCCTCACCGCGAGCCGTGGTGCGCTTCGGAGTCCTGGCCATGGTGGCCGGCGTCGTGGTGCTGCTGGCCGCGCTGGACGTCGGCTCCGGGGCGGAGGTCACCACCGTGCCGCTGCTGCTGGTCGGACTCGGCATGGGCGCGCTCGCCTCCCAGCTCGGCGCGGTCACCGTCTCCGCCGTCCCGGACGACCGCAGCGCCGAGGTCGGCGGCATCCAGAACACCGTGACCAACCTCGGCGCCTCCCTCGGCACCGCCCTCGCCGGCTCGGTCATGATCGGGGTGCTGACCGCGTCCTTCCTCACCAACATCGAGAACAGTCCCGCGGTCCCGGCCACCGTCAAGAGCCAAGCCACGGCGCAGCTCAGCGGTGGAATCCCGTTCGTTTCGGACGCTCAGCTGCGCGACGCCCTCACCCAGGCCGGTGCGAACTCGGAACTCACCCAAACGGCCCTGGACGCCAACGACAACGCGCAGATCGACGGCCTGCGGGCGGCCCTGGCGATCCTCGCCGTCGCCGGCCTCACCGGGCTGTTCTTCGTCCATCGCATCCCGACGGAGCCTGTGTCCGCGCAGAAGGCTGGCTAGCCGCGCCGGGCATTCCGGAGAAGGCGTCGCGCCTCAGCGGCTCAGCGCCTCAGCGCCTGATCACGTGAGCGCGATCCGCAGCGACGCGTACGACGGAATCAGCACCTTGCGCGCATAACGCCGCTCCACCACCCGGAACGGCCGGCCCGCCGCCGTCACCCCCGCCAGCAGCCGGCCCACCTCGGCGCGCGCCACCGGGGCGCCCAGGCACAGGTGCCGTCCGCCGCCGAACCACAGCTGGCGCGTGGCCGGGTCGTAGGGGCGGGTCAGGTCGAAGGGGCCGCCGGTGTTGTTCGCGGTGTGGGTCAGCAGCAGGACCCGCTCTCCGGCGCGCAGCCGACGGCCGCCGATCTCGACATCGGCGGACACGTGGCGTCCGATCATCGGGGCCGGAGTGCTGACCCGCAGCCCCTCGCGGACCGCCGCCACCGACAGGGACGGATCGGCCAGCAGCGCGTGCTGCGTCCCGGTGTCGTGCAGCAGCGCCACGGTCCTGGCCATCGCGCTGGCCGCCGTCTCGGTACCGGCCACCAGCAGCAGGCTCGCCAGGCCGCGCGTCTCCTCCAGGCTCAGCCCCGCCTCGCGGCAGCGGCCCAGCAGCGTCGTGGCCGGCGCGGTGGCGAACGCCTCCGGCACGTCCCGCGTCAGCTTCGCGATGATCTCCTTGGCCTCGGCCACCACCCGCGGCGCCAACTCGGTCGAAGCCGCCGAGCCCAGCGCGAGCGCAGCCAGCCGCTCCCCGGTCTGGAACACCTCGCGGAACGCCTCGTCCGGGGCCTGCGCCGGCATCCGCAGGCCCAGCAGGTCCGCCATCATCCGGCCCACCACGGTGCGCGCCGTCTCGGCCACGTCCACCGCCTCCCCGGCCGCCAACCGGGCCGTCGCGGCGTCGACCACCGGCCCTGCGACCCGCTCCACCAGGGCCGCCGAGTTCGCCTCGGTGAACAGGTCCCGGCCCCGCTGCCGCAGGTCGGCGTGGCCGGGACCGTCGAAGATCCGCAGCACGTAGTCGCCGAGCACCTGCTGCCACAGATGGCCGACCCCGCCTTCGCCCAACAGGGTGAAGTGCTCATGGTCGTTGAGTACTTTGCGGGACAGCACCGCGTCGGTCACCAGCCAGCCCAGACGCGGCGCGCGGCGCACCGGCCCGAACCAGCCCGCCCGCGAAACCGCCAGCAACGCCCACAATCCCGGCTGGCTGGCGCGCAGCAACCGCGCCTCGTGCCGCTCGGCCGCCGTGCCCATGGCCGCTCCCCTCAGTAGGCATACTCACCGCGAGAATGAGTAACTTCTCTCAAGCATCGACGATCCACACCGTGGCACGGTGGAACACGACACCGCCAGGGGGAGGAGAGAACGGTGGAGATGATCACCAGGGCGCGCCTCGCCGGCGCCGCGACCTGTTTCCCGCAGCACAGCCTGACCACCGCCGACGTCGAGGCGCGGATAGCCGCCGCCGGCAGCACCTACCGGCCCCGGCCGGGCCTCATCGGGACCGTGTCCGGCATCCGCGTGCGCCACCACGCCCCACCGGGTACGGACGCCTCCGACCTGGCCGCCGCCGCGTCGGCCAAACTGCTCGCCGACCAGGGCCTGGAAGCAGGCGACATCGACCTGCTGCTGTTCGCCAGCGCGTCCCAGGACATGATCGAACCCGCGACGGCCCACATCACCGCCGCCAAGCTCGGCGCGCGCTGCCCGGTGTTCGACGTCAAGAACGCCTGCAACAGCGTCCTGAACGCGATCCAGGTCGCCGACGCCCTGATCGCCACCGGCCAGCACCGCAGGATCCTGGTCTGCACCGGCGAGATGCCCTCCGTCGCGATCCGGTGGCAGCTGGCCGACCGGGAGCGGTTCGTGCAGGCGTTTCCCGGATTCACCTTGTCCGACAGCGGAGCCGCTCTGCTGGTGGAGGCCGCCACCGACGGCACCGGGGTGTTTTACCGCGCGTTCTCCGCCGACTCGCGGGCCTGGGACGTCGGCACGCTGCCCGGTGGCGGCACCGCGCATCCGCGTGACGACGAGTACAGCTACTTCCGCATGGACGGCAGCCGTCTGAAGACAGCGTTCGAAGGCTTGGGGCGCGGGATGCTCGACGCGGCGTTGCGTGCTACCGGGACGACGTGGGACGACTACGCGGTCATCTGCGTTCACCAGGTCACCGCCTCGCTGCTGGACGCGTTCGTGGAGCGCAGCGGGGTGCCTGCCGACCGGCTGGTGCCGACCCTGGCCGAGCACGGCAACCTGGCCTCGGCCACGCTGATCGCGCAGTTCGAACAGGCTGTCGCGCACAACCGTTGCGGGCCGGGTGACAAGATCGCGCTCATCGGGCTGGCTGGCGGGGTCAGCCTGGGCATCGTGCTGGCGGCGCTGTGACCGCGGGTTCCGGGCACGACATGTGGGTCGTCATCCCCGCCTATAACGAGCGCCGTGCTCTGCCCGCGACTCTGGCCGCGCTTGGCGCCCAAACCGATCAGGCCTTCACCGTTCTGGTCGTCGACAATGCCAGCACTGATGGCACCGCTGACGTCGCGTCCGCCTATGCCGCCGCGCATCCTGGCATGGATCTGCGCGTCATCGCCGAACCCGTCAAGGGCACCGGCGCGGCCGCCGACACCGGAATGCGCCATGCCATCGCCGCCGGGGCACGGTTGCTGTTGCGGACCGACGCCGACTGCCTGCCTGACCCCGGCTGGACCGCCGCCGCGCGGGCCGCGCTCGGGTCCGGGGGTCTGCACCTGGCGACCGGGGTGCTGCGGCCTCGTACTGACGAGGTGCGGCTCAAGGCTTGGGAGCGGTGGTTGCTGCCAGCTGTCATCGGGTTCTGCGCGTTCTTCGGCCGGCTGCGTCCCGGCAACCGCAGTGCTGGATATCTCGGGCCGTATTTGATGTGCCCGGGTTGCAATATCGCCATCACTGCTGAGTTGTATGAACGTTGCGGCGGGTTCCCGCGCACCGCCATCGAGGACGAACACGAAGACCGGGCCCTGATCAACCGGGTCCGGACCGTCACCGCTGCTTACGGTCGGACGCGGGGCATGCTGGTGCGTGGCTCGGTGCGGCGGTTGCGGGCCTACGGGCTGCTGGGCACGTTGGCGTGGTACCTCGATCACCGTAACAAGCCTGCTGAGGTTGACATCCGATGACGCCGGTGACCACGAGGACCGGGG
>JABFXP010000427.1 GCA_013361685.1 Catenulispora sp.
GGCCGCGCGCCCGGCGCCGGCGAGGTCGCGGTCAGCGCGAAGCTGGCCGCCGAGCACGGCCTGCACCCCGGCGACCCGGTCACCCTCGGCCCGGCCCGGCTCACCGTGTCCGGCCTCACCCCCGACCGCTCCTGGGGCCACGCGCCGACGGTCTGGACCGACGAGCCGACCTGGGAACGGCTCGGCGGCGGGGCCCGGCCCTCGGTGCTGCTCCTGGTCGCACCCGTCGCATCCGCCGAGACCAGGGCCCTGGACGCGTCCCAGCACACGAAGACCGTCAGCTTGGGCGCCGCCAAGGCCGGCATCGACGGCTATTCCGCCGAACAGGGCAGCCTCACCCTCATCCAGGGCTTCCTGTTCGCGATCAGCGCCCTGGTCGCGGGTGCCTTCTTCACCGTCTGGACCGTGCAGCGCAAAGCCGACATCGCCGTCCTGAAGGCCATCGGCGCGAGCAGCGGCTACCTGGTCCGCGACGCGCTCGGCCAGGCCCTGGTGCTCCTGCTGCTCGGCGGCGTGCTCGGCGCCGCCGCCGGGGCCCTGGGCGGGGCCGCGCTCAAAGCCGCGGGGACCCCGTTCACCCTCGACGCCGCCACCGTCGCCGTCCCGCTGACCGCCATGGTCGCCCTGGGGCTGGCCGGCGCGGCGCTCGCCGTCCGGCGCATCGTCGCCGTGGACCCGCTCACCGCCTTGGGGGCGGCCCGATGACCCTCAGCCTCACCGACGTCACCCTCACCTACCCCGACGGCGACGCCCGCCTCACCGCCCTGGACCACGTCAGCCTCACCGTCGGCCCCGGCGAGTTCACCGCCGTCGTCGGGCCCTCCGGCTCCGGCAAGTCGACCCTGCTGGCCGTGGCCGCGACCCTGCTCACCCCGGACCGGGGCACGGTCACGATCGCCGGCCGCGACACCGCCGCGCTGTCCCGCGGCGCGCGCACCCGGCTGCGCCGCGACCAGGTCGGCATCGTGTTCCAGCAGGCCAACCTGATCCCCGCGCTCACCGCCGCCGAGCAGCTGGAGGCCGTCGGCCGCCTGCGCGGCGACCGGTCGCGCGCGGCCCGGGACCGGGCCCGCACCCTGCTGGACGCCGTCGGCCTGGACGCCGCCAAGCAGCGCCGCCGCCCGCACCAGCTCTCCGGCGGCGAGCGCCAGCGCGTCAACATCGCCCGCGCGCTGTTCGCCGAGCCGGCGGTGCTGCTGGTCGACGAGCCGACCTCGGCCCTGGACCACGACCGCGGGGCCCGGGTGGTGGCGCTGCTGGCCGAGGTCACCGCACGACACGGAACGGCCACCGTCATGGTCACCCACGACACCGGTCTGCTGGACCGGGCCGACCGGGTGCTGACGATGGCCGACGGCCGGCTGGAGCCGGCCTAGGACGCGCTTGGAGCGCGCTTGGAACCTTCTTAGAACGTTCTTAGAACTTCTCGCCGCGCTTGAGCCGCGGCTTGGGCAGCCGGAACCGGCGGAACTGCATCGAACGCATCAGCGCGTACCGGCTGACGCCCTTGAGGTCCTCCTCCGGGAAGCGGCGGCGCGCCTCCTTCTTCAGGCCGCGGACCAGCAGGATCGAGTCGATCACGATCGCCACCAGCATCACCAGCCACAGCACCACCGACAGCAGCGCGACGGCCGGCACGGACGCGACCACGAACAGCAGGACCGCGAACAGGATGAAGAACTCCGCCACCCGGAAGCGCGAGTCGACGTAGTCGCGGGCCAGCTCCTTGACCCGGCCGCCGTGCTGGCGCTCGGTCGCGGCCGCGAAGTCGCGCTGGCGGGCCTCGCGCTTGGCCAGCTTGGGGTTCGCGTTGATGCCGCTCAGCCGCTGCTTGCGGGCGAGTTCGGACTCACGGCGGGTGGGCGTGGGACGGCCCTTGGCGGCTTGCGAGGCGTCCTGGGCGTGGACGGTGTCCCGCTCCTGGGCGGCCTCGTCAGCCTCGACGGTGGATTTCTGCTTCCGGAACACGGGAAGACTCTAAGGCCTAGGGGGCCGTCACCACGAAGCCATGACCTCCGGTAGATGCCGGGACGGGCTCCCGGGCCGTATGGTAAGTCCTGACCAGGACACCATCGTTGGACGACATTCAGGGCGATCCGGAGCACGGGTCGCGTCGGACACATGAGGACGTGAAGGGGGCGCGGCAGAGCCCATGAGTGGCGTCATGAAGCGCATGAAATTGATCTTCCAGGCCAAGGCCAACAAGGCGCTGGACAAGTACGAGGACCCGCGCGAGACGCTCGACCTGTCGTACCAGAAGCAGCTGGAGCTGCTGCAGAAGGTGCGGCGCGGCGTCGCCGACGTGGCCACCTCGCGCAAGCGTCTGGAACTGCAGATGAAGGGTCTGCAGGACCAGGCCGACAAGCACGAGACCCAGGCCCGCCGGGCCCTGGAGGTCGGCCGCGAGGACCTGGCCCGTGAGGCCCTGTCCCGGCGCGGCGGCATCCAGCAGCAGATCACCGACCTGCAGACGCAGTACACGGCGCTGCAGGGCGAGGAGGAGAAGCTCACCCGGGCCTCCCAGTCGCTGCAGGCCAAGGTCGACGCCTTCCGTACGAAGAAGGAGACCATCAAGGCCACCTACACCGCGGCCGAGGCCACCACCCGGATCGGCGAGGCCTTCTCCGGCATCTCCGAGGAGATGTCCGACGTCGGCATGGCGATCCAGCGGGCCGAGGACAAGACGCTCCAGCTCCAGGCCCGCGGTTCGGCCATCGACGAGCTGCTGGCCTCCGGCGCGCTCAACGACCCGACCGGCATGGCCAAGGACGACATCACCGCCGAGCTGGAGCGGCTGTCGTCCGGCTCGGACGTCGACAACCAGCTCGAGGCCATGAAGCGGGAGCTGTCCGGCGGCCCGTCGGCGAACGCCAACCGGCAGCTGGAGGCCGGCGCCGTCGGCAACGCCAGCAATTCCGGGGTCAGCGACGCCGAGGAGGTCCGCAAGGAGGGTGAGGCGCGATGATCGTCCGCATCCTCACCGAGGGCCAGCTCCGGGTCCCCGACACCGCGATCGACGAGCTGAACTCGCTGGACGAGAAGGTCCTGGAGACCTGCCAGGCCAAGGACGAGGCGGCCTTCCGCACCGCCCTGGACACCCTGCTCACCCGGGTCCGCGAGATCGGCGAGCCGCTGCCGCTGGACGAGATCGTCGAGAGCGACTTCGTCCTGCCGATGGCCGACTCCACGCTGGAGGAGGTCGAGGCGATGATGTCCGACGAGGGCCTCATCCCCGGCTGACGAGGGTCGCCCCCCTGCTGGTCCGCTGCCGCCACACCGGACGCCCGCCCCGCGGGCCCCGGTGTGGCGGCGGTCTCTTTCCGCTCGCTGATCATGCGTGACGGGAACCTCCCGGGGGTGTCCGGCGTTGCACCAAGAGAACCGTCGGGTTGACAGCCGCGGCGCACGCCACGGCGCGCGGCCGTGCTGCCGGACCCGAGAGAAGACGACCGAGGGGACAGGGAGAGACAGCCAGTGGCAAGGACCCGTTTCGCGCCGGACCGGCAGCTGACGTCACGGATGGTGCTCGTGATGTTCCTGCTCGGTGCGGTCTACGTCGCCGCGATCGGCGTGGCGGTGGCCCTCGCCCCCAAGGGCCTGCTGCCGATCCTGCTCATCGTCATCGCCGGCTTCTTCTTCGCACAGTGGTATCTGTCGGACAAGATCGCGCTGTTCTCCATGCAGGCCCGCGTGGTGCAGCCCGACGACTCGGCCGAGGCCCGCCGCCTGCACGCGGTGCTGGACCGGCTGTGCGCGCTGGCCGACATGCCCAAGCCGCGGGTGGGCCTGGTGGACACCGAGGTGCCCAACGCCTTCGCGGCCGGCCGCAGCGCCAAGAACACCGTGGTGGTGGCCACCACCGGCCTGATGCGCCGGGTGCCGGACGACCGCGAGCTGGAGGCCGTGCTCGCGCACGAGCTCTCGCACGTGGCGCACAAGGACGTCGCGGTGATGACCATCGCCTCGTTCCTGGGCATCCTGGCCGGCCTGCTGACCCGCATCACCTTCGAGATCGGCCTGTGGGGCGGCTTCTCCGACCGGGGCCGGGACGACGACGAGGACAGCCCGGCGGCCGTGCTGTTCTTCGTGATGATCATCTCCTTCCTCACCTACGCGCTGTCGTTCCTGCTGATCCGCAGCCTGTCCCGCTACCGCGAGCTGGCCGCCGACCGGTCCGGGGCGCTGCTCACCGGCAACCCGTCGGCGATGAGCAACGCGCTGGGGCGGATCACCGGCGAGATGGCCCAGATCCCGACCCAGGACCTGCGCAAGCAGGAGGCGTTCAACGCCTTCTTCTTCACCCCGGCGATCCGGGGCGGGGCCAGCGTCTCGAACCTGTTCTCCACCCACCCGACGCTGAAGGTGCGGCAGGAGAAGCTGGCGCAGCTGGCGATCGAGATGGGCCGCTGAGCGGCGCCGGTCCCGGACCGCACCCGCAGCGCACGTAACCCGAGCCCGAACCGCACCCGAACCGCACTGACGCAGACCCCGTCGCCTGTCGGACCCGAGCCAACGCATCCGCGAGCTGAGCGCGTCCGGCAGGCGTCGCGCGCGTCCGGGCCGGGAACAAACCCGGTGAGCGGCTCAGCCGATCCGAGCCGGTCGGCGCAGCCGACATCTTTCCTTCAGTAACGGTGATCTGCACAAGACGATCACGAATAGCGAACGGACCGCGGGACCTCCCGCGCCGTCCCCCCGAGACAAGGCAAGCTGGTAGCCATGGGATTCCTGGACACGCTGCTCGGTCGGACCAAGCCGGTCAAGCCGGACCTCGACCAGCTCTTCGGTCTGCCGTCGGCGGCCCTGACCCTGCAGGCGGCGACCAGTTTCCGTCCCACGGGCCTGGGCTCGGTCTGCTTCAAGCGGGCCGAGGGGCGGGCCTTCGACGACGTCGAGTCCGACATCACCACGCTGCTGGCGGCCGGCAACGGCCCCAAGGTCGAGGCCCGCGACGACTCCTACGGCTACACCTGGCTGGTGTCGCACCACGAACCGGACGACACCGCCGGCCTGGTGACCGATCTGCACGCGGTGAACAGCTCGCTGCAGGACACCGGTTTCGGCCCGCAGCTGCTGTGCTCGCTGGTGTCCTTCACCGACGACAAGGACACCCGGCTGGCGCTGGTGTACCTGTACAAGCGCGGCAGCTTCTACCCGTTCGCGCCGCTGCCCGGCGAGCAGCGCGACAGCGCGCTGGAACTGAAGATCAAGGCCTTGCTGGGCAACGACCTGCGTCTGGAGCAGGACCTGAGCCGCTGGTTCCCGGTGTGGGGCGCGCCCGGACTGTGAGTCCGCCCTGAGTCCGATCTCAGGAAGTTGTGACATGGTTGTTGCGATGGACATCGGACTGTGACCGAAACGCTCATCCGTAGGTAGTAACGTTTGCGCGTGCGCGGCCCCCGTGGCGCGCACGGAGCGGACGGGTCTGGCCACGCGGAGCGGACGGGAAGCCTTGCGTTTCGAACAACTTCAGGCCGGGTCGGACGGCGGCGCCGACGACGGTTCGGCAGACCCGGTCGGCTCGACGGGTTCAGCGGGGTCGACCGATGCGGCTGTCTCGGCTGGTTCGACTGGTTCGACTGGTTCGGCCGGCTCGACGGCCCTGGTGCGCGTCGAGGCCGCGCCGGTGACCGGGCAGCGGCTGCGGACGGACGCCGGGGTCGCGCGGCTCGCGGAGGGTACGGGTTCTGCGAACGGGGCCCGGTCCTCGGATCCTTCGAGCTCTGTCACCGAACATGCCGCTTCGATCGGCGCATCGCCGGCCCAGGCCGCCGGAGCATCCGCCGCTGCCGCCGAGCATGCTGCTTCGGTCGGCGCATCCCTGGCCCAGACTGCCGGAGCGCCTGCCTCCACCCTCGCGGACGAGCCCGGCGACTCGCCGGCCGCAGCACTCGAACACAGCGTCGCGAACACCGCAGCCTTGGCCCAGCCCGAGGCCTCGCCGGCCGCGACTGGGCATCCCGCCCCGGTAGCCGTCGCCGACAAGCCCGTGTTGCCCCTCGCCGTGCCGGTCGCCGCCGTCAGCGACATCATCCGCACCGCCGCCGAGCAGGCCGCGGCCACCTGGCGCGTGGCCAGCGTCCCGGCGCAGCGGCGCGAGAGCCCGGTGGTCCCGGTGCAGGCCGCGCCGCCGCTCGCCGAACAGGTGGCCGAGCCCCTCGCCGATCCGGCCGTCGAACCAGAACTCGAATCTCCGGAGCCTGAGCCCCTCGTCGAGTCCGAAGGGGCGCAGCCCAACACTGAGTCTGACGTCTCTGACTTCTCCGACTTCTCCGACTTCGCCGACCACCAGTGGCCCAGTGCCCGCCGCCAGATATCGCTGCTGGTCCGCGCGGTCAGCTTCCTGCTTCTCCTGGTGCTGGTCGGCCACCGCTTCCTGCCCGACGTCATGGGCGCCGGCTCGCTCATCGAGACCTTCCTGCCGTGGACCTTCGTGCCGCTGGCGCTGATGGTCCCGGCCGCGCTGCTGAGCCTGGACAAGTGGGCCATCGGCGTCACGGTGCTGGCCTGCGGGGTGTGGGGCGGCGTCTACGGGCCGCAGCTGGCCCGCTCCGCCGGCACGGGACCGGCGGATCTCAAGATCCTCAGTCAGAACGTCTCCTCGCCGCCGGACCTGGCCGCCATAGCGCGCCTGGCCGAGCAGCGGCAGGCCGACCTCGTGGTGCTGCAGGGGCTGTCCTCGCACGACGTGCAGCAGGCCGACCAGACCGTCCCGGCCCGGTACCCCTACCACCTGGCGCTGTACGAGTTCGTGGTCTGGTCCCGTTTCCCGCTGGTCAACGGCAGCGTGCCGATGGACCTGGCGGCGCACCCGGCCGACCCGGCCGCGGCCCAGCAGCCGGCCGACGCCTCCACCGGCCAGTTCGGCGGCCTGCTGCGCTTCACCGTGCAGCTGGACTCGGCGCGCGCCGCCACCGTCTACGCCGTGCACCTGCCGCAGCCGTCGCTGACCCACGCCGGGTTCGGCGTGGCCCGCGGCGAGGCGCTGGATCAGCTGGTGACGGCGGTGAAGGCGGAGCGGGAGCCGAACCTGGTGGTGGTCGGCGACCTGGACCTGGCGCAGACCGACCGGGGCATGGGCAAGCTGCTGAACTCCGCGACCGGCCTGAAGTCGGTGCAGGCGAAGGCCGGCGCCGGGTTCGGCTTCACGTGGCCGTCCAGCTTCCCCATGGTGCGCCTGGACGACGTGCTGACCCGGGGTCTGCTCCCGGTGCGCAGCGTCGTGCTGGCCGCCGTCGGCGCGGCGCAGGCGCATCGGCCGATCGAGGCGGACCTGCGGTTCCCGGTCGGCGCCGGGGCCGGCTGAGCGCTCAGGCTCAACGGTTCATGAGGTTTTGAGACGCTGACGTCGCGCACGTCCCAGGGTCGGTTTTGGGCCGATTCGCCGGTGTTCGTGAGCTGTCTCGGCATCGCCTGGGCCTGGTTCGCAGTGGCGACCGGCCTGTCCAGCTGCCTGGGAGCCGCCTGGGCGGGTTTTCGGCGCCGGTGGGGTGTCCGGGGTTCGCCGCAGCCGTGTGCGGCCGTCATCGGCGCTCTGGAGCCGCCTGCGCTGCTGCTCTGCCGCGTTTTCGTGGCGGATCGCGCTCAGGGCCGGCCGGGTCGTCCCGCTCCGGCGCTTGTGCCGGCCGTCCCGGAGGACGGCCGGCGTGCGCCGTGGCGAGAGGGAGCGCCTCGATCAGGCGGTGGCGGCGAGCAGCGCCTGGCGCTGACGGTCGCCGAGGCCGCCGATGCGGCGGTTCTCGTCGATCTCCGCGTCCGCCATCAGCTTGGCCGCCTTGGCCGGGCCGTAGCCCGGCAGCGCCTTGATGAGGGCGGTCACCTTCGTCTTCTTGACCATCTCCTCGCCCTTGGCCGCCCGGTCGAG
>JABFXP010000475.1 GCA_013361685.1 Catenulispora sp.
CTTCCGATCTGGCGCCGCTGCCGCAGCGCCCCCAGCGCGCCGACGGCCGCATCGCCGGCTGGGACGCGCCCTCCGACCCGGACGCCATAGGGGCCGGCGTCTCCCGCCGCCCCGCCGAGCCGCCGAGGGTCCCCGGCTGGGACGCCCCCTCGGACCCCAACGCCATAGGCGCCGGAGGCTCCCGCCGCCAGCCGCCGCAGCCGCTGCCCACCCAGATGCAGCGCCAGCTGGACCAGCTGCACCAGGAGCGCCAGCCCCCGCCGCAGCAGGGCAACCAGCAGCGACTGGCCGCCTATCCGCCGCAGCCGCAGTTCGCCCCGCAGGGCTATCAGCAGCCCGGCCCCCAGGGCTACCAGCAGCCCGCGCCCGGCCAGCCCTACCAGGCCCCCGGCGGCCACTACCAGGACCAGGGCGGCTACCAGCCCTCGCAGTTCCAGGGCAACGCCGCGGCCCCACCGCGGCCGGTCGCCTACACGCCCAACCAGCAGCCGGTGCTGCCCCGCCAGCCGCCGCCGCGCGAGCGGGACCGCGAGCGCGACCGGGACCGGGACCGCGAGCCGGCCCGGCCCCCGGTCCAGAAGACCGTCGTCAAGCGGCGCCGCGGCATGCCGCTGGGCTGCCTGGTCAAGCTGGCCATCCTCGGCCTGATCGGCTTCGGCATCTACACCGGCGTCAACTGGGTCATGGCGAAGGTCAACGGCGCCAGCCACGACCTGAACAACTGGGTCTCCAACGAGTGGCACCAGATCGCCAAGAAGGTCAACCTCGAGAAGAACAAGCTCCCCAAGCAGATGCAGCCCACGGACCTTCCGACGTCGGCTCCGATCAGCATTCCCGTGGGAAGCAAGACCCCGTGACGCCGGCGCCGCTTCGGGCCGCGGGTCACGCTTCGGCGAGCCCGCTTGCCCGAACGGCGTGCGGCGCGGGAAAGTTTCGTGTCCCCCCTGCATCCCCCCATGGGCGCGGACACGGCCGGCGGTAAGGAGCGGGAAGACCTCGTGGTGGCACGGAAGATCGGCAGCAGGTACACCATCACCACGGTGCTGGGCCGCGGGACGTGCGGCACCGTGTGGGAGGGCGAGGGCCCCGACGGGCCGGTCGCCGTCAAGCTCCTGCGGGAGGACCTCGCCGCCGACCAGACACTCATCGCCCGCTTCGTGCAGGAGCGCACCGCGCTGACCAGCCTGCACCACCCCAACGTGGTCGGCGTGCGCGACCTGGTGGTCGACGGCGCCGACCTGGCCCTGGTGATGGACCTGGTCCGGGGCTCGGACCTGCGGCACCTGCTGGACAACGAGGGCGCGCTGCGGCCGCAGCTGGCCGCCAGCCTGGTCGCCGGCACCGCCGAGGGGCTGGCCGCCGCGCACGCGCAGGGCATCATCCACCGCGACGTGAAGCCGGAGAACATCCTGCTGGACCACGCCAGCGGCGCCCTGGTCCCGCGGCTGGCCGACTTCGGCATCGCGCGCCTGGTCGACGGCCCCCGCCGGACCCGCGCCACCCGGATCATCGGCACCCCGGACTACCTGGCGCCGGAGGTCATCGAGGGGTTGCAGCCGGGCCCGGCGGTCGACATGTACGCACTGGGCACCGTGCTGTTCGAACTGCTCACCGGCTGGACCCCGTTCGGCGGCGGTCACCCCGGCGCGGTGCTGCGCCGGCACGTCACCGACAAGATCCCGCCGCTGCCCGGCGTGCCCGGCCCGCTGGCCGCGCTGGTCGCCTCCTGCCTGGCCAAGGGCCCGGCGGCGCGGCTCACCGCGCTGGAGTTCGCCAGCCGGCTGCGCGAGCTGGTGCCGCTGCTGGAGGACCTGCCGCCGCTGGAGATCCCGGACCCGCGCGAAGGCGGCTGGGACGTGCGCTCCTCGGCGCACGCCAGCCTGCACGGCGGCCGGAACCCGACGATCGATCCGATCCCGATGCGGCACACCGGCATCGTGCCGCTGGTGCCCAGCGGGGACCTGAAGGACGACGACGCCGACACGCACCTGAACCTGATGCGGCCGATCCGGGACCGCGACCACGGGGAGGTGCGGCGGCGGTCCGGGACCCACCACGACCTGCCCGCGCCGCCGCGAGGTGAACGCGGGGAACGCTTCGAACGCGAGGACCGGCTCGAGCGCGGAGAGCGGGTCGAGCGCAGCCCTTTCGGCTCGGGCTCCGGTTCTGGCGGCGCTGACAGCGCAACCGGTTCCGGAGCTCCCAAACGGCCCCGCTGGATCGCCGCGACCGCCGCGGTGCTGCTGGTCGGCGGAGCGGCCGCCGCCGTCGCGCTGGGCATGTCCGGCGGCGACGACGCCCACAAGGACGACAAGGCACACTCGCAGGGTCCGGCCGGGGTCACCTCGTCCGTGGCGGGCTCGACGGCGCCCGGGACCAGCACGCGGTCGTCCGCGGCGGGCCTGAGCTTCCAGCCCGCGAAGGAGCTGCCGCAGCTTCCGGTGCCCGTTCTGGGGGCGCCGCGCGCGGCGGTCTTCAAGGACGCGTCGGGGGCCTCCACGCTGTTCGTGTTCGTCACCGGGACCGACGGCAGCATGTGGTACCTGCCGGGGGAGGGCAGCCACTCCTGGCTGCCGCTCAAGGGCCTGAAGGCCAACGCCGAGCCGGCCGTGGTCGCGACCGCCGGCGGCCGGCTGGAGCTGTTCGCGGTCCGGGAGAGCGACGGGGTGGTCCACCAGCGCAGCTACGCCGCCGACGGGGGCTGGTCCGCGAAGTGGGTGCCGGTCGGCACCGCGAAGCTGCACGGTGCGCCGGGTGCGCTGGCCAACACCGACGGGACCGTGGTCATCGCCGCGGTGGGCAGCGGGAAAACACTGATGACGACGACCGGGAGCCCTTCGGGGAGCTCCGGTGCCTACACCTGGGGCGACTGGCAGCCGGTGCCCGGGGTCGGTGACGTCGCCTCCGGGGTGGCGCTCGCGGCGACGCCGTCGACGTCTGGATACAGCGCCTATGTGGAGCGCGCCTCTGACCAAGGCGTTATGGCGATCGCTTATGCGAACAAGCTGTGGGGAGCTCCTGCGCAGACTCCCTTGTCCGGTCTTCCTACCGCGACGACTTCTGGGGACGGAACGCCTTACGTGTTCGTTCGTTCTCCCGGGGGAGCTGTCAAGGCGATGAACGGCAACGGGCAGACGGGAGCCGGGGGACTGGCCTCCACGTTGCCGCCCGGTGCCGCCCAGACGCCGGACGGCCGCGTCGTGGTGGTCACCGCCTCCGCACCGACGAAGCTCCGGGTGGCTTACTCCGGATAGGCTTGTCACGTGGCTACAGATCCTTCCGAAGAGCTCAAGAACCTCCGCACGACCATGGCGTCCATCGAGGCTGTGCTCGACGTCGACAGGCTGCGCGCGCAGATCGCCGACCTGGAGGAGCAGGCCTCGGCCCCGGACCTGTGGAACGACCAGGCCAAGGCGCAGGCGGTGACCTCGAAACTGTCCGGCCTGCAGGCGGAGTTGAACCGGTTCACGACGCTGAACCGGCGCCTGGAGGACATCGAGGTGCTCTTCGAGCTGGGCCAGTCCGAGGGCGACGCGGACACCCTGGCCGAGGTGCAGGGCGAGCTGGTCGACATCTCCAAGGCGGTCGGCGACCTGGAGGTGCGCACCCTGCTGTCCGGCGAGTACGACGCCCGCGAGGCGCTGGTGACGCTGCGGGCCGAGGCCGGCGGCGTGGACGCCGCGGACTTCGCCGAGATGCTGCTGCGGATGTACACGCGGTGGGCCGAGCGGCACGGGTACCCGTACGAGGTCTACGACACGTCCTACGCCGAAGAGGCCGGGATCAAGTCGGCGACGTTCACCGTGAAGGCGCCGTACGCCTACGGCACGCTGTCGGTGGAGCAGGGGACGCACCGGCTGGTGCGGATCTCGCCGTTCGACAACCAGGGCCGGCGCCAGACCTCGTTCGCCGGCGTCGAGGTGGTGCCGGTGGTCGAGCAGACCGACGTGGTCGAGATCCCCGAGGACGAGCTGCGGGTCGACGTCTACCGCTCCTCCGGCCCCGGCGGCCAGGGCGTCAACACCACCGACTCGGCGGTGCGCATCACCCACCTGCCGACCGGGATCGTGGTGTCGTGCCAGAACGAGCGCTCGCAGATCCAGAACCGGGCCTCGGCGATGGCCGTGCTCCAGGCCAAGCTGCTGCAGCGGCGGCGCGAGGAGGAGCAGGCGAAGATGGACGCGCTGAAGGACGACTCCTCCGGCTCCTGGGGCAACCAGATGCGCAGCTACGTGCTGCACCCGTACCAGCTGGTCAAGGACCTGCGGACGGACTACGAGACCGGCAACACCACGGCGGTGCTGGACGGCGACATCGACGAGTTCATCGAGGCCGGGATCCGCTGGCGCAAACAGCGTGAAAATGGCTGATCGCGCTTAAATCGGACAGAAGCCGCTATATAACGCACATTGCGTTATATAGCGGCTTCTTTTGGTCTTGACGGCCCTGAACGGCCTTAATGCATCGTCGTAGTGAGAAAAGCCACAGCGACGAGCAAGGTCAGAAACACGGCGGTCAGCGTGGACGCCGAAACGCCCCCGCCCCGGTGCATCTGCTCCCGGTGGCCGCGGCAGACGCTGCACCTGCCCTCGGACACCGGCCCCGCGCAATTCGCGCAAATCAGGTGCTCACAGCACATGCCGCCTCACCTCCTGTAATGGGCACTGTATCGGGCACTGTATTCGACACCCTGTTCGCACCTGCTCGCAGCCGGTGCGGATTGTGGTTCCCGGCCGAAGGGGCCCTGAACCCCTACTTCCGGCGTGTACTGTCATCTCTACTGTGACACTACGACCGAGCGTACGCATAAGTGCCCGCGCGGGCTTCCCGGCCGAGGCGCTTATGACGGAGGCGATGCCAGCATGATCAGATTCGACCAGGTCTCCAAGACCTATCCGAACCAGAACCGGCCGGCTCTCCGGGACATCTCCCTGGAGATCGAGCGCGGCGAGTTCGTGTTCGTCATCGGCTCCTCGGGTTCGGGCAAGTCGACCTTCATGCGCCTGATCCTGCGCGAGGAGCGGCCCAGCACCGGCCGGGTCTACGTGGCCGGCAAGGACCTGTCCAAGCTGTCCAACTGGAAGATCCCGCAGCTGCGGCGCCAGATCGGCACCGTGTTCCAGGACTTCCGCCTGCTGCCGAACAAGACGGTCGAGCAGAACGTGGCCTTCGCCCTGGAGGTGATCGGCAAGTCCCGGCCGACCATCGGCAAGGCGGTGCCGGAGGTGCTGGACCTGGTGGGCCTGGGCGGCAAGGGCGGACGCTTCCCCAACGAGCTCTCCGGCGGCGAGCAGCAGCGGGTGGCCATCGCCCGCGCGTTCGTGAACCGCCCGATGGTGCTCATCGCCGACGAGCCGACCGGAAACCTGGACCCGGAGACCTCGGTCGGCATCATGAAGCTGCTGGACCGGATCAACCGGGCCGGCACCACCGTGGTGATGGTGACCCACGACCAGGCCATCGTGAACCAGATGCGCCGGCGCGTGCTGGAACTCGACGGCGGCAACCTGGTCCGCGACCAGTCCCGCGGCGTGTACGGCTACGTCCGCTAAGGACGCGCCCCCAGCCACATCAGCAGAACTCAGGTAGGAGCCCCCGACCGACCATGCGTGCCCAATTCGTCTTCTCCGAGATCTTCGTCGGCCTGCGCCGCAACCTGACGATGACCATCGCGGTCGTCGTCTCGGCGGCGGTGGCCCTGGGCATGCTCGGCGTCGCCCTGCTCATGGTGTTCCAGACCAGCCAGATGAAGGACTTCTGGTACGACAAGGTCGAGGTCTCGGTCTTCCTGTGCACCAAGACCGACCAGACGCTGCACCCGACCACCTGCTCCGGCGGCCAGGTCACCGACACCCAGATGACGGCGCTGCAGACCGACCTGACCGGCAACCCGCTGGTCCAGCAGGTGTTCCCGGAGACCCAGGCGGAGGCCTTCGCGCACTACAAGGACCAGGCCAAGGGCTCCCCGGTCACCGAGTACGTCACCCCGGACCAGATCCCGGCCTCCCTGCGGGTGAAGCTGAAGAACCCCAGCACCGAGAACATCGACGCGCTCCGCTCCACGTACCAGGGCCAGCAGGGCGTGGAAGAGGTGGCGGACCAGAAGACCATCCTGAAGCCGCTGTTCAAGCTGTTCAGCGGCCTGACCGTCTCGGCCAGCACGGTGGCGGTCGTCATGGTCGGCCTGGCCCTGATGCTGATCGTGAACACGGTCCGGCTGTCGGCCTTCAGCCGCCGCCGCGAAACCGGCATCATGCGCCTGGTCGGAGCCTCGAACTTCTACATCCGCCTGCCCTTCCTGATGGAGGGCGCGGTGGCGGGCCTGGGCGGCGTGGCGGTGGCCGCCCTGGGCGTGGCCAGCTTCAAGTTCTTCCTCATCGACCGCGTCCTGGCGCCCAGCTTCACCTTCACCAGCTTCGTCGGCTGGGACAAGGTCCTGCTGACCGTCCTGATCCTGGTCCCGGTGGGTCTGCTGATGGCGGTCGGCGCCAGCGCCCTGTCCCTGCGGAAATACCTGAAGGTCTAGCCCCGTTCATCGGGGATAATGAACCCCATGCCGAAGGAACAAGGCCAGAAGGTCATCGCCCGCAACAAGAAGGCGCGCCACGAGTACACCATCGAGGCCACCTACGAAGCGGGCATCTCCCTGACCGGCACCGAGGTCAAGTCCCTCCGAGCCGGCCGGGCCAGCCTCGTCGACGGCTACGCGGTGATCAAGGACGCCGAAGTCTGGCTCCAGGGCGTCCACATCGCGGAGTACGCCGAGGGCACCTGGACCAACCACGTCCCCCGCCGCAACCGCAAACTCCTCCTGCACCGAGCCGAGATCAACAAACTCATCGGCAAGACCAAGGAGACCGGCCTCACCCTGATCCCCCTGGAGCTCTACTTCAAGGACGGCAAGGTCAAGGTCGAAATCGGCCTGGCCCGCGGCAAGAAGACCTACGACAAGCGCCAGACCCTGATGGAACGCCAGAACAAGCGCGAAGCCGAACGCGCCATGGCCTCAGCCTTCAAGCGGAACAACCGCCGCGGCTGAGGCGTTACACCCACGTAGCGAACCCGCTGGAGTCTCCCAGCCGGACCCGCTACGCTTGGATCAACCGGTTCGGGAAACCGCAACCGACACCTTGACAACTGAATAGAGACGACTAAGCGTCGAAGAAACAAACGTTTCCGACCAAAAGTCGTCCGACAAGGGGCCGAACGGTTTCGACATCGGACGTTTTGGCAGGGGAAGCGGGCCGAGGAAGCAGCGATGATCTCGTTAACCACACGCTGCACAAAAAATAACTGCCAACAAGACGCAGCTGAAGTCGCAGGCCGCTTACGGCCTCGCCGCCTGATCCACTGATCAGGTAATGACTTCTGTCGACCCGGGAGCGCCTCCGGCCCGGTAAGACATCGCTAGGAGGATCCACCGTCGGACACGGCCACAGGGCCCGACGGGACACCAATGTGGCTGGGCCTGTCAGCAGCGTGCCTGTGAGACTGCCGGGGCCGAGAAAAGCGATCACAGGCTCCGCCCGGAGAAGCCCTGACAAGTCGCCGATGGACGCGGGTTCAATTCCCGCCGGCTCCACTCGTCGACGGGCGACGTGTGCTCACAAAATGCGTGAGCCACGTCGCCTCGTTGTTTTCTGCGCCGCGAGCGGCGCGGGCGGGGGCTTCGCCACCCGCACCCCCGATCGTGTGGTCGGGTCACGTGTTCAAGTACCGCAAGATCAGCTCCACAAAGCAGTACGAATCGGGATCTTCCAGGATGTCTGGAAGATCCCGATTCGTTTTCGGTCAAGTCTGTCGGCGCGTTGCCGCGCAGGCTGGACGGCGCGAGAACGCGCCTCATTTCCGGTTGGGCCGGCA
>JABFXP010000081.1 GCA_013361685.1 Catenulispora sp.
GGGTCGGTGAGAAACGCCGCAACCGTATGGGCCGCGCCGCGCAGAGCTTGCAGAGCAGACACGATGACCGCCTGCCTCCAGTCCTGTGGTTATAACGGTGGTGTTCGTCGTACTCGCGATGATGTGGTGTCACTGCCGGTAGCGTAGGGAACTCAGTCTACGAGGATGACGCGGACGGCAGATAGCTTGTCTATGGTGTCGTTTTCCTGATTCCGTCCGCGGCACACCTTGGTTATCGGTTCGTCCGATGATCGACTTTAGGGGAGAGAGGAAGAGGTCTGATGCGCACGTCGGTGATCGTCGGCGCCGGCTTGGTGGCCACGCCCTTCCTCCTCGTCGGAGCGGTCGTGGTCGGGGCCATGAGTGTGGCCGCCGGCAGTTCGGCGGCGACCAGCAGCACAGTGGGCCGGATCGCCGACGGTACCGTACCGGCGGACTATGCGGTACTCATGGAGAAATCCGGACACATGTGCCCGGAGCTCACGCCCTCGCTGCTGGCCGCGCAGCTGTATCAGGAGTCGGGCTTCGATCCGACCATCGTCTCCCCGGCCGGGGCGGTCGGGATCGCCCAGTTCATGCCCGGGACCTGGCCGAACTGGTCCTCGCCGCAGGACGGCGACGGTAAGCAGGACCCCCGCAACCCGGCCGACGCCATCCCGGCCGCGGCGCGTTACGACTGCGCCATCGCGCACCAGGTCTCCGGCATCGGCGGTGACGCGGTGTCCAACATGCTGGCCGGCTACAACGCCGGTCCCGGGGCGGTCGAGCAGTTCCAGGGCATCCCGCCCTATCCCGAGACCCAGAACTACGTGAAGAACATCAAGGCCCTGGAACAGGCCTTCCGTGCTCCGGATCCGGTCCTGGCCCCGTCCCAGATGGCGATCCGGGCGATCGCCTTCGCCTTCAACCGGCTGGGCACCCCCTACGAGTGGGGCGGCGACGGGTCCGACGGCATGTTCGACTGCTCCGGCCTGGTGCAGGCCGCCTACACCTCGGTCGGCATCACCATGCCCCGTACCGCCTCCGAGCAGTGGTACACCGGCCCGCACATCCCCACCGACCAGCTCCAGCCGGGCGACCTGGTCTTCTACGCCACCAACCTGAAGAACCCCGGCAGCATCCACCACGTCGGCATCTACGTCGGCGGCGGCGCCATGATCGACGCTCCGCACACCGGCGCGGTGATCCGCTTCGACCCCATCGCGGCCGCCGACTACCTGGGCGCCACCCGTCCGCAGCCGCTGGTCGTGGACGCGGCGGTGGACGCCTCGACGCCGCAGGCCAAGCGCCCGGCGGCCACGCCCGGCCAGACCCCCGCGCCGAACCAGAACCCGGCTCCGAACCAGAACCAGAACCCGGCGACGGCCCCGGCCGCCCCGCCGGCCAGCACGAAGAAGCCCTAGGCCCGGTACACCGTGAACGACAAGTCCCTCCTGCGCTCCTCGCAGGTCCTGATCGTCCTGGACGAGATCCTGCACGCCCCGCGCACCTCGCTGCGCGCTCTGGAGCTCGTCGGACGCGGCATCGCCGCCGAGGCCCGGGTCACCCTCACCGTCGTTGAGGACGAGGTCAACGGCCCGGCGAACCTCGGGGCCGCGCTGGTCCCGGACGTCCCGGTGAACGCGGTCGAGGCGTATGAGGACATGAAGTCGCTCACCGCGATCGAGGAGGACCTCGCCGACCTGTGGCGGGGCCGGTGCCAGGGTGACGTCGCCGAGGCCGCGTTCGAGGCGCGGCTCGGCCGGATCGTGGAGCGGCTGGAAACGTGGACGCCGACGATCCGCTCTACGAGATAGATCTGACGGATCGAGATCTCGCCCCGCCGGAGCACCGAAGCTCACGCCGCGAGGCGTTGGGGCTGCTGGCCGGGACCGTCGTCGTGGCCGGGGCTGCGGGCCGATTCCTGGTACGAGACAAGGGGAAACCGGCCCCCGAGCAACTGACCGTGCAGGTGGTGCGCTCCACCACCGAACAGCGCAACCTGTTGCCCGAACCCGGTTACGGCTCTTCCGCGCGGCCGGTCCTCGCCACCGCCGGCGATCGGAGCTTCGAAGCAGTCGGCGAAACCGTGAACGTCTGGCAAACATCCGACGTGGAGCGTCTCCACGTCCTCGCTACAACTCAGCTGCCGGGCGGCATCACCAGTCTCGCCGCGCGCCCGCCTCATGGCCATCAGGTCGCTCTCGCCGGATCTTGGGGTGCCGCGGTGATGGATGTCAGCGATATACATCGCCCGACAACCCAGACGCTGATGCCGGCTATGAGCGGCGACTTCCGGCCGTGCGTCGCCTTCTCGCCCGACGGCAGGCTTGTCGCCGCCTGCGACCTGAACGAAGTCGCGCTGTGGGACATGAGATCCAGGACTGCCGACCCTACAAGCCGCCGCACCATTCCCGCGATTTTGCCCCGCTTCGTCTTCATCGCCGACGACATCCTCGCGGTCGCCCAGACCGGCGACGCGACCATCCAGTTCTGGAAGGTGTCGAGGAGCCCGACGGCTCTGCTCACATACACCGGTCCGGTCGGCCAGGAAGTCTCGCTCGCCATGAATCCCGACGGGACTCTCACCCTGATCCAAGCCCGCGCCGATCAGAGCACGACGCAGATCCTGCGTATATCAAAGTCCTGACGACATGCCGAGGGCGGCAGCCGAAGCAGAGCTTCGCACCGCCGCCCTAGAACCACCTGCCGCACTCCTTCACATCGCGGGCACCTTGTCCAGGAACCCCGCCACCGCCCCGATCCGCCCGTCCGGGCCGATCAGCGCCACGTCGAACCCGACCACCAGCGCCTCGGCGTCCCCGGCCGCCAGCTCCCACGTGAAACGGACCACGTCGTGGTGCGCGTCCGGGGCGCCCGCCAGGCGGAACGTGAGACCCGCGAACTGGGCCTGCGCTCCGGCGATCAGGGCGGCGAGCTCGTCGTGGCCGCGCACCGAGGCCAGGGGGTCGGTGTACTCGATCTGCTCGGCGAAGACTTCCGCGATCTTCTTGGCGCGGGCGTCGGCGTCGGTCTCGTTCCAGGTGGCGATGTAGGCGTCGATGAGGTTGTTCACGTTCGTCATGGCAGTGCCTTCCGTCTCGGCCCCGGCTTGCCCGGCGGCCTGTGACCACAACGATGCCGTTCGGGGATTCGGTCGGGCGATTACCTCGGAGGTAACCGTCCGCCGCTTACCTCTCAGGTAATCGCCGCCGCCACCTCCCCGCCGCCATCGTGGACGCCATGACCGCAACCGAGATCCGGCCGGCGACACCGGCCCGCACGGCGCACGAGACGCCCGCCGTGGCCGCCAAGGCGCAGAACCTCACGCTCCTGGTCCTGCTCGCCGGCATTTTCATGACCACCCTCGACATCTTCATCGTCAACGTCGCGATCCCCGAGACGCAGCGCGACCTCGGCGCCTCGCCGGCGGCCATCCAGTGGATCGTCGCCGGGTACGGGCTGACCGTCGCGGCCGGGGTCATCACCGCCGGGCGGCTGGGGGACATGTTCGGGCGGCGCAAGATGTACGCGCTGGGCATGGCGCTGTTCACCGCCGCCTCCGCCGCCTGCGGGCTGGCACCCACCGCCGGGGTCCTGATCGCGGCGCGCATCGTGCAGGGTGTCGGTGCCGCGCTGCTCAGCCCGCAGACGCTGGCCGTCATCGGCACCGCCTTCGAGGGGGCCAAGCGGGTGCGCGCCTTCACCGCCTACGCCCTGGCCATGGGGCTGGCCGCGGTCTTCGGCCAGCTGATCGGCGGGGTGCTGATCGACATCGACTTCGGCGGGCTGGGCTGGCGCAGCTGCTTCCTGATCAACGTCCCGGTCGGTGCGGTGGCGCTGACGCTGGTGCCGCGGGCCGTGCCCGAGTCGAAGGCCGCCGGCCGGACCCGGCTGGACCTGCCCGGGGTGGCGCTCGTCAGCGGGGCGATGGTGGCCACCGTGCTGCCGCTGATCCAGGGCCGGAGCCAGGGCTGGCCGCTGTGGACGTGGCTGAGCTTCGCCCTCGCGCTGGTGCTGTTCGGGGTCTTCGGCTGGTACCAGGGCCGGCTGGCCGCCGCGGACAAGTCGCCGCTGATCGACCCGGAGCTGTTCCGCACCAAGGGCTTCGGGCGGGGCATCATCGCGCAGATCGTGTTCTGGATGGGTCAGGGTTCGTTCTTCCTCGTCTTCGCCCTCTACGTGCAGGACGGCCGGGGGCTGGACGCCCTGCAGGCGGGGCTGATCTTCACCCCCATCGGCGCCGGGTACCTGCTCACCTCGATGACCGCGCAGAAGGTCGCTGCGAAGCTCGGGCGTCAGACCGCGGCCGTCGGGACGCTCGTCATGGCCGTGAGCTTGGCGGACATGATCGTCACCTTGAACGTGACCGGCACCGACGGTTCGCTGCTGTGGCTGATCCCGGCGCTGGTCGCCGACGGCGCGGGCATGGGCCTGGCCATCGGGCCGCTGGCCGCCACCGCGATGGGCCGGGTCGCGCCGCACCACACCGGCGCCGCCTCCGGCGTGGTCTCCACCGTGATGCAGGTCGGCGGCGCCGTCGGGGTCGCGGTGATCGGGATCGTGTTCTACTCCGCCCTGGGCTCCGCGCCCACGCCGGCCGCCTACGCCCACGCCTTCACCGCCGGGCTGGAACTGCTCGCCGGGGTGGCCGTGGCAGTAGCGATACTCCTGCAGTTCGACAAGGAATAGTGCGACGCCGACACGGCGGCACCATCATGGAGACGTACCAAGTCTCGGTGATGGTGCCGCCGTCGTTGTGGGCGCGCCTGAGGTGGGTTTTCGGTGATGGGGGGACGTACTTTGCTGTGCCACTCGTGTCGATACCAGGTCCGTAAGGACTTCCCGTACTGCCTGCGCTGCGGCACTCAGCGCAAGAAGGCGCGGGTCGACCAGTTCGACGCCCCGCAGTTGCGGCAGCCCGGCTCCAACGGGGCCTCCGTCGCGGTGGTGGCCAAGGAGCCGTTCACGATCGGGCGCTCCTCCGGCAACGATCTGAAGCTGGACCATCCGTCGGTGTCGCGGGAGCACGCGCGGATCGTCCGTGAATCAGGCTCCTACTATCTGGAGGATCTGGGCTCGCTGAACGGCGTCCGGGTCGACAGCGGCCTGGGGCCGCAGGACGCCGAGCGGATCCGCGGCGGCAAGGCCCGGCTGAACGACGGCTCCGTGGTCTTCGTCGGCGACGTCGTGCTGATCTTCGAGCAGCCGCGCACCGCCGCCATCGGCTCCAAGACCATGGTCCGCCCGGCCGGCATGACGATGCTGGCCCCGGCCCGCGAGCTCATCAGCCCGGCCGACGCCATCGCCGACGAGCACGCCCCGGCCGAGCCGCTGTCCGCCACGCCGCGCAAGCGCTCCGGGTGGGCACTGAAACAGATCCCCGACGACCGCGGCCGGCTGGAGTGGGCGCTGCGCAACACCCGCACCGGCGCCTACCTGAGCCTGGACGAGCGCCAGGTCTTCGTCTGGAACCAGATCGACGGTCGCGCCACCACGCGCGACCTGCTGTTCGCCTACCTCGAGGAGTACGGCGAGCTGGCCCTGCCCCGGATCGAGCAGGCGCTGAGGATGTTCGCCTCGGTGGATCTGGTCGCCGGCCTGCCGGGTCAGCGCAGCACCGAGCAGCTGTCCTTCCTGCGGCGGGCCGGCCGCGCCACCCTCAACGCCCTGCTGCGCATGGAGATCTCGGTCAAGGGCCTGGACGGCCTGATCGAGCGCGGATACCGGCGGTTCGGCTGGTGGTTCTTCACACGCCCGGCCGTCGCCCTGCTGGCCCTGGTGGTCCCGGCCGGTCTGGTCGCGTTCTGGTTCGACCGCGACAAGTACAAGCTGCTCGACACCGAGGGCGCCGGGCCCTGGGCCGGCGCGATCGTCCTGACCGTGTTCTTCGCCGCCTGCACGGTGCACGAGATGGCGCACGCGATGGCGGTGAAGTCCTACGGCCGCCGGGTCAACCGCGGCGGCTTCATGATGATGATGGGCATGCCGTTCGCGTTCGTGGACACCTCGGACATGTGGCTGGGCTCGCGCTGGTCCCGGGTGGTGGTGGCGCTGTCCGGACCGCTGGTGACCGCCGAGATCGCCGGCGGGCTGGCGGTGGGCGCGTACTACACGCACTCGGCGGTCGCCGGAGCGATCCTGTTCCAGATCGCGTTCGCCCTCTATCTCAACACCCTGTACAACTTCAACCCGCTGATGCCGCTCGACGGCTACATGGCGCTGTCGGACGCGATGCGCTTCCCGCGCCTGCGCGAGGAGTCGCGCGCCTACTTCACCCGCGGCCTGTGGCGGGACCTGCGCCGCCGCAAGCTGCCGTCGTTGAAACAGTGGGGCATGACGCTCTACGGCTTGTGCGCCATCCTCGGCACCTACGGCTTCATCGCGCTCGGCATCCTCGCCTGGAACGGCCGGATCGGGAAGTTCGTCCACAAGAGCGTGCCCGATCCGTGGGCGCATATGATCATCGTGGCCGGGATCGGCGTCGTGCTGTTCCCGGTCTGGTACGGCTATTTCAAGGCCCTGACCCGGCTGCTGCGGCGGCTCGGCGACAAACGGCAGCGCCGCGTCCAGCAGGCGCCCGCCAAGGCCTAGAACCCGTTCCCTGTAAGGAGAAACCGACGGACGACGACGAGGCCGTGGCCCGCGCGAAAGCGGGCGACCAGGACGCCTTCGCGCTCCTGGTCGCCCGCTACACGCCGCTGGCCCGCCGCACCGCGCGGCTCGCCGGCGCCGGCGACGAGGCCGACGACGTCGTCCAGGAGGCCTTCACCAAGGCCCTGCGCGGCCTCGGCGGCTTCCGCGAAGGCGCCGGGTTCCGGCCGTGGCTGCTGCGCATCGTCGTCAACGAGACCCGCAACCTGCACCGCGGCGCCGTGCGCCGGGTCCGGCGCGAGGACTTCGTCCAGAACGGCGTCGCCCTGCTCGAGCGCAGCTCCGAGGACGAGGCGCTCACCGCGATCACCCGCGAGGGCCTGCTCGAAGCGGTCAAGGACCTGCCGGAGCGCGACCGCGCCGTCATCGTCTGCCGCTACTTCCTCGACCTCTCCGAAGCCGAGACCGCCGAAGTCCTCGGCCTGCCGCGCGGCACCGTGAAATCCCGGCACTCCCGGGCCATCGCCCGGCTGCGCCGCGCCGCCACGGTGCTGGCCCTGGTCGTGGCCGCGCTCGGTGCGGCGGCCGCGGTCTCGCCGCAGGTGCGCGCCGCCATCGAACGCGTGCTCCGGTTCGCCGGCGTCGAGGTGCGCCACGGCTCGCTGCCCGCCCCCGCGCCGCCTGCCTCGCAGTCGCCGGACGATTTGACGCTACCCGGCGAACACGTCACGAGCCTGGCCGCCGCGCGCCAGGCCGTCCGGTTCCCGGTCACCGTCCCGCCGCACCTGGGCTCGCCGGCCCGGGTCACGGTCAGCGACAGCGGCCGCGTCGTCTCGCTGATCTTCGGCGCCGGGCAACGGCTCGACGAGTTCGACGGCGGGCTCTCCGACGTGTTCAGCAAGATCGCTTACGGCAACGGCCCGGTGGACGTCACCGTCGACGGCACGCACGGCTGGTGGATCGCCGGACCCCAGGACGTGGTCTACGTCGACCGCGCCGGCCGGCTGGTGACCGCCACCGCGCACCGCACCGTCGGCACCCTGATCTGGCAGTCCGGCGGCGTCTCCTACCGCCTGGAGGGCGTCGCGGACCGGGCGCGGGCGGTCGAGGCCGCCTCCGGCTGACTCCCTGCGGAGTAGCGCGAGAGCCTTCCGCCGTACGACTACACCGCAGCACGGCCGGCGCTGCAATCGACGGTATGAACGCCACGACGAGCACCGGCGCCGCGGATCCGAACGCGGCGCCTCCGGACCCGGGACGCCCGGACACGATGCACGCGGACAC